>DWVT01000046.1 GCA_019120075.1 Candidatus Mediterraneibacter excrementigallinarum
CTTGGCTCGAACAGAGTAACTGTTTATACGGATCGGAGCGGCTGGAAACATTATCTGGAGGATTTTCAGTGGAAAGAACATAGAAGTGATCCGGATATTTTTGACTATCCACGCGAATTTGAGGAAGTCCACCTGGGATCCGGGCGGGTGACACAGATCATATTTGTTGTTATTCTGATCCTGATGGTATTGAATGTTTTCATCCAGAGGTGATACCGGTTTTACCCGTAAATGAGAGAAAGAAGGAGTACATAATGAGACCGATGCGTCTTTTTAAAAGAGAGATCAAGGATGAGGAGATTTTGAGGGAGATCCTCGAAGAATGCAATGTGGTACGGCTCGGATGCTGTGACGGGGAAGGCATGTTCATCGTTCCGGTCAATTATGGATACGAGTTTGAGCCTGATGGGGAACAGAAAAAACTGAAGCTGTATATTCACGGGGCGAAAGAGGGACGGAAAGCTGAAGCCTTCGCAAAGGATCCGTCTGTGGCGGTGGAAATGGACTGCCGGCATGAGGTCATCACCGGCGATTATACCTGCAGCTATTCCTATGCATACCGGAGTATTATGGGCAGTGGGATGATCCATCTGCTGACAGAGAAAGAAGAACAGATCCATGCACTGACGAAGATCATGGAGCATATGGCGCCGGAAGCGGAAATTGATTTCCGCCCGGAGATGCTGGAGCGGACTGCTGTCTTTTGCATCGACGTGAAAGAGTTTACCGCAAAAGAACGAAAAAAGAAATAAATTTGGAATGATTTATTGACTTTATACCTGGTACAGGGCTTATAAAGAGAGTAAGAAAAGAAACAGATTCTTCAGGAGGAGGGGATCGTATGAAGTCAGTAAAGGAAGTTTCAATGATCACGGGAATCACAGAGCAGAACATCCGCTACTATGAGAAGAAAGGACTGCTGTCCCCGGAACGTAACAGGAAAAATTCTTACCGGGAATATTCGGACAGGGATATCGACAGGCTGAAGATGATCCTTCTTTTCAGAAAACTGGATATGCCGCTGGCGGAGATCAAAAAGCTTCTGGAAGGTGATGTTACTCTGGATAAGGCGATGGAGGATCAGATCCGGAGGCTGAAGTCAGAAAAAGAGAAACTGGATGACGCGTTGGAATTCTGCGGAACGATCCGGGAATCCCGGCTCGCGGATCTGGATGTGGACGCATGCCTGGAGCGGATGCGGGAAAAGGAAAAGGCAGGCTCCGTGTTCGCAAAGATTGCAGAAGACTATACCGCTGTGGTAAAATCAGAGATGGTGAGAACCTTCTCTTTTATGCCGGATGTTCCCTGCGGCACGCCCAGAGAATTTACAGATGAACTGCTGAAATATGCGGATCAGGAGAACCTGGATATCATTATTACAAAAGAGGGAATGTCGCCGCATTTTCTGATGAATGGGATCGAGTACCGGGCATACCGGACTTCAGGGCGGTTTGGGATCACGATCCACTGCGAGATGATCCACCCGGAAGACTATATCCCGGAGGGGATGTCTGAAAAGAAGTACCGTATATACCGCACGCTTTCTTTCGTGGGGATCCCGGTCCTGATTTTCTTTACCGCGAATTTTTGGGTGTTCCGTGAGGCGTTCAAAAGCTGGGAAGGACTGCTCATGGTACTTATCGCGATCATCCTGTATACTTCTGAAATTTATTTCGTCTATTACTGTTACGGGAAAAACTTTAAAGGTTAAATAAAGGGCTGAAAGAGGAGAAAATCTTAACTTGATAAGGAGGAGACAGAAATGGTACATCATATTGTAATGTGGAAATTCAAACCGGAGATTGAAGAGGAGAGAAAGCCGGAGCTTAAGAAAGCGATGAAAGAGAATCTGGCAGGACTTGTCGGAAAAGTCCCCGGACTGCTCACAGTAGAATTCGTAGAGGAGCCGCTTCCGTCCAGTACTCATGACGTGGCGCTGGTGACTACACTTGAGAAAGCAGAGGATATTTCCGTTTATGCAACTCACCCGGCACATGTGGCTGTGGCGGATACCTATGTACGTCCTTTTGTGACAGAGCGCGCCTGCCTGGATTATTAAACATCGGTCCTGATATCGCGGAACGCAAAGAAGAAGGCTCAAGATCTGATAAGAAAGAGGTGCCGGATTATGAATATGTATGACCTGATCGTAAAGAAAAAAAGGGGCGGGGAACTGACGGACAAAGAGATACGTTGGATGATCCGGGAATATACCGACGGGAATATTCCGGATTATCAGATGTCCGCCATGATGATGGCAATCTGTTTCGTGGGGATGACAGACGAGGAGACAAAAGATCTTACCCTTGCCATGGCGCACAGCGGAGATATGCTGGACCTGTCAGAGATCCATGGGATCAAGGTGGATAAACACAGCACAGGCGGAGTGGGGGATAAGACCTCCCTGGTTCTGGCGCCTTTGGCAGCCTCTGTGGGAGTACCGGTGGCAAAGATGTCCGGGAGAGGTCTGGGACACACCGGCGGTACCATTGACAAGCTGGAGAGTTTTACCGGGTTCCACACGGATCTGACCCCGGAGCAGTTTGCCAGAAACGTAAACACTATACATATCGCCATCGCGGGACAGACGGCAAATCTCGCCCCCGCGGACAAAAAGCTTTATGCCCTGCGTGATGTGACGGGCACGGTGGATCAGATGTCTCTGATCGCGTCAAGCATCATGAGCAAGAAGCTGGCCTCCGGAGCCGACGGGATCGTGCTGGATGTAAAGACGGGGGACGGCGCATTCATGAAATCTCTCCCGGATGCGAGGGCACTGGCGACAGAGATGGTCAGCATCGGAAAACTGGCGGGAAAAGATGTTTCCGCTGTCATTTCTGATATGGATCAGCCCCTTGGAAATGCCGTTGGAAATGCCCTGGAGGTCAAAGAAGCAATCGACACGCTCCGGGGACATGGCCCGGAGGACCTGGAGGAGCTGGTGCTGACACTGGGGGCCCTTATGACTGTCAAGGCGGGAAAAGCCGAAAATACGGAGCAGGCGAAAGACATACTGAAAGAGAATCTGAAAAACGGCGAAGCATTCCGTGTTTTCCGGGAGTTTATCCGGGCACAGGGCGGGAATCCGGATGAGGCGGAACATCCGGAACTGCTTCCGGCAGCGGCGTACCAGAAAGAGATCCTCTCGGACCGAACGGGATATGTGAGCGATATCCATACGGAAGAGATCGGAAAGATCTGCATGTTCCTCGGCGGAGGACGAGAGACCAAGGAAAGTGAGATCGATCTGGCTGTAGGTCTGGTGCTATGCAGGAAAAAAGGAGCATATGTTCAAAAGGGAGAACCTCTTGCGGTGATCCACGCAAACAGTATGGATAAGCTGAATGAAGCAGAATCCCGTCTCCTGAAAGCGTATGAATTTGCTCCTGAGAAGCCTGTTCTGGAACCATTGATCAAAGAGGTCATCGGATAGAACAGAAACAAACTGAATAGGACAGAACGTGCCGCACATATACTGATTATAAAAGGCGTATGTGTGGCACTTTTATGGAAAGAGATCAGATCCGGGAACGCTTTGCCTCGGCGGCCAGCATGCCCAAGGATGTTGTGCTTGGCGCGTCAGTCATCACGCTGCTGGGAAGAAATGAGGTATGTATCGAGAATTATCGAGGAATCATAGAATATACGGACACCCTGATCCGGGTTCAGACGAAACATGGTCAGGTGAGACTTTGCGGAAAACGTCTGCAGATAGAGTATTACACAAATGACGAAATGAAGATCACCGGCAGAGTGATCTCTGTTGAATTCGGAGAGGGGAGGGAGAACAGTTGATCCGTTCACTCTTTCGGTGGCTCAGAGGCTATGTCAGGATCCGTGTTGAAGGATATTCTCCGGAACGTTTCCTGAACCTCTGCTGTTTCCATCAGATCCTGATCTGGGGACTCTCACCGGTGGGGAATGCCTATGAAATGTATATGAGCGTTTCCGGATTCCGAAAGATCCGCCCTTTTGTCCGGAAGACAAAGACGCGCGCGGTGATCACCGGCAGATATGGATTCCCTTTTTTCATGCAGCGGTACAGAAGACGGAAACTTCTGTTTGTCGGGATTTTTCTCTGTGTTATCCTTCTGAAAGCATATTCGCTTTTTATATGGGACATTCATTTTGAGGGAAATGAGCGGTGGCCGGATGAGACTCTCACAGAATTTCTCGCCGCAAATGACGTGTCGCCATTTATGTTGAAAAGCCGTGTTGACTGTTCCGGTATTGTAAAAGCGATCAGAAAGGAATATAATGATATAGTATGGGTTTCCGCATCCATCGATGGAAGCCGTCTGAAGATCCAGATCAAAGAGAACGAGGATACTTTTACAGAAGAAACTGCAAAAGATGATGCTCCGGCGGATCTGATCGCCGGGACCGACGGGGTGATCACAAAGCTGGTTACCCGGGCAGGAGTTCCCCAGGTTCATGTGGGCGACACAGTAAAGGCGGGAGATCTTCTCGTCTCAGGCAGGATCGATGTGCTTGACGACAGCGGAGAAGTGGTAGGCTATCAGTACCAGCATTCGGACGCTGACATCTACGCGGACACGGAGATGGAATATTCGGATACCATGCCTCTGATTTATCAGGCAAAGATCTACGATGGAAAAAGACGGTACCGATTCTATATAAAATTTTCTGATTGGAAGATCTCACTGGGAACGGTAAAAAACAGCTATGAGCATTCTGACCTCACGACTTGGGAAAGACAGCTCAGGCTGGGAGAAAATTTTTATCTGCCGTTATCTTTTGGCTATGAGTCTGCCGGCTCTTATTCCTTTGAGGAAAAAAGTTATACAGAAGAGGAAATCCAGCGGGAACTGACCCGCAGATTTGAGAAGTTCTGTAAAGAATTGGAGGAAAAGAATATCCAAATCAGGGAGAATAGTGTTAAAATACACATAGATGCGGATTCTGCCGACGCTTCCGGAATTCTTTATCTGAACCAGAGGATCACAGAGGAAACTGACACAGAAATATTAACCATTGAAAGGAAAGAAGAACTTAAATGAGTCTGTCGGAACTGATGATTGACATACCTGCCGAACATGAAGCAAATGTGTTCGGCCAGTTCGATGCATATGCAAAGAAAATTGAGAGAACGTTCCATGTCACACTGATCGCAAGGGACGGAAAAACAAAGATCGTAGGGGAGGCGGCCGCAGCTCAGAAGGCTCTGCGGGTGCTCACACAGCTGGTAGAACTCTCCAGGCGGGGAAATACCATTACAGAACAGAATGTGGATTATGCCATCTCCCTTGTTTTTGAAGACCAGGAAGAAGGGATCGTTGCCATTGACAAAGATCTGATCTGCCATACACTCCAGGGCAAGCCGATCAAGCCGAAAACACTTGGACAGAAACGGTATGTGGACGCCATACGTGATGATATGATCACTTTCGGTCTGGGACCCGCAGGTACCGGAAAGACCTATCTTGCCATGGCGATGGCGATCACAGCCTTCAAAAGGAACGAGGTGGGAAGGATCATCCTGACAAGACCTGCCATTGAGGCGGGAGAAAAACTGGGATTTCTCCCGGGAGATCTCCAGAGTAAGATCGATCCTTATCTGAGGCCGTTGTATGACGCGCTCTATGAGATCATGGGAGCGGACGGCTTTATCAAAAACTCCGAGAAGGGCCTGATCGAGGTGGCTCCTCTTGCCTACATGCGCGGGCGTACACTGGACAATGCGTTTATCATACTGGATGAGGCGCAGAACACAACGCCGGCTCAGATGAAAATGTTTCTGACCAGGATCGGTTTCGGATCCAAGGTCGTGATCACGGGAGATTCCACTCAGAAGGATCTTCCTGCGGGAACTGTATCAGGCCTGGACGTTGCGGTCAAAGTGGTCAAAGGCCTGGAGGGAATCAGTATCTGCACTCTAACGAGCAAAGATGTGGTAAGACATCCTCTTGTCCAGAAGATCGTGAAGGCGTACGAAGAATATGAAAAGAAATCCGCCGGATCCAAGAGCGGAAGAAGGAGAAAAGCATGAGCCTGTTTATAGAGGAAGAGGGCGGGACCGCCCTTCCTTTTGATGTTGAGGAAACAGCCCGCCTGGTCGTTGAGGCGGCGCTGGAACTGGAAAACTGCCCTTATGAAGCGGAGGTAAATCTTCTGCTCACAACGGATGAGGAGATTCACCGGATGAACATGGAGTTCCGGCAAATTGACCGGCCGACGGACGTACTGTCGTTTCCAATGATCGAATATGAGACGCCGGGAGATTTTTCCGGGATCAGGGAAGAGTCCGATGATTTTTTTGATCCGGAATCCGGTGAACTGCTCCTGGGGGATATCGTGATATCCAAAGATAAAGTGATGTTCCAGGCAGAACAGTACGGACATTCTCCCAGAAGAGAGTATGCCTTTCTCATTGCCCACAGCATGCTCCATCTTTTCGGATACGACCATATGGAGGATGATGAGCGCAGGATCATGGAGGAGCGGCAGCGCAGGATTATGGAAAAGGTCCATATTCTGCGGTGATAATTCGGATGAAACGGATGTAAGGAGGACATTTCATTTATGGCTGAGACACCTAAGACGAAAAACAAAAGTGCCAAAAAAGACGACTATCTTGTACAGGGAGCCATACTGGCAGCTGCGGCTGTCCTGACCAAGATCATCGGAGTGGTCTACCGGATCCCTCTGACAAATATACTGGGAGATGAGGGGAACGGCTTCTACGGATATGCCTATCAGGTCTATGCGATCGCCCTCATGCTGTCCTCGTTCAGTCTTCCGACAGCCGTTTCCAAGCTTGTCTCCGCAAGGATGGCTGTACGCCAGAGAAGGAACGCCTTCCGTGTCTTTCTCTGTTCCCTCGTGTTTGCCATTGTAGTCGGGCTGGTCATCTCCCTGGCGATCTTCTTCGGAGCGGGCGCACTTTCTACCTATGCGATGCGCTCTCCTTTAAGTGTTTACGCCCTCAGGGTATTGGCTCCGGGCTTATTGATCGTTGCCGTGATGGCAGTGATCCGCGGATATTTTCAGGGACTGGGAACAATGGTCCCAACTGCGATCTCACAGATACTGGAGCAGATCGTCAATGCGGTGGTGAGTATCGTCGGAGCAAGCGTGCTGATCAGTATCGGTACCCGGACGGGGCAGGAGACAGGCGAAGAACTGCTGGGACCGGCATACGGAGCTGCCGGAAGTACACTTGGTACTGTTCTGGGCGCTCTGGCAGGACTTTTATTTCTCCTGTTTGTATTATGGCTCTATAAAGGGCTGATCAAAAAGCAGCTCAAACGAGACCGGTCGAAACACCAGGAAAGTTATCCCCTGATCCTCAAGGCGCTGATCTTTACCGCGGTTCCTGTTATTTTCAGCACGGCCGTCTATAATATCAACCAGATCATCGACCTTACGATCTTCAACCATATCATGAGTTCCCAGGGATTTGAGGAAGCAGAGTATATGGCACTGCAGGGGATTTATACCGGGAAGTACGATACACTGATCAATGTTCCAATGGCTATCGCCAATGCCCTCGGCGCCTCCGTCGTGCCGAGTCTGACCGCTGTTGTGGCAAACGGCACAAAAAAGCAGGTACATAGCAAGATCAACCAGACCTTCCGGCTTACCATGGTGATCGCGATCCCCAGCTGTGTCGGGTATTTTGTTCTGGCTTCACCGCTGATGGTGCTTCTGTATAATGATTCGAGCGCTACGCCTGCGAATCTTCTTATGGCCGGAGCGATAGTGGTGGTCCTTTACGGCTTGTCCTCCGTGTCCAACTCAGTTCTTCACGGACTGAATCATATGACGGCTCCGGCAAAAAATGCCGGCATCGCCCTGTGCGTGCACCTTGTTGCATTCTGTATCATGATGGCAGTGTTTAAGATGAATGTCTATGCACTGGTCGGAGGAAACATAGTATTCGCTCTGTGCATGTGTATCCTGAACCAGCTTAAGATACGGAAAGTATGCGGTTATAAGATCGATCTCATCAGGACCTTTGTAAAACCGTTTATCGCTGCGGCTGTCATGGGAGTCGTCACCTACGCGGTTCATCTTGTACTGGACCTTGTGATCGGAGGAAGATTTATCGTGACCGCGATCTCGATCATCGTTGCGGTAGCGGTCTACGCGGTTGTTGTACTGCGGATCGGAACACTGTCTGAACAGGATATCAAGGATCTTCCAATGGGCGTAAGACTCCTCAGATACTGTAAAAAATTCCATCTGCTTCCGGAAGAGCTTCCAGAGGAAGAGTAAAAGAATAAATGAATAAAAGAGCAGAAAAAGCCAATACTGTTTGTAAAAAGGAGTGAAGTCCTTATGAAGACAAAATATGTGATTGGCTTTTTCTGTATCCTTCTTTTCGCAGTTGGCCTGCTCACAGCGGGATATCAGCTCAGCTACCGCCATGTGATGGACAGGCAGGCAGCGAGAGCGGAGGAGGAAATCCCGACGACAGAAAGTATTTCCGCAGAGGGAGCGGCAGTTCAGGATGAAGGGTATTATCTGAGTGAACTCCAGGGGTATGTGGCCGTCTATCTAAGTGACCGGACAACAATCTATGAATTTACGGAAATCCCTGTCTCAGATCTTCCGGAGGAGGTACAGCAGGAACTGGCATCCGGGAAATATGTGGAGACGACAGAAGAACTGTACGCGTTTCTGGAGAACTATTCCAGTTAAACGCAGAGCCAGTTAATCGCGACGCTCTGGACGAATCGGGAAGAATAGTGTATAATGCGGTGTAGCTTTGAAAGAGAAAAACAGGAGTTGTTATCATGGAAAAAGAAAAGATAGACCGCATCAATGAATTATACAGAAAATCCAAGGCGGAGGGGCTGACCGATGCAGAGCGTAAGGAGCAGAAGATACTCCGCCAGGAATACCTTGAGCTGGTACGCCGCAACTTGAGAGGGCAGCTCAACAATATCGATATCGAAGAAAAAGACGGAACGGTTGTGAATCTTGGTGAGAAATACGGAAAAAAGAAAGGCAATTAGACAACAGCGACTTGCTCAAAGAGCAGCCTTATCTCCTGAGGAACGCCAGCAGGCTGACAGGGAGATGGCAGGGCTGCTCTTTTCCTGCCCTGAGTGGGAAGCGTCGGAGACTGTCTTCTGTTACGTCTCCTTCCGCGACGAAGCGGACACTTTCCGGATCATCCGGCAAGCCCTCGCGCGTGGGAAAAAGGCTGCGGTCCCGCGCGTGGAAGGAAAACACCGGATGGAGTTTTATTACATAAACAGCATGGATGACTTAAGTCCGGGATATATGGGGATCCCGGAGCCTTCCGAAGATGCAGAACGGAGGGCAGTCCCTGTAAAAAATGATCTTATGGTCATGCCGGGGGCGGCCTTTGACCGGAGCGGGACAAGACTGGGATATGGAGCGGGATTTTATGATACCTACCTCTCAAAATATCCGGACTGCAGGAAACTGGCGCTGGCATATTCTGTCCAGATCGAGGAGAAGATCCCGCCGGAACCCCATGATATTCCCGTTGAAATGATCATAACAGAGAAAGGAATGATACGATGCTCGCAGGACTCCCGGGAGATCCGGTGATATTATTAGGCGTCGTCAACACAAAGCTCAGAGATTTCTATCCATCCCTGGAGGCTATGTGCGACGACATGCAGATTGATGAAAAGGAACTGACAGAGAAACTCGGCATGATCGATTATGAGTATGATGCCGGAAGGAACCAGTTTGTATAAATGTCCGTATATTTATTGATGCCGGATTCCCCCTCTGGCAAGTATTTTTTCTTTTAAGTCGTGCGCATGGACAAATCCTTGAAGTTCAAGATCGATCACGGCTTTATTGAGTGCCTCATGAAAATGAGATACCATTGTATCAAATCGTCTCATCGCCAGATTAGTACCTAATCCAATATGTTTTGCTTCTGCTTCAAATGACTGTCTTGTTATTTTATTGAGATTATATATACCACCAATACTCAGAGCCATATTGTCTGTGCTGCTTTCATAGATTACAGTGCTGATGATATCATAAGCAGGGGCGAGCCGGATTGATTTTAAATCCGGGCTGTACAATAGAGAAAGATTTTTAATATGGTTATCGGTGTTTCCGACAAGATAATTGTAAATACAGATATCCCATAGCTTTAGCTGATCTGTCATTGGATCAGATGAGTAGGCGCGGAGTAATGCAAACATTCTATTAAGATAGTTTTCATGCTCTTTCTCATATTTATTTGCTGAATCAATACCAAGCGCCTGAGCAAAATCTTCCTGGTGAAGCCGGTAAGGAACGGAAAGTCCATTTAGTATTCTGGCGTCAGAATGTATTTTGCGGTCATATCTTCTGGTCGCAAACAGGACATCGCTGTCTGAAAAATCACCAATATTTACTATGAAACTTTCTGGTATATCTATTCCTAAATTATGGGCGGTGAGAAGACATAGCTGCTCATTAGCTACAATTTCCTGTAAACGCACATGGCTTTGCTTTACAATATGGGTGCTTGGTGCATCCCCAATGGGGAGATACCACTGGTTGTTCTTTTCATCGTAATATAGACCGACTTTTCCTGAAGCTCCGGTAAGGGATAAATGTGATTTTGTAATTAACTGTGCAGATTCTGTCACCCCTTCTCTGGCAAGATTTTTTGCTTCAGTGTCTGTAAGCCTGCGATATTCAGGTGGAAGATACGGACTGTTTTGTGCGACTATCCTTATAGCTCCGAGACATTCATGCCCTAAACCTGCAAGAATAGACAAATAATCGTTCTCATCTACATGCATCCAGCTTGCTACACAGCGGCGGGTAAAACCTTCCGGAAGAAGGCCGTCGAAAAATGTTTTTGTCTGTTCCGGAGAAAAGGATGCTCTGGTTAGTGGCAAACTTATAGAAATGGGGCGGCTTTCCGAATTTGACAGATATTCAGAAGAATACATGAAACTCGCACTTGCCGGAGTATCCCCAATGATATCCCCGACATAAATGCTCGTTCCGTTAATCTCTATAAATACAGTTAATTTATTCATATTATCCTCGCTTTTCTATCAGTATGTCTAATCCGAGTATATTAATGATTTCTAACGTTTTTTCTAATTCGACCGTAGGTTTCCCTCGTTCCAGGTCAGAAATAAAGCTGACACTGAATCCTGTGAATTCAGATAAATATGTCTGAGTATAGTGGAGCTCTTTTCTGCGGTCCCGTATTGCTTTGCCAAGAGATTTTGCATCAATTATTTTCATTTCAGCTTCCTTTTTTAGCCGTTCGGCTCTATTTTTATAAACTATATTAAAATTTAGCCGAACGGCTGATTTTTAATATAGTATACTCTGAATTAGTCTGATTTACAATAAGAAAGTTTTTAAGAGTAACTTCGTGTTGCCTGCAAATAAACAGCATGCTATAATTTCAAGATGATACAAATAAGCTCAGATAGGGAGAAATTCAGAAT
>DWVT01000047.1 GCA_019120075.1 Candidatus Mediterraneibacter excrementigallinarum
GTAATAAGCCTTCCTGATCAGGCTCTCCTTTCGCTCCACCGTAACACCGGCCCAGTTTCCAACGCGCTCGTTTCTGCCTGTCAGCGCATTGTACATGGTTGTCTTTCCGCTGTTCGGATTCCCTGCAAAAGCAATTCTCATTTACAAATCTCCTCCTTTATCCAGATTAGTAATAACTAACCCAATTACAAAAAAATAGCAGACCTGACCACTATTTTTTTGTTTATTATATTGAAATAGCTTTCGCTAAATCAGTATCAATATTATATCTCCCGTCCTTGATGGAGACCACGCAGCCGCCTCTCACACGTGAGACCACAGTGATCGGCTCCCCGCTGTAACAGCCGAGCGAAAACAGGAATGCCTCCAGTTCCTCGTCGTCCGTCACAATATCTTTCACAATATATTCTTCGCCTTCTCTGGCATCGATTAAAGTCATTTTATCCAATCCTCTCATTTTATATATCAGAGCAGCTTTTCTTTTAAGCTCGTCGTATCTAACGACTGTAAGTTTAAACTAACTTCATATATTTGTCAATCCCTTTTATGAGAATTTTTTCCTTTTTATCGCCTCTTTCCATGTATATGCAGACGGTATCCGGAGGAATACTTTATCTTTTTTCGAAATACCGCCGCCCGAAAATCCATTTGATGATCATGTTTTATTATGCTATACTAAGTAGAAATGAAATATGCGCAGCAAAATATATCAATACGATCGAGGTGAGCATCCAATGCATGTAAATGAATCTGCTGAAAATTATCTGGAAACGATCCTTATGCTGAGCCAGACTCTTCCGGTTGTCCGTTCCGTCGATATCGCAACAGAACTCAACTTCAAGAAGTCCAGCGTCAGCGTGGCGATGAAAAAATTAAGAGAGAGCAACCATATTGTCGTATCGCCGGAAGGCTATATCACACTAACCGAATCAGGAAAAAAGATCGCAGACTGCATTTATGAGAGACATACTCTCCTCTCTTCCTGGCTCGAACAGCTCGGAGTCGATCCTCAGGTTGCAGTTGACGACGCCTGCCGCATTGAGCATGTGATCAGCGCGGAAAGTTTTGAAGCGATCAAAAACCATATCAGTAAGAAAACGGATGCAGAGGTCTGATCTGCATCCGTTTTCTCGCGATAGCGGTCCGGTAATCCGCTTTTATATTTCTTATTTTTCAATCTGTCCGAGGACTTTCTTCAGTTCCTCTGCCGAGTTTTTCAGTTTCTCCATCTCATCTTCACTGAAACCGATCTCCAGGATCTGCTCCGCTCCCTTGCCTCCGACAATAGACGGGATGCTCAGGCACAGCCCTTCAAGTCCGTATTCTCCGTTCAGAGAAACAGACACCGGCATCACTGTATGGCTGTCTCTTACGATCGCCTCTGCGATCCTTGCCGCCGCCATTCCTATTCCATAGTACGTGGCTGCTTTTCTCTCAATGATCTCGTATGCACTGTCTCTCACTGCGTGATATATCTCATCCATTTCCTTTTCGAAATCACTGAACCCTTTCATTTTTGCAAATTCTCTCAGCCCGATCCCGTAAATATTGGCGCAGCTCCATACCGCAAGCTCACTGTCTCCGTGTTCCCCCGCGATAAAAGCATGCACATTCCTGCTGTCCACATCCAGCTTTTCACTGATCAGATATTTCAACCTCGCCGTATCAAGAACCGTTCCGGAACCGATCACTCTCTCCTTGGGAAATCCGGATTCTTCAAGAGCAACCTGGGTCAAGATATCCACCGGATTTGAAACGACCAGAAGGATTCCCTCGCATTTCACACGCTTGATCTCCCCGATAATGGATTTCATGATCTTTGAATTTTTCTGGACCAGATCCAGTCTCGTCTCTCCCGGTTTCTGATTTGCCCCGGCTGTGATGATCACCACTGCCGCATCTGCGATATCTTCATAAGTTCCTGCTGAAATTTCCATAGCATGCGCGAATGGCAGCCCGTGACTGATGTCCATCGCTTCCCCTTCTGCCTTCGCCTGATTCGCATCCAGCAATACCATCTCCGAAAAGGTTCCCTTCTGCATCAACGTATATGCGATCGTCGATCCCACAAAACCACATCCGATCACTGCCACTTTCTGTATATTTACCATTTTATCTTCCTCCTTTATATTTCCGCTTTTTCTGTTATCGCTTTGCCTGTAATTTGCGCGGGTCAATGGTTCAATATAACCCGCCTTTCAATTCCTAGTATTTTACTAGGTATTTTTTACATCTTCATTATAGTATAATTTCCCGGAAATGCAAGAGGTTTTCAGGTATTTTTTTCCAAACACAGTGCTTTTGGATCTGAGAGGGTGACTGTCTGGGTTGGAATATTGGTCCTAAACCAGCGGAAAGGGTTGTTGAAAAAACGTATTCGTGGGCGTGGAGGCGCGCTGCTCCCTGGGAACAGAAAGCTGGAGTGTAAAATTGTGCATGAAAACAGGAGCGTTATTGACTAATCATGAACATTACTGTCTGTGTCAGTCAATAGCGCTCCCTTTTGTAGAACTTTCTTCGTTCGCCGCGGGATGATCCCAGACGGAGGTATGTACTGCTCGAAGGCTGTAGAACAACGCCGGTACTTGGAGCGCGTATTTTGCGCTCCTACGTATCCGCTGCGTTGTTCTCCAAGTACGAGCGTGCCTGAGGGCAGTATATACCTCCGGCGGACGCTTTCCCTCTCCCCTCTATTTCTCGTACAGGAATCGCTCCGGCAGAGAGATATTAAATCCTTTTTCAAGTTTTCTGAAGTCATCCGGATTGATAGTCTGTCTCTTCTGCGGAACCATTGACAGAACCTTGATCAGGATCTCCGCAGATTTTTCAATTGTATGCATCAGACCGAATGTAAGGTCAAAGGTTTCACCAGAACAGAACATCCCGTGATGAGCCCAGATAACAGCGTTGTATTTTTCCATCAGTTTACTTGTCTCTACCGCGATCTCACGTCCTCCCGGCACCATCCAGCCGATCACGCCGACGCCTTCCGGGAATACAACCGGACACTCTGTCGCCATCTCCCAGAGTTCTCTTGTAAACACTTCATCAGTCAGCGGAAGCACAAATGTAAGCGCGATCGTATTCGTAGTATGCGCATGATAGATTACTCTGTGCTTTCCGTTTGTAAGTTTTTTCTTCACCTCATGGTTCATCAGATGGGTCGGAAGCTCACTCGTCGGATTTCCTCCCTCAACAAGACCCCAGCGAATGCGGTAGTTCTTGCCCTGATCATCAACCTCGATGATTGCCAGGCACGCCTCCGGATCCACGGCGATGTTCCTGAAATACTTTCCTGTTCCCGTCACAAGAAAGAACTCACCGGCAAGTCCCGGCACATCTGTACCGATGGGCTGCCAGGGCGTATCCTGGTATAAACGTGAACGGATTGCATCCACTTCGCCTTTTTTCAACCTGTAGGAAAGATTTCCGCCGTTTCTCTCATGCCATCCCTGTTTGTAACCGTCGTCTGCCATTTTTATAAAATCCTGAACAAATTTCGAATCCAATACTTTCATTTCTGATACCTCCAATTCAAACAAATCCAAACCCTATTTCCTGTGTTTTATTGTTGTTTTATGTTGCTTTCAACGGATTTTTATGTGGTTTTCCGTTGTTTTCATTCTATCACACTTCTCTTTATTTGCAATAGATTT
>DWVT01000048.1 GCA_019120075.1 Candidatus Mediterraneibacter excrementigallinarum
GAGTACGGTGGAGAAATGCGCGAAAATGCTCTGCCTCGCAGGGGCTGAAAATGTTTACTTTTTAACTGTAAGCATTGGACAAGGAACATAGGTATATGATATACTAAAACATAATGGGCTGACACTGAATGGGGGCCGTAATACATAGGAAGGATGGCAGGTCAGACATGCTGGATAAAAAAAGAATCCGTCTGATGACGCGGACAGCGATTTATGAAAAAAAACATGCTGAAGAGGACATAAAGATCAGTACGTATTATAAAAAGGATTATGCAAGCCTGAACACTTGGATCACTCTCATATGGATCACAGTCGGATATGTTCTTGCGGCAGGGCTTTTCCTTCTCTGTACAGCAGACTCTGTTATGGAAGGACTTACAATAGTAAAGCTCATCCTGCTTGCGGCGATCGCGCTTGGGTTTTATCTTGTTCTGCTGATCGTTTATGGCATTGGTGCGGGAAATTTTTACAGGAAAAAGCACGGGCGTGCAAAGCACCGGGTAAAACGATATTACAGGGAATTGTCCCGGCTGGAAAAGATGTATAAGAAGGAGAAAGACAGATCATGAGTAATTTACTTGTCCTGCGGGAAAGGCTGAAAAAAATATATGCCGCATATTCTATCTATATTTTGAAAGTACTCCAGTTTCTTCTGGGCCTGATTCTTTTTGGGGCGATTAATTCAAATATCGGCTACATGAAGCTGGCGTCTTCGATGTTCTGCACGGCTGGCCTTGCTGTGATCTGTACTTTTCTTCCGATGACTATAATGGTCCTGGCAGCGACTGTGCTGGTATTAGTACATTTTTATGCTTTGTCCATGCCGATCGCGGCAGTGTCGCTCGTGATTTTTCTGATCATGTATATTTTCTATTTCAGGTTCACACCTGATAAAGCGTGGCTGGTACTTATTTCGGCACTGGCGTTTGGAATGAAAATACCGTTTGTTATTCCGGTCATTTTCGGTCTTCTTGGAACTCCGGTATGGATTGTCCCGGCAGCATGCGG
Source organism: Candidatus Mediterraneibacter excrementigallinarum (assembly GCA_019120075.1). Classification (GTDB taxonomy): domain Bacteria; phylum Bacillota; class Clostridia; order Lachnospirales; family Lachnospiraceae; genus Mediterraneibacter; species Mediterraneibacter excrementigallinarum. The sequence goes on from DWVT01000048.1 coordinate 1,009, forward strand.
AACGATCGCCTACTATATGATTCATTTTGTGAAGGCATCTTCCGCTGCACTGCAGAGCGCAGGGGCTGAAAGCATGTATGAAAGTCTGATGAGCTTTACCAGACAGGTCATTGCCAGCAGGGAAATGTGGCTGATGGTGATGACTATTGTGATCGCGACACTGGTGGTGAATGCAGTGCGTACAAGGTCGGTGGATCATGCGTGGAAGATCGCTTCAGCAGCCGGCGCGGTGGTATGCATTGTTGTGGCATCGGCCGGCAATATCGCGCTGAACCTGAATTACTCCTACGTGATAATAATTGCGAGTGCGGCTCTGGGAATAGTGATAGGTTTGCTGCTGGAGGTCATGTTTTTTTCCGTGGATTACTCCAGGACAGAGCATATACAGTTTGAGGACGACGAATACTATTATTATGTTAAGGCTGTTCCAAAGATCGGCGTGCCCGTACCGGAAAAGACAGTGAAACATATAACAGGGCAGCAGACTGAGGAAGGAAAAGTGCCTGAACAGAATGAAAGCGGAGAAAGCGGAAGAGAAAATGATACAGGTCGCGCTCAGGCAAAAAGTGAGAAGTCTGGAGGGCTTAAAGACAGGACGACAGATGAGATCCTTCTTACGAGAAGTCTGAGTAAGGAATTAGGTCTTGACCAGGAGGATAAAACGACAGAGTAGCCGGTCTGGTGACTCTGCATGAAATGATGAGGCGGTGACACGCAGAATGATTGGATGGATAAAAAATTTTCTTGACAGATATATGGACAATGCCTATATCCCTGATATTCATGTTATGGATATTGTGGAGATACTGATCATTACCGTGATCGTATATGAGATCATGCTGTGGATCAAAAATACAAAGGCGTGGATGCTCCTTCGGGGGATCATTGTGCTGGGAGTGTTCATTCTGATCGCACTGATCTTTCAGATGAATACGATCCTCTTTCTTGCAAAAGAATCAATAAATGTGCTTGCGATAGCAGCGGTGGTAGTCTTCCAGCCTGAATTGCGCCGTGCGCTGGAAAAGCTGGGCGAAAAGAACCTTTTGAGCAATATCAACCTTTTTGAGAGAAATAAGGCAAATATGCGTTTCTCTGATGAAACTGCAGACAGTATCGTAAAAGCCTGCTTTGATATGGGAAGCGTCTGTACCGGCGCACTGATCGTTGTGGAACAGGCAATCCAGCTTACTGAGTATGAAATGACAGGCATTGAACTTGATTGCAAGGTGTCCTCGCAGGTGCTCATAAATATTTTTGAACACAACACCCCGCTTCACGACGGGGCGGTGATCATAAGAGGAGACAGAATCACGTCTGCAACATGTTATCTGCCTCTTTCAGATAATATGTCGATCAGCAAGGACCTGGGGACGAGACACAGGGCCGCGCTTGGCATGAGCGAGGTGTGTGATGCGATCATCATTGTCGTGTCAGAAGAAACCGGACTTGTCTCCGTAGCGGAAGGCGGCGCTCTCAGCAGAGGAGTGAATCCGGAAGAACTGAGGAAAAGGCTGGGTCAGATTCAGTATAGAAATTCCGAGTCAGGAAAGTTTACTATACGGAAAGGATGGCGCAGATCATGATCAAACAAAAACTGACAAAAAATCTTGGGCTTAAAGTCATGGCGTTTGTCTTTTCGCTGTTTCTCTGGCTGATCGTGGTGAATGTTGACGATCCGGTAACTCAGCAGACTTTTTCAAACATTCCGGTCTCTCTTGAAAATCAGGACATTATTACTCAGCAGGGGAATGTTTACCAGGTTCTTGACGGACAGAATGTAACTGCCGTGATATCCGCACGGCGTTCTGTACTCCAGGATATAGAAAGTGATGATATCATAGCAACCGCGGATATCAAGGAAATGGACACGGATACCGGACTGATACCGGTAGAGATATCAGTTGCAAATCTGACAGCAGGAAGAGATTATCAGACAGCGGCATCTGTGCCGAATAATCTGAGAATCCAGGTGGAAAAGAGTGGAAAGAAAGTTTTGTCCCTTACTGCGAGTACCAGTGATGTCTCCACAAGAGACGGATATATAATAGGAAATACAACGGTAAGTCCGGAGAAGGTGACAATTACCGGTGCGGAATCTCAGATAGAAGAGATAGATCGTGCAGTAGCTTACGTGGAGGCATCAGGCCTTTCAAAGGATACGGACCTGACTGCGGAATTGCGGCTTCTTGATAAGAACGGGAATATACTGGATCAGAATCAGCTTACCAATAACCTGGGTGAAGACGGTATTACGGTACACCTGGAAATACTTGGATCAAAAAGTGTTCCGCTTAATTTTGGGGTTTCAGGAACACCGGCAGAAGGATATCAGTATGTGGGGGTATCCAGTGAGCCGGAAAGCGTTGTGATCTATGGCACGCAGGATGTACTAAATGAGATTGATTCGATTGATATTCCTGATTCGGAGATCAATATCGACGGTGCTGCTGAAAACGTAGAGACAAGCATAGATATTACTCCCTATCTTCCGGAAGGGGTAAGCCTTGGCGATGAGGTTACGGGAACTGTTATTGCCACGGCGCTGATAGAGGAAGAGGGAATGAGAACGATCGATTTTCTTGTGAGTTCTGTGAAGATCAATAATCTTTCAGATGAGCTTCAGGTATCTTATCAGCCGGATGCAGAGGTATCACTGCAGTTTCGGGGAGATCAGGAGAGTCTGGATACACTGGATATAAGGAATGCTGTGTCAGTGGATCTGAGTGCGTATACACAGCCGGGAACATATGAGGTCCCTGTAGAAGTGATCGTACCGGATGGAATCACTTTTATGGAGGGAGCTACAGTGACGCTTACACTTTCGGAGAAGCCGGATGACGGCAGTACACAGGAAGAGGGGAGCTCGGAGACAGATACTTCAGATCAGCAGGGAGAAACGGCACAGCAGGAAGAGGAGGAACAGAATGGTCAGCGATAAGGTTATAATCAAAAACCCAACAGGTCTTCACCTGAGACCGGCGGGGCTGTTCTGCAAAACAGCGATGCAGTTTGGCAGCAAGATTACAGTCCATAAACGGACCAGGCATGAAGACGTGACAGCGAATGCAAAAAGCGTATTGAGCGTGCTTGGCGCGTGCATCAAAAGCGGAGATGAAATCGAGATCGTCTGTGAGGGCAGCGATGAGGAACAGGCATTGCAGGTCATGACACAGCTCGTCAGAGATGGTCTTGGAGAATAAATTAAATGCCTAAGGAGGATAAAATTATGAGCAAAGCAACTCTGGTGATCATGGCGGCCGGAATAGGAAGCCGCTTTGGAGGAGGAATCAAACAACTCGCACCGGTCGGACCAAACGGAGAAATCATCATGGATTACTCGATCTATGACGCGATAGAGGCGGGTTTTGACAAGGTGGTTTTTGTTATCCGCAAAGATATAGAGAAAGATTTTCGCGAGGTAATAGGTAATCGGATAGAGAAATATATAGATGTGGCGTATGCTTATCAGGAAGTAGAGGATATCCCGGAAAAGTACAGAGAGAAGTTCTCGGGAAGAACGAAACCTTGGGGGACAGGGCAGGCAATTCTCTGTTGCAAAAATGTGGTTGATTCTCCTTTTTTGGTGATCAACGCAGATGATTACTACGGCAAGGAAGCCTACAGGGAAGCATACAGATATTTGACAGAGAAGAAAAATACTGATAGTATAGAGATTTGTATGGTAGGTTTTGTGCTGAAAAACACGCTCAGCGAAAACGGTGGAGTAACCAGAGGGCTTTGTCAGGTGGACGACAATGGCATGCTCACCCGCATTGTGGAAACTCAGAATATTGAAAAGGGCGATGATTCCAAAGCAATCATCAAAGGCGATTCCGGAGACAGGATCATTGACGCGGATTCGCCGGTTTCAATGAATATGTGGGGGATGAGTCCGGAATTTTTCACTATCCTGGATTCGGGGTTTGAAGAATTTCTTGCAAAAACAGAGGAAGGAAATCTTAAAGCAGAATACCTTCTCCCGACTCTGATCGGGCAACTGCTTCAGGAAGGCAGGTTAAAGGTTAAAGTTCTTAAGTCCAGGGATCAGTGGTTTGGTGTTACTTACAAAGAGGACAAAGAAGCTGTTGTAAGATCTGTCAACAGACTTGTTGAGGAAGGCCTCTATCCGTTAAAACTGTACGCAGATAAATAATACTCTAATGATAAAGGAAAGTTGCCAATGTCAGGGAAACGAAGACAAAGCGCCGGGAATGGAAGACGAAAAAGGGCTGACAGGTATTCCAGAAATAATCGATTTGGGATGTTTTGCCTTCTTTTTCAGACACTTCTCAGCCTGGCTTTTATGGGAGTAGTCGCATTATTGAACATGCTTCCAGGCAGATATCTGTTGCTGATCGGTCTTGTACTGTTCTTCCTTTGGACAATTACATTGAATACACAGGTTTCCAGGAAGATGAGACGGACGATCGGGAAGGGGTTCAGTGTAGTCATTATGATCTTCCTTCTTACGGGGACATATTATCTTGCAAAGACAAATGATATGATAAGCCAGATCGCAAGCGGAACATTTAAGGTGGACAGGATGGTTGTTGCGGTTTTGGCTGACGATCCGGCTGAGACGCTGGAAGATGCGGCAGACTATAATTTTGGTGTTCAGTTTGCCATGGGGGCTGACAATATGCAGGCCGCTGTCCTGGATATTGAGGAAGAACTGGGGACTGATTCCATTAAGATGACAGACTGTGATTCGATCCAGGCTCAGGCTGAAAAACTCCATGACGGGGAAGTGGATGCGATCATTTACAATCAGGCATACACACAGAACCTGGAGGAATCATTTGAAAATTACAGTGAAAATGTCAGGATTATTTACAGTCATGACATCCGGGCTGAACTTGATTTCGGGACCACGACCAACATTACAAAAGAACCGTTTACTGTATATATAAGCGGAATAGATGTCTATGGAGAGATCGAGCAGTCAAGCCGCAGCGATGTCAATATAATTGCCGTTGTTAATCCGACTACATATCAGATCCTTCTTGTAACGACTCCAAGAGATTATTATGTTGAAATCCCAGGCATATCAGAAGGAATGCCGGATAAACTGACCCATGCCGGAATCTACGGCATCGATGCATCTATGGCAACCCTTGGTCAGCTCTATGAGACGGATATAAATTATTATGTAAGAATTAACTTTACATCAATGATCGACATTGTAGACGCTCTGGGAGGTGTGGATGTCTATTCGGAATACGCATTTACGACGAGTAAAAATTCCGGAGTAGTTATGGACGTATCTCAGGGATATAATCATTTTGATGGAGAAGAAGCGCTGGCCTTCAGCCGGGAGAGAAAGAATCTGGAAGACGGAGATAACCAGCGAGGAAAGAATCAGCAGGCTGTGATCACGGCAATGTTGAAAAAAGTGCTTTCGCCGACCATGCTCCTGCAGGCAACAGGTATCATGAATGAAGTGAGTGAAGGTGTGGAGACCAATATTTCACAGTCCCAGATTAACTCACTGATAAAATATCAGCTCAGTAAAAATGCAGACTGGAGTATCCAGTCTGTGGCTGCAACAGGAACTCCCTCAAGGGAATATTGTTATTCGGCGACGGATCCATTATATGTGACAATACCGGACTATGAAAATGTGAATGAGATCATCGATCTGGTAAACGTTGTGGAAGAAGGCAGGATACTGCCGGATTCAGAAAAGATAAACTGACTTGAAAACGGGCTGTGGCTTATGCTGCAGCTTGTTTTTCGTGGAAAATGTAATAATTGGAAGCATAAAGTTAATGGATAACAGTTGAATATAAGAAAAAAAATTGTTAAGATAGTATTTGTCAAAATAGGGGAGATTGTGATGAACAGGAGGGAGTGTATATGAAGAAAATCAAACTTGCAGGAGTTTTGCTGCTGACAGCCGTTCTGATGGTCGGATGTGGAAATCAGAATGACAGTTCAACATCCGGACAAAATGAAGAGGACAGTACCACAACTGCTGCAGATAATAATGCGTCTGCTTCAGATAATACGGATTCTTCTAAGGACACTGCGAACAAGACTCAGGCTCAGGATGAAGACGAGACATTGGACGAGTCTGAACAGATATCGGAGAATGATTCAAAAGATGCCGACAATGAGGAGAATGATACGGAGGAAGAAGGGCAGAGAGAAGTTTCTATATATTATATAGATGAGGAATCCGGAGAACCGACCAGTGAAAATATTATGATCACAGATGAAAACGATATTTGGGCTGCGCTTCAGGAGAAAGGAGTTCTTACTGATGACTGCGAACTGCTTGGTTTTGATGTGAATGAGGAAGAGAAGACGGTTTCCATTAACTTTAATTCTGCTCTTGGTGACAGAATCAGAAGTTTTGGGACAACCGGCGAGACAGAGATCATCGGATGTCTGGTAAACACTTATCTGGATGCATATAACTGTGACGGCGCCAAACTTCTGGAAGAAGGAAAGACATTTGAGACTTCCAGCGGAGCAAATTTTGATGGTATTACAGGAAGAATAGAGTTTTAGTTAAAAGAAAAGAGGAGGAAGATACAGAAAATGAAACAGAAATTACTGAGACTGACAGCAATGCTCATGTTCGGCTGTATGGTGGCCAGCAGTATTCCGACAGGGATGGTGCAGGCCGAAGAAAGTGTACAGGCGGATGAGAATTCGGAGACGGTGGAGGAACCGGAGCACTCGTCTGAACCGGCAGACAGTGCTGAAGATTCGGCAGGGAAAGAAAAGAGCAGTGCTAATGATGCTGGAAAAGCGGAGACGCAGCCAGAAGGAAGTGAAAGTACTTCCCAGGACAACGCTCAAGAGGAGCAGGCAGCACCTGATGTGACGGAATCTTCAGATGATAGCGAAAATGTTCCCGTCGAAGGAACGGAGAATGAAAGCGGTTCTGATGATGCAGCAGCAATCCAGAGCGAGGATAGTGCATCAGATGGAAACAGCAATGAAATGGCAGACCAGTCTCAGGAAGATAGTGTGATCGAAAAAAATGCGAATGAGATAAACTACGTTTTTGTAGAGAGCCCATATCTTGAGACTCCCGGAACAGAACGGATTGCCGTATCATACGGAGACGGAACAGAGACGGTTTCCGATGCATCACTGACAGTGAAGAATGATGCCGGCGAGGAGTTGGTATGGGATCTCAGTGTGAGTGCAGGACAGATTTACCTATTTACATATGATTTCTCTGATGAATTGTCAACCGGCACATATGAGGTGGTAAGTCTGAACATTACGGATGAGGAAGGGGAGAGATCCATTGCACTTTCTGATTCGGGAATGGAGGCTTGCTTCGGTGTAAATGAAGAATATGACGGGATCGAGGAACTGGCTCCGCTGGATATCGAGGATGCAGTCGCACGTTCCGTTGAAAATAGTGCGGAAGTAGAGGCAACTGTGGCGGAGATTGATCCGGAAAATGTGGAAGAGTCAGCGGAAAAAATCGTAGATGCTCTTGAAGAAGCGGAAGAGCAGACAGAGGCTTCTGATCTCTCGGCTTCACTGGAAGATAATGCTTCTGTCAATGGAAGGACAGCATCAAAGTCAACGACTGGAAGCGCGGCATCGCTGATGGCGGCTCTTGGCGCCAGGATCCAGAGGGTTGCGGCTGCGAAGGCGAAGACAGGAGACGGAAATATCGTCGTCGCTCTTGACCCGGGACATGATTCTACTCATACGGGCGCTTCTTACGGCAATCTGAAGGAAGAGGTGCTTACTCTTAAGATTGCAAAATATTGTAAAGAAGAACTTGAAAAATATTCGGGCGTTACAGTCTATATGACGAGAACGACAGCGGCGTGTCCGCACCCCAATAACAGTTCATCCGGCGGAGATATCGGAGACCGTGTTATCGCGGCAGTGGATGCGGGAGCTTCCATTTTTGTAAGTATCCATTTAAACAGTTCTACTTCATCAAGTCCAAACGGTGCGGAGGTCATCATCCCGAACGGCAACTGGAAACCGCAGGTTGCCAAGGAAGGAAAAGAACTTGCACAGGCAATCCTGAAAGAACTTCAGTCAGTAGGACTTAACTTGAGACCGGATGAGATCTACAGCAAGGATACAACAATCGGGGAAAAATATCCGGATGGCTCTGCATCGGACTATTTCTCGGCTCAGATTTATGCGAAAGAAGCCGGTATACCTGGAATCATTGTGGAACATGCTTTTCTTACGAACAGCGGTGACAGGACTTATCTGGATTCTGACGCAGATCTGAAGAAGCTTGGCGTTGCGGATGCAACAGGTATTGCGAAGTACCTGGGACTGAGTAAAGATGGATGGAACAGTCCAGTATTGACTGGGATTTCTACTTCTGCAAGTGGGACGACAGTTTCGTGGAATGCTGTAAAGGGTGCTTCCGGCTATTCTGTTTACAGAAGAGTCAGTGGAGGCGGATGGACTTTGATCGGTTCTTCAACTACTACAAATTATGTTGATAAATCGAAGTTGTCAAATGGAACGACTTATTATTATACGGTGAGAGCTTATAAGGGTGCATGGGATACTGCTTACTCAAACAGATACAATTCTAATTACTGGACAGGCTATGATACAACGGGAGCAAAGGCGATATATACCAGTATGCCTGTATTAGACAAAACTACAGTTAATGCTACTACAGGAGTTAAGATAAGCTGGAATGCTGTACCCGGAGTTGGCGGTTATGCAGTATATAGGAAAAATTCCGGAGGAAGCTGGGCGATGATCGGTCATACCTCATCTACCAGTTATATTGATAAGACTGCAGTAGAAGGAAAAGATTATTATTATACTGTCAGAGCATACAGAGGAACCTTCAGTACAGCGGACGCAAACAAATATGGAGCTTCGTACTGGAGCAGTTATGATTCGTCTGGAATTAAGGCTAATTATATGAAAACGCCAGTTCTTTCAGGTATTACGATTTCAGGTAGTACGAAGACATTAAGCTGGGGAAAGGTATCAGGTGCAACCGGATATGCAGTTTATCGTAAGGTTGAAGGCGGAAACTGGAATATGCTTGGCACTACAACGTCTAGAAAATATGAGGATAAAGAAACTCTTTCATCTAGTAAGGTGTATTATTATACAGTCCGGGCATACAGGGGAAATGTAAATACTGCTTTAGCAAATAAATATATAGGTGAATACTGGAGTTATTTTGATACAGAGGGGGTAAAAAGTACATCGCTGGCAATTCCTGTTCTTCAGCCCACAAAAGCGGCAACTTCAGCAATTCAGGTTTGCTGGGATAGAGTTACAGGAGCGTCAGGTTATGCTGTGTTTAGAAAAATATCTGGTGGAAACTGGAACTGTATAGGGAATACTACTTCGACGAATTATATTGATAAAAACGGGATGTCAAACGGAAAGCAGTATTATTATACAGTACGTGCTTATGTTGGCGATTTTAATATAGCCAAGGCAAACAGATATAAAGTCTCATACTGGAGCGGCTATGATACAGAGGGAGTTAAAGGAAGATATACCAGTATTCCTTTATTAAAATCAGTTACAGTTTCTTCTTCGGGCAGAACAATTAGCTGGAGCGGAGTCTCAGGAGCAACAGGATACGCGGTTTATCGTAAGCCTGCTGGAGGTAGCTGGGGCATGATAGGAACATCAAAAACTACCGAATTTAACGATGTTAGTAAATTGTCCAATAAAACGACGTATTACTATACAGTTCGAGCATATGTTGGAAGTGCGGATGTTGCAAAAGAAAATCGATATAGCAGCGAATACTGGGGATATTATGATACTTCCGGGCTTAAAATTACTTTTTTGAATACTCCTGTATTGGATTCCGCGAAAGTTATCTCCTCAGGAATACAGATTACGTGGAAGGGAGTTACAGGAGCGTCAGGCTATGCAGTATATAGAAAAGCGGAAGGCGGAAGCTGGGGATGCATTGGCAATACAAGTTCAAGCAGTTATACAGATGCAAGCAATTTAAGCGGAAATAAGTATTATTATACTGTTCGTGCATATGTCGGAAACTTTAGTACGGCTAAAGCAAACAGGTATAGTGCTGCATATTGGAGTGGTTATGATTCAGCAGGTGTTGAAGCTAAAAGATTGGCGTCTCCTTCACTGAAAAATGTGACTTCATCAGCATCTGGTATAACTGTCAGTTGGAATAGTGTTTCTGGCGCAACGGGATATGCAGTATACCGAAAAGTGGAAGGGGGAAGCTGGACCTCTATAGGGACGACAGAATCTACAAATTATACTGATAAAAGCGGTATGACAAACGGAAGAACTTACTATTATACTGTTCGGGCTTATTCGGGAAATAAGACTACAGCTATAGCAAATCGATATAGCGCTGCATATTGGAGTTATTATGATACGGTGGGCAAAAAGATCACCTATATTGGAACTCCGGTCCTCCATTCTACACAAACAGCAGTGTCGGGAATCATTGTAAATTGGAATGGAGTATCGGGAGTCTCAGGTTATGCGGTGTATAGAAAGACAGCTGGAGGAAGCTGGGCTATGATTGGAACGACGACCGCTACAACCTATACTGATAAGAATAGTCTTAAGAGTGGTGTCACTTATTATTATACAGTTCGTGCATACGTGGGAAGTTTCAGTACAGCTAATGCAAACCGGTATAATGCTGCATATTGGAGTGCATACAATTCTTCGGGTTCACAGGGAAAATATACAAACACTCCTGCACTAAAAAGTGCTGTTGTCACGAATTCGGGTATTCAGATATCTTGGAATGGAAGCTCGGGAGCGACAGGGTATGCCGTATATCGCAAAACAGCTGGAGGAAGCTGGGCTGTAATTGGGACTACGACTTCTCAGAGCTATACCGATACGACTTCAGGTTCGGATGGAACAACATATTATTATACAGTGCGTGCATATGTTGGAAACTACAGCACGGCACAGTCAAACAGGTATAATAGCTTGTACTGGAGCCATTATATTACGTCTGGGGTCAGTGGAAGTACATATGCAATAGAAGGAAGATCAAGTGTAACTGTGTCACAAATGGTAAAAATGTATAATACTTATTCACCAATAAGCTATCCTTCGGACGCACTCTCCAAAGGGGGAGCATCGAGTATCGAGCAATTCGCACAGATATTTTATGAAGAGGCATCTGCTGAGAACATTAAAGCCGAAGTTGCATGGTGCCAGGCAATGCTTGAAACAGGATATCTGAAGTTTGGCGGGGATGTAAAAATCAGTCAGTTTAATTTTGCGGGATTAGGGGCAACCGGAGGTGAAGCGAGCGGAGCAACGTTTTCTAATGTTCGTGAAGGTGTGAGAGCTCAGATTCAGCATTTGAAGGCATATGCATCCTCTACTGTTACAGAAAGTTCTTTAAAATATGCTCTTGTGGACCCAAGGTTTCAATATGTCCAAAAGGGATGTGCAAAGTACGTTGAAATTCTGGGACAGAAGGAAAATCCATCAGGAAATGGATGGGCTACTAGTAAAGGATATGGAACACAAATTTTGAATCTTATTAAGAAAATGAAGTCTCTTTAATATTGTTTTTTCGTAAGGACTGTAGCATAGATGCGGCAGTCCTTTTCTAATTTTCTTATATGATAGGATAAGGTGTGAAACAGCATGATTGACAAAAGTATACTGAATTGCTACAATATATGGGCGAAATCAGAGTTCGAAGAACAATGAAAAAGTTATATATAAGGAGATAATCTGTATGGAGAATTCGATTTATGGTGTCATACTTGCGGGGGGACAGGGAACGCGAATGGGAAATATGGATAAGCCGAAACAATTCCTTGAAGTGGGAGGAAGACCTGTTATTATCTATACGATAGAAAAATTTATCGTAAATCCTGAGTTTGAGCAGATTATCGTGCTTGTGCCAAAGCAGTGGCTTGCGTATACAAAAGACATTATATGCCGCTTTATTCCAAAGCATGATAATGTGGTGGTGATTGAAGGCGGAAACACACGGAATGAGACAATAATGAATTCGATTAAGTACATTGAAAATCAGGGGCGGCTGACAGATGAGACGATTATTGTTACCCATGATTCTGTAAGACCATTTGTAACATACCGAATTATAGAAGAGAACATTAGGTTTGCCAGAGAGTGTGGCGCATGTGATACGGTGATTCCCGCATCAGACACGATCGTAGAAAGCTGCGGAGGAGAGTATATCAGCGGTATACCCGACAGAAAGATTATGTTTCAGGGACAGACACCCCAGTCGTTTAAGGCAAAGAGACTCAGAGAACTGTATGAGAGCCTTACAGACGAGGAAAAAGAGGTGTTGACAGATGCATGTAAGATTTGTGTTCTCAAAAAGGAGAGGGTGCATTTGGTTGATGGTGAAGTGTCAAATATAAAGATTACTTATCCTCATGATCTTCGGGTGGCTGAGGCAATCCTGGGAGGAAAGAGGTAATGCTCAATACAGTTTATCAGTTAAAGCGCCCACGTCAGTTTGAAGCTGTATTTAAAAATATCGAATTAGATTCTAAACATGTTCTAGTACGTCCGACATATCTTTCAATCTGTAATGCGGATCAGAGATATTACCAAGGGACGAGAGATAAAAAAATACTGAAAAAGAAGCTCCCCATGGCGTTAATACATGAAGGAATAGGGCGCGTGGTATATGATCCAACTAATACATTTCTGATAGGCGAAAATGTGATAATTATTCCCAATATAGCTACAGAAAAGGACGATATCATTGATGAAAATTATTTGACTTCAAGCAGATTTTGTTCAAGCGGCGAAGATGGATTTTTGCAAGAATTTGTTTCTGCCTGCCCAGAGCGGCTTATTCGCTTACCAAAAGGAATCAATCCTAATGTGGCGGCTTTTACAGAACTGGTAAGCGTAGGGTATCATGCTATAGGAAGGTTTAACAAACTTGCACATCAGCGGAGAGAAACAATCGGGGTGTGGGGGGATGGAAATCTTTCTTTTATTACAACACTGCTTCTAAAAAAGCGGTTTCCTGACAGCAGAATCCACGTTTTTGGGAAACATCGGCAGAAAATGTCAGAATTTACTTTTGCAGACAGGACCTTTGAAATTACTGAAGTACCAGAAGAAACGACAGTGGATCATGCCTTTGAGTGTGTGGGAGGCGGCGGAGCTTCACGTGCTGTCAATCAGATCATTGATCATATCCGTCCGGAGGGCTTTATAGGCCTTCTTGGCGTGAGTGAGGAGCCTGTTTCGATTAATACAAGGATGGTGCTGGAGAAAGGTCTGATCATGCAGGGGAGCAGCAGGAGTAGCAGAAAGGACTACGAAGGTCTGATCTCTTTATACAAGAGTCATCCTGATATTATAGATTATCTTGAGAATATCGTTGGAGCACAAATAGAGGTGCGTAGTATCGATGATATTGTGCGTGCGTTTGAGACAGATATTTATAAAATGTCAGGAAAAACGATAATTGTTTGGGATAAATAATAGAAGAGGTAATAAGATGTTCAAAGGCGTAAGTTATGTGGTACGTGAAAACGCAAACAATTTGTACAGGATATATTCTATTGCAAAGTATGAATTGCTGGCGGATATGAGAGATAGTAAACTGGGGATGTTCTGGAATTTCGCTAATCCTGCGATCCAGGTGGTGACATACTGGTTTGTTTTTGGATTTGTGTTTAACAGAAGTGAGATTGACGGAATAGACTTCCTTTCATGGATGTTGGGAGGTATGGTCATCTGGTTTTTTATTAGTCCTTGTATTACCAATGGATGTAATGCTATTTATCAAAAAATTAACATTATAACAAAAATGAAGTTTCCGGTCAGTATTCTGCCAGCCACAGTTGTACTTAAAGAGGCCTTTAATCATCTTTGCTTGATGATTATAGTTGTTATTCTTTTTGCAATAAACGGGCATTTTCCATCTTGGCACTGGCTTGGGTTGATCTATTATTTTGTGTGCAGTATTTTGTTTAGTATATCGCTGTCTCTTACGACATCTGTACTGAACATGTTGGCTCGTGACACTAGAAAGCTGATTCTCGCATGTATGAGACTGTTGATGTATCTGACTCCGATTCTTTGGGATATAAAAAGTCTTCCGCATATATTTCAGATTGTGATGAAATTGAATCCGATCTATTATCTTGTGTGTGGCTACAGAGACTGCTTTTTCTATCATGAAGGAATCACGTTTTACTGGAAGCAGATGCTGGTATTCTGGGTTTGGACGATTCTGCTTTTCTGGATCGGAAGTACGATAATGTATAAATTCAGAACAAAATTCATGGATTTAATATAGGTGTGGACATATGGAAGATTATGCGATTGAGTTTAGAAATGTATCAAAAATATATAAACTGAGCGGGAAAGATAAAAAAAAATCAGAAAATAAAATGTTTTATGCTCTGAAAGATGTCAGTTTCCGCATTTCAAAAGGAGAGGTTGTCGGTATTTTGGGAACAAATGGTTCTGGTAAGTCGACAATGGCGACGATACTTGCAGGAATTTCCGAGATTGACAGCGGGGAAATGATTGTCAACGGTGAGCAGGCTCTCATTGCGATAAATACTGGATTGAACAATCAGCTTACAGGGCTGGAAAATATTGAACTTAAGGGGGCGCTACTCGGTCTGAAACAGCAGCGGATCAACGAAATCATCAACGGTGTTGCCGAGTTTGCCGAGCTTGGAGAATTCTTATATCAGCCTGTTAAAAAATATTCCAGCGGAATGAAATCCCGTCTTGGTTTTTCTATTAACCTTTGCCTCGATCCGGACATTCTGATTATAGACGAAGCACTTTCCGTGGGAGACAAAGGCTTCGCCAATAAATGCTTGACGAGAATGAAAGAACTGAAAAAACAGGGGAAAACAATTGTGTTTGTATCTCATTCTCTGCCTCAGGTAAGAGAGTTTTGTGATACTGCTTTGTGGATTGAAGCCGGAGAAGTAAGAGAATACGGTAAAGTCGATCCGGTCTGTGATCACTATTCGGAATATGTTGATTGGATGAATAAAATGAGCGCTGAAGAAAAGAAAAAGGTAAACGAGGAAAAGTTTCAGAAAAGAATCATTCCAGATGCAAAAGACGGATTTTGGGATAAGGTGCTGACATTTTTTCAGAAGCATATGTAAGGCGGCATAATCCATTCTTATTAGGGAGTCACGAATATGGGAAAGATCAGTGTTATTATACCGACGCATAACCGGGCAGAACTTCTGCCAAGAGCAGTAAGAAGTGTACAGAATCAGACAAGAGCGGTAGACGAAATCATTATCGTATCGGACGGATCTACAGATAATACAGAAGAAACAGTTAACGCGTTGGCTGAGCAGGATGAAAGGATCCATTTGATTGCGTATCATCCGGGAAGAAACGGTAATTATGCCAGAAATCGAGGAATTGAAGCCGCTACAGGAGAGTTTATCGCTTTTTTGGACGACGATGATGAATGGCTGCCCCGGAAGACGGAACTGCAAATGGAACTTTTTGAAAAAGACCCGGAAGTGGGACTAGTTTATTCGAGCCAGAACTGTATTTATCTGGATACGGGCATTACCTATCAGACCCAGCCGATGTGGAGAGGGGACCTCTCAAAAAGGATATTTATCCGTGGAGAAATGGGGACGCCTTCCCAGGTTATGGTCAGAAAAAAAGTTCTTGATAATACAGGCCCTTTTGATCTTGATCTTGAGGCATTGCAGGACTATGATCTCTGGATCCGCTGTTGTCTGGTGACAAAAGTGGATTTTGTTCCTGAACCGTGTATTAATTATTACAATTCAACAAATACGGATCAGGTCTCATCTAAAACAGACAAGTATATCAAGTCCCGGCTTTATATCAGGGAAAAATACCGTGATGAGATTGCAAAATTCGGGAAAGAATTTGAACAGAAGGTAGATATCATTGTACGGAACCGGATTGCTGAGAGATGCATGCGCAACGGACAGAATAGAGAAGCAAGGCGTTATGCTGTGAAGGCATGGAGAATCAGACCTTCCAAAGTTTCATTCATATTGGTTGTTGCATCGTTTTTCCCGTATTCGTTTATCGTGAAAGTGCGAAGTGCCATAAAGAGCAGGAATCTTTACTGGCATATTAAAGATATGTGGTCGTGATTATGAAAAAGAGTTTAATCAGGGGTGCAGCTTTTCTGCTTAACTGCCTGTACAGTATATTAAAGCTGCTTCCTGTACAGAAGAAAATTACATATATATCGAGACAGAGCAATACTCTTTCTGTCGATTTCAGCATGGTGATCCATGAGATGGAGAAACGCCAGCCGGAATACAGGAACATTACATTAATCAAGATGATCGGTGATAGCATTCCGGAGAAGATCGGATACTGCTTTCATATGATCAGGCAGATGTATCATGTGGCTACATCTGAAATGGTGGTGTTGGATACATATTGTATCGTGGTATCACTTCTTAATCAGAGAAAAAACCTGAAAGTCATACAGATGTGGCACGCTCTGGGAGCAATGAAAAAATTCGGTTACAGTATTCTTGATAAGGGAGAAGGAACAAAGAAATCCGTGGCAGAGGCTATGCGAATGCACAGGAACTATACTTATGTTTTTTCCAGCAGTGAATTCTGCAGCCGTTTTTTTGCAGAGGCATTTAATGTTTCTATGGATAAAATGGTGGTGATGCCTCTTCCGAGACTGGATCTTCTGGCTGATGAGAAATATGTCGGTGATGTGAAGAGACGAATAAAAGAACGATATCCCCGGTTAGGCTCGGCCGGAAGAAAGACGATCATATACGCCCCTACATTTCGCAAAGAAGGCGGCGGATTTGAAGAAGAAGAACTCAGGATGGCTGCGCTCCGGCTTGCAGAAGCAGTGGACTATGAGCGATATGACCTGGTAATGAAATTTCATCCGCTCAGCGGAATCAGGATAACTCATGAGCATGCGATACAGGACACGGAATTTGCGACAATAGATTTCTGTCATGCGGCGGATATTGTGATCCTTGATTACTCTGCCGTGGTCTTCGAAGTCGCCATGCTTGGAAAGCCGATGTTCTTCTATACATTTGATTATGAATCTTATATGGCAAACCGAGATGTCTACATTGATTTCAAAAAGTATGTCCCCGGGGAGATCTCAGAAGATGCGGAAGAACTGATGGCAATGATAGAAAGCGACAGAACAGATACAGAAAAGATCGAGCAGTTCAGAGATTTGATGATCAGCAGAACGAGAAGCGGGACATATACAGGTGATGTGGCGGATTTTTTTGAAAAGACACTGGGAATAAACAGCAAGGAAAAGAGGCGGTAGGTATTATGGCAAAAGTCTCAATCATTGTGCCAACGTATAATGTAGAACAGTACCTGACACAGTGCATGGAAAGCATTGTGGGACAGACACTGAAAGAACTGGAGATTATTTGTGTTAATGACGGATCTACAGACGGTTCACTGGGAATTCTGCGGAAGTATGAGCAGAAAGATGACAGGGTGATTGTCATAGACAAAAAGAATGAGGGATATGGCTGCGCGATGAACGACGGTCTGGACAGGGCGACGGGCGAGTATATCGGGATTGTAGAGCCGGATGATTTTGTGGATCTTCATATGTATGAAGATTTGTATAATATTGCAAAAGAGAAAGACCTCGATATCGTAAAAGCAGATTTCTATCGTTTCATATGTAATAAAAAGGGAGAGTTTTTAAAAACATATGAAGCGCTCTCAAAAGACGGAACTGGGTACAATATGGTTATTGATCCGAAAGAAAACGACGGTATCTTCCGTTACATTCTAAATACATGGAGCGGGATTTACCGTCGGTCGTTTATTGAAAAGTATCATATCCGTCACAATACTACGCCGGGAGCCTCATTTCAGGATAACGGTTTCTGGTTTCAGACGTTCTGTCTGGCAAAAAGGGTTTATTTTGTGAACAGACCTTATTATATGAACCGGAGAGATAATCCGAATTCTTCTGTAAAGAGCAGAAAAAAAGTATACTGCATGAATGAGGAGTACAGGTTTATCCATGATTTCCTTGATCGTCATCCTGAGCTGAAACCTTATTTTATAAAGGTTTATTCCATGCAGCGATTCCGTAACTATTTTACAACCTATAACAGGATTGACAGAAAATTCCGTAAAGAATATCTGAAAACGATGTCTGAGGAGCTTAGAGAGGCTGACCGGAAAAACGAGCTGGATCAGAAATACTTTACTCCTTTTGAGTGGAAAAAGATTGTCAAGATTATGAAAGATCCCTCATCTGCAGGTGTGTGGATGGCGGTGAGTACGTCTGCCAGAAGAATGAAGCAGTCAATTCGAAATCTGCGGCGGGTTGTAAATGGAAAGAGGATATGATAAGATTGTAATGTTGAATTTTGAAGTTTTTTGAAATAATAAAGAGGTGGATATCAATGAAAATAGCAATTGCCGGGACAGGTTATGTAGGACTGTCAAATGCGATCATCCTTGCACAGCATAATGAAGTATACGCACTGGATATTATTCCGGAGAAAGTAGAAATGATCAACAACAAAAAATCTCCTATTGTAGATAAGGAGATTGAGGAATATCTGGCTAATGTTCCATTGAATCTTACTGCTACGACGGATGACGTGGAAGCATATACCGGGGCGGATTATATTGTGATTGCAACACCCACAAATTATGATGAAGAGTTGAATTATTTTGACACATCAAGCGTGGAATCTGTTATCGAGAGGGTACTCCAGATTGATCCGGATGCAGTTATGATCATTAAATCTACGGTGCCAGTAGGATATACAAAGGAGATAAGGGAAAAATACAAGACCGATAATATTATTTTTTCACCGGAATTTCTTAGGGAGGGAAAAGCTCTCTATGATAATCTGTATCCTTCCAGGATCATAATAGGTGAAGAAAGTAGCAGAGCTGAAAAATTTGTTTCCCTGCTCAAAGAAGGGGCAATCAAGGAGGATATCCCTGTACTCTATACAGGTTCTACAGAGGCAGAGGCAATTAAGCTGTTTGCGAATACTTATCTTGCACTTCGAGTGGCGTATTTTAATGAACTGGATACTTATGCAGAGATAAGGGGATTGAATACAAAACAGATCATAGAGGGGGTCGGATTAGATCCAAGAATCGGAACTCACTACAATAATCCATCATTCGGTTATGGTGGATATTGTCTCCCGAAGGATACAAAGCAGCTTCTCGCAAATTATGATAAGGTGCCGAATAATATTATCAGAGCGATTGTTGATTCAAATACAACGAGAAAAGACCATATTGCCAATATGATCCTGAAGAGAAATCCTTCTGTGGTCGGAATCTACCGCCTTACGATGAAGACGAATTCCGATAATTTCAGACAGTCATCAATACAGGGAATCATGAAACGCATCAAGGCAAAGGGAATAGAGGTCGTGGTATATGAACCCACGTTGAAAGACGATGAATTCTTCCATTCAAAAGTGATCAGAGATTTCGATGAGTTTAAGGACTATGCAGATATAATTGTTGCAAACAGAATGGATGACAGATTAAAGGGGGTAAAGGAAAAAGTTTATACCCGGGATATATATAGTAGAGATTAGAACACTATTTTAAAAATAAGGAGATATATGGATAAAAAAAAGACGGTTGTCTTGGCAGCTGATAACAATTATGCATTTCAAATGATGGTCGCGGTGGATTCTCTTCTGAGTCATGTAAAGAATCCACTGGAATATCAATTAGTATTATTGGTATCTTCGAATTTTAAAAATGAATATATTGATTTGCTAAACAATATTTTGCATAAGTATAATGCGATATCGCCAAAGTTTTTTTTTATGGATGATACGTATAGTAAAGTCAAAATACAATTATCACATATAACTCAGGCAACTTTTTTTAGGCTTGCTCTTCCAGAAATTTTATCTGATATCAAAAAATGTATATATTTAGATGTGGATATTCTTGTGCAGAAGAGTATCGATGAGTTGTTTGAAATTGAAATGGATAACTTTTATCTTGCTGGAGTAAAGGCAGCAGGTTTCTACTATCCTGAAGAAAAAACGAATAAAATATTGAAAACTTTGGAGATTCCGAGCATAGATCAATATATAAATGCAGGTGTATTGATTATTAATCTGGAGTTGATGAGAAAGCATAACTTGAAAATTCGATTTGATGAATTAATAAAAAAGGAATATAAAAATCAAGATCAGGATGTTCTAAATGCTGCCTGTTATGGAAAGATTAAATTGCTAAATCCTCAGTATAATCTTATGACAAAATATCATCCTGAAGATAGTCAGTCTTATGATAAAATTCCCTGCCTGCGTTATTGCTATTCAAAAACAGAATGGGAAATAGCATGTCATGAGCCGGTAATCATACACTTTGCTGATGTTGAAAAACCATGGCTGGATGTTTCAATAGGATTCGCAGATTTATGGTGGAAACAGGCAATTCAGTCTAACCTTTCACAATTTATAATGAAAATGTATTTGAAAGAATTACATGAACGACCTGTGAGAAAGCAGGAAAAGCTTAATACAGAGTTAGCTAATGCTAAAATGAAACTGCAAATTACTTATGACGAGAAAGCACAACGTGGAAGGATAATAAGACAACTCCAAGAGGAAAAAAAGAGTATCACCAATAAATATGTAAAACAAGTACAAGAAAATAGAGGCCTTCAAGAGCAACTCAAACAAAAAGAAAGTCAAATAAATAGAATATATGCTTCACATAGTTATAAGATCGGGAAAATTGTAACCTGTTTTCCGAGAAAAGTGAAATTATTAATTAAGAAAAAATAGGGAAGGAGAAGTGGCTGTATTTTCTGCTTAATACACCATATGTAAAAAATGCCGAAAGTATCAATTATAATACCAACATATAATGTAGAAAACTATTTGAGAGAATGCATGGAGAGCATAGTCAGACAAACGCTTCATGATATTGAAATTATCTGTATCAATGATGGATCAACAGATAAGTCTCTTGAAATTCTTAAAGAATATGCAGAGAAAGATGAAAGGATTGTCCTCATAGATAAAATGAATGAAGGCTATGGGGTGGGAATGAATATCGGCCTTGACAAGGCGACGGGAGAATACATCGGTATAGTTGAGCCGGATGATTTCGTGCCTTTGTCCATGTACGAAGATTTGTATAATGTTGCCAAGCAGAATGATCTTGATTTTGTGAAGGCAGATTTTTATCGTTTTACAAGAAGTGAGAAGACGGGGGATATGCATCTGACGTACAATCATCTGGATAGTGAGGGCATGGATTATAATCAGGTGATTGATCCGTTTGAAAAACCATATATTACTAAGTTTATTATGAATACGTGGAGTGGTATTTATCGCAGACAGTATATTGAGGAACATCATATTCGTCATAATACTACGCCTGGAGCATCTTTCCAGGATAATGGTTTTTTCTGGCAGACATTTATTTATGCTAAGAGATGCATGTTTTTAGATAAGCCGTATTATATGAATCGTCGAGATAATCCGAATTCTTCTGTAAATAATAAAGAAAAAGTATATTGTATGAATGTTGAGTATGATTTTGTCAGAGATATTTTCATGCAGAAGGGGAATGAGAAACTGTGGGAGCGGTTCAAGTATTACTATAACTATAAAAGATATTTCAGCTATACGTTTACGATTGGAAGAATCAGCGATGAGTTTAAGAGAGAGTATGTTGAACGTATCAGTAAAGAATTTAGAAGGGCACAGGATCTTGAGGAATTAGATATGAATGTTTTCACACCGAGAACAAGAGAACGGCTCAGTTTGCTTATTAAAGATCCGAATGGCTATTATCAGAAATATGCACTTTTTGAGGGTGGTTCAGCGGCAGATCAGATTAAAAAGCTGGAGAGAGAACTGAGTGATGTGAAGAAATCTACTACTTTCAAAATCGGGAAAGCGATGATGTTTGTGCCCAGGTCAATCAAGAGAAAAATCGTAAAACGCAAATAAAGGAAAAGGAGTACGGAGGACAATGCCTTTAGTATCAGTTATCATTCCGGTATATAATGTGGAACAATACTTGAAACAATGTCTGGACAGTGTATTAGCACAGACATTATTGGATATTGAAGTTATATGTGTAAACGACAGCTCTACGGATGGATCGTTGAAAATTCTGGAAGAATACGCTGGAAAAGACAGGCGTATCACAGTAGTTACACAGCCGAATGGAGGGGCTGGAGCAGCAAGAAATAAAGGGCTGTCTATGGCAACCGGTAAATATTTGTCTTTTCTGGATGCGGATGATTTTTTTGAGCCGGATATGCTTAAGCTTGCATATGAAAAAGCAGAAGAGGATAAAGCAGATTTTGTCGTATTTAATTCTGATCAATACTATACAGAAAAAGATAAATTTGTAGAAGTTGCCTGGACTCTCCGACTAAAGGAAATTCCTCCATATACACCCTTTAATCATCGTCAGATGACGGACAATATTTTTAAGGTTTTTGTCGGATGGGCGTGGGATAAGCTGTATAGTAGAGAGTTTGTAGAACGGCATGATCTTCTGTTCCAGGAGCAGAGAACGAGCAATGATCTTTTATTTGTTTTTAGTGCTGTGGCTATTGCAGAAAGGATTTCTGTTGTGAATAAAGTCTTGGCTCACCAGAGACGGGATGCAAAAGACTCTTTATCCAAAACCAGAGAAAATTCCTGGTATTGTTTTTATGATGCTTTGATTGCTCTTCGCGAGAGACTGAAAGAAGAGGGGCTGTTTAAAGAAACAGAGAAGGATTACATAAATTATGCTCTGCATTCTTCGTTGTGGAACATTAATACGCTTGCTGAACCAACCAGAACAAAATTGATTGATAAAATGAATTCTGAATGGTTTGAAGAACTTGGGATAAAAGGAAAGCCGGAAAACTACTTCTATAATAAAAAGGAATTTAAGCAGTATAAAAAGATAAGGCGATAAGCAGAATAATGACTATGCGGCAGAATGAGATTAAAGAAACCAAAAGAGAAGAGTGGATTGACTACGCTAGAATTTGTGCAATATGCTGTGTTGTATTATGTCATGCGACACAGGAATATTATAATGGAGTTTTAAATGGAACTGAACATGTAAGATTTCTTTTTTGGGGGATAGAAACTACTTTTTTTACTATTGGACGACTGGGAGTGCCGATTTTTCTAGCAATTTCAGGAACACTTCTCTTAAATCGAGAAAAGAATATTTTTCGTTTTTATCGGAAATCGTTAATTCCAATGATTGTTGCTACGGAAATATGGACAATATTTAATTATTTTTTTGTATGCATTGTTTATGAGCGCGAGATTGTTCTGCCTGACCTGATTAAGGAAATGCTGTTTATGAAAGATGGAGAACTTTCTCATATGTGGTATATGCCGATGATTATCGGCATGTATGTTTTTATTCCCTTTCTCGCCAAAGTGATTAATTACTATGAAAACATAAAGTACTTTATAATACCAATCACCATTGTTTGGATTGATACAATGCTTATTCCTACTATAAATGTGTTCTATAACAGGACAATAATGCAGGATGAAAGTTTGGAGACGTTGGTATTTCTTCCGGATGTCAATTTTGGCGGTGGAGCGTATGGCTTATATATAATACTTGGATATTTTATCGGAAGAAAAAAGCTTCTTCAGAGAGTTAAAACAAGCATTCTTTTAATTGTTTCCGCTGTTTTGTTTGCAGCTAATACGGCTGGACAATATTACCTGTATTCAAATGACTATTTTAGCAGTGGAAGTATGCTTTGGTATAATATTGTTCCTATTTTTGCGTTGGGGCTGACACTTTATGAATTGATAAGAAGATACCATAATGTTATAAAGCATATTGTCAGAATTGATATGGCTTTTCTGGCAAGATGCAGTTTTGGAATCTATCTGCTACACAAGCCGGTTATGGTTTTATGGTCAAAATACGTACCTCTGTCTGGGGTAAACGTGATATTGAAAATTATTCTGTTATTTATAGCGGGGTTTGGAATCAGCCTGATTATTTTATTGCCATTTTATTTAAAATGGAAACGAGTGGGGAAAATAGTTTTCCTGATCAAATAATTATATAACCTAAAAGGGGAGAAAACTTGTGAGCATGAAAAAGAAAAAAGGTGCATGGATTTATATACTGTCTTTTCTCATACCAACAATTATTGTTCTGGGAGTGATGATTTATCAGGGGATTACACCTTTTGGTGATAGTTCTGTTTTTATATGGGATGCAAGACTTCAGCATAAGGACTATTATGGCTACTTATGGGATGTGTTCCATGGGAATGCAAGTATTGAATTTTCGTCAGGAAAGTCTCTTGGAGGGCGAATGTTGGGATTAATAGGATTTTATATTGCCAGTCCGCTCAATATTCTCCTTATTTTCTTTGAAAAAAGCCAGATTCCGACATTTATGGCTCTTATGATCGTACTTCGAATAGGGTTGTGCGGTCTGACCAGTCAGTTTTTTCTCCGGAAACGTTTTCAACTTCAGACGATGCCTGGGCTGCTGTTTTCCACAGCGTATGCTCTTATGGAATATAATGTTTATTATTGCAGAAATGTGATGTGGCTTGACGGAGTGATTCTCCTTCCACTTATTGCGGCAGGAGTTTGGAAACTTATCTCGGAGAAGAGAAAGATTTTGCTGTGGGCCAGCGTCTCATTGGCTATTATAGCCAATTGGTACACGGGGTATATGGTGTGCCTTATGTCTGGACTATATTTCATTTATGAATTCTGTATTTCCTATAAATGCCATCCGATAAAAGCAGTACGGGCCGGATGGCGTACGATTATTGATTACTTGATTGTTATGCTATTAGGTGTCATGACGAGTTTTGTCATGCTGTTGCCTGCATGTATGGCGCTGATAGGAGGAAAGGCAACACATAATTCGGTGGGACTGACAGGGATTATACATTTTGATATTCTTCATTTCTTCAGTGGATTTGAGATCAATGCAGCAGGAAATAATCAGATGGCTCCGGTAATATTTTGTAGCGGTATCCTTCTGATCTGTTCAGCATACTATTTCGTTACATCTTTTGTTGATAAAAAAGAAAAAATTCTGTCTGGTGTTTTAGCGTCGTTTTTAATAGGGAGTTTTTGCCTGCAGGATCTTGAATTGCTTTGGACTGCATTTGTGCGGAGCACTTCTTATTATTTCAGATTTTCGTTTATTGTCCCCTTTTTTATGCTGATTCTGGCATCAAGAGGATGGAAAACGATTGAGAAAAATGGGGTACAGAAAAAGGCAGTTTGTTGGAGCGTGGGAATTCTTCTGGCAATCTTTTATATCCTTTCGAGAGATGGAGAGTTAAATACTTCTCTCAGAACTCTTGTGCTGTACATGTTTTTCCTGGTTTTAACGGGAATTTTGATTGCAATGTACAAGCATCGCAATATCAGAGTTCGTTATGGTTCTGTTTTCCTGATGGTTATTATGCTGTTTTTTGAACTTTCCTATAATACAAATAAAGCGTTCAGAGAATATAATGCCTCAAATACCTTGTTCACAGAGTATGAGACGGCCATGGAAAATGTTGTCGAAGAATTAAATGATAGGGCAGAGGATAATTTTTATCGTTTTGAAAAAAATGATTCATATCTTACAATTTCGGAACCAGGGAATAAAGTCGCTACATGTGAGTCCCTACTTTTTGGCTATAATAGTATAGAGCATTATAGCTCTGCATATGATGAGAAAGTTGATGAATTCCTTTCAAAGATCGGATATTCAGATCTGGCAAATAAACAGGTGTTTTTATGTGAAACTTACTGGAATAGTCCTATGATTCTCATGGATTCTCTATTATCAGTAAAGTACGCTGTGATGCCAAAAGCCACCTATGGATATGAAAAGTTGGACATGGACACGGAACTTCCATTTAAGGATAGCGATATCTATGAGAACATGTATGCTTTACCTTTAGGATATAATGTATCGTCAAAATTGAAGAATGTCGAATTTGGCAACAATCCCTATGAAAATCAGAGTCGCTTATTAAGTGGGATGATCGGAGAGAATTGCAGATTTTATAAGGATGTTGAGACGCAGTTTTTAGGATTTGACGGGCAGGATGAAATGTGGAGGGTGACAGCATTAGCGGATGGTCCGGTTTATTTCTATATAGATAGTTCATCTGTACATGGTAATCTTTACGAGGATAATTGTGAGATTTACGTAGACGATCAATATTTACAGGATACGTGCAGTCGTTTTGTGATGAATAGTATGCTTCTGGGGGAATATAGAGCTGGGGAATCTGTTGAGGTAAAAATTAGGCATAACAATACAGATGAAATGAGTCAGCATACGATTTATACAGCACAGCTTGACCAGGAGCAGTTTGTAAATGCTATGGATGTTCTTAATAAAGGATATGAGAGCAGACTAAAAATAAAAGGAAACGTGGTTTCCGGTATGTATACGACAGAGACAGATTCGATGATATTTCTATCAATTCCCTATGAGAAGAGTTGGACTCTGTATGTAGATGGTAAAAAAACTGAACTTAAAGAATTGGCAGGAACATTTGCCGGATTCGAATTAGACGCAGGAACGCATGAAATAAGAATGGAATATCATACGCCTGGATTCAGGGCTGGAATTGTTCTGTCAATAATCGGTATTGTATTTTTTGTTATATATAATATTGTATCAAGAAGAAAGAAAAAGTCCTGACAGTTTAGCTGTGAGGACTTTTAACGTTGGGATTCATAGATAGAGCTGTATTAAAAAAATATTACGAATATGTGTCGGAATTATGTACTATCCTTGCAATCAGGCACTGATTCATATATAATGTTACAAGTATGAATAATTGGTGGTGAGTAGATGAACAAGCATTTACATAAGTTTGAGACAATGCTTTGGCTGTTTATAAAAGCTTTACTATATATATTATTATTGGTAATTTTCATGAAGGTCCTAGGAAAAGAAAATATAGGGCTTGTGCGTTTGTCACGAACTATGGGAATTACGATCATGACTTTTTTTATAGTAGGCATACTGTTTATTTCTGTATATGGGAAGTATGATATAGGAAGAAGGAAAAGCAAGCCGATTATTAATTCCCTTTCGTTAGCTGTTATATGCACGGATATCATTACGTATCTGCAGGTAATGATTATGAGGACAAATGTTCCTGATATACATGAATTTGAATTTCAGAGTATTGGTTTGCTTTTTGTTGCTATTTTTTTTCAGATAATGGCAATTATTTTTTTTACTTATGCAGGTAACGCACTTTTTTTTAAATTACACGAACCTGAAAAATGTTGTGTGATCACTTCTTCGCAGAAAAGTTTAGATGAGATTGTTTTTGTAATGCAAAAATATAAGAAGCAGTATCGGATCACAGATGTGCTTGATTATCAGAGCAGAGATATTGAAAGTCATATAAAAAAAGCGGATACGGTTTTTATCTATGATGTTCCGGTTGATGTGAGAACTGACATAATGCGCTGGAGTTACAAGTACAAAGTGAACGTATATTTTAATCCTGAAATAGAGGATATTATGGAATTAAATGCAACCCATTATGTCCTTGATGATGTCTATCTTCTCAATAAAAATGTTAAAGCTTTGACAATGGAGCAGCGCATTATTAAAAGGGGATTGGATATTGGTCTTTCACTTTTTCTTGGCATATTAAGTTCTCCGTTTTGGATTGGCGGCATGATTGCTGTAAAACTTTACGATGGTGGACCAGTAATCTTTAAGCAGGAGAGAGTTACGATTAATGGAAGGAGATTTCAGGTATATAAGCTGCGGACAATGAAGCAAAATGTCGAAAATTATTCGGTAAAAGAAAATGATGACAGAATTACCAAACCGGGAAAGTTTTTGAGAAGAACTCGCATTGATGAACTGCCGCAGCTTTTAAATGTTTTGAAAGGCGATATGACCTTTGTGGGACCGAGACCTGAAATGGTTAAAAATGTAGAAAAGTATACCAAAGATCTTCCTGAATTTGAATATAGATTGAGAGTGAAGGCAGGACTTACCGGGTATGCCCAGATTGCAGGAAAGTATAATACGACGCCTAAAGATAAGCTTGTGATGGATATGATGTATATTGAACAGTTTAGTGTTTGGAGAGACATTCAGTTGATATTACAAACGGTAGGAGTACTTTTAAAGTCAGATAGTACGGAAGAGTTTGGCAAGAAAAAGCAGTCGAAATACGTTTTTAGAAAAGTATCAAAGGATGAAAATGGTCAAAAAACAGTAAAATAAGGCAAGCAAAGGTGAAAGAACGCAAGCGGAGTGTGAACAAATCATGTCAAGAAACGTAAGAAGACGCGGCAGACGCCGGCGCCGAACAAGAAGAGGAAACTGGTTTACCAGAATGAAAGCATGGCAGAAGGCGCTTGTCTGCGTGGCGGGAGTGCTCGTCTGTCTGGTCGGGTCGGCAGCGGTCTATGTCGCAGCGCAGTGGAGCAAGATAGACAGGCAGGAAGTGAAGGCCGACGACCTGATCATCAATCAGGAGGTCATGGAGCAGAATAAGAATATAGATCTGGGAGAAGGATATACTAATATCGCTCTTTTTGGTGTAGATTCAAGAGATGGCAGCCTGGGTGAAGGTAACCGCTCTGATATGATCATTGTGGCCAGTCTTAACAACGAGACAAAAGAAATAAAACTTGCCTCTGTCTACAGGGATACCTTGCTGAATCTTTCGGAAGGAACATATCAGAAATGCAACGGTGCATAC
This sequence comes from Candidatus Mediterraneibacter excrementigallinarum, assembly GCA_019120075.1. Lineage (GTDB taxonomy): Bacteria > Bacillota > Clostridia > Lachnospirales > Lachnospiraceae > Mediterraneibacter > Mediterraneibacter excrementigallinarum. The sequence goes on from DWVT01000048.1 coordinate 29,654, forward strand.
AGCTATGGTGGCCCGACGATGGCAATCAATATGCTGAACATGAACCTGGATCTGGATATTGAGGATTATGTGACAGTTGACTTCGGAGCTATTTCAGATATGATCGATCAGCTTGGCGGAGTGGAGATCACGATCAAGGATGAGGAGTTGGAAGCATTCAATAAATATGTGACCGAAACAGCGAGAGTGGCTGGTAAGGAGGCACATAAGATTGACAAGGCAGGGACATATCTGATGGATGGCCCGCAGGCAACTACTTATGCGCGTATCCGTTCTACGGCCGGAGGAGATTTTACCCGTACAGAGAGACAGCGGATCGTAATAGAAAAAGCTGTGGAAAAGATCCAGAAGGCAGATCTTCTTACGATCAACAGTATCATTAACGAAGTTTTCCCTCAGATATCGACAAGCTTTACGCTGCAGGAGATCCTTTATTATGCGCAGGCATACTCCCAGTATAAACTTGTGGATAATACAGGTTTTCCATTTGAAAAGACCACAGATACGATTTCGGGGCTTGGAAGTATTGTTATTCCACAGGATCTGACGGACAATGTGTCTCAACTGCATCAGTTCCTCTTTGGAGACGCAGGGTATACGCCTTCTGCGACTGTCAGTTCAATCAGCGATACGATCACTGCAACTGTGGATTACAGCAGTCCGTATGATGACAGCTATGATCAATACGGTTATGATTACGATGACGGGTACGATGACTATGATGATGACAGTTACGATGACAGTTATGACGACTATGACGACAGTTATGACAACAGCACTGACTACGATGACAGTGATGCGGACAGCGGTTATGACGATTCTTATGATGATGACAGTTACGATGATTCCTATGACAGCGGATATGATAATTCCGGCAGTTCATCCGAAGCCTCTTCATCGGAGGACGAAGAGTATTGAGCCTATCTGATTTCTGATAGTAATCAGCAGGCTTATTATATGAATGAATCTGGACATTTCAGGATAAAGCGTGTATTATAGTATGGAAAATACATTTGATGTAAATTTGAAAAACAAAAGAAGGGGTATTTGCATGAAAATGATGAAGAAAATGGCAGCACTTGTTCTGGCTGCGTTCCTTGCGGTGCCGATGGCCGGCAGCATTGTTTATGCGGCGGAAGGATCACTTCAGTTTACAGATCCTGAGACTCAGGTGGGGGAAACGGTTAAGGTTGATATGGTTATCCGCTCAGGCGGGGATGCGATCGGCGACGCAGACGTTACTATGACATACGATACAGACTCACTTGAGTTTGTGAGCGGGGACGGAGTAGAATCCGATGGATCGGGAAAACTGACGTATTCAGGAAGCGGAGATGGAACAGAGTCAGAACTTCGTACAACAATGGAATTCCGTGCACTTAAGTCCGGCACTGCACAGATCAGCGTGGATAGTTCCACAGCCTATCTGTATTCTGATGAAACATTGAATCTGGACGAAGGTTCCTCTGCAATCACCATAGATGCGGCCGCGGACGGGAGTACCACAGCAGAACCGACGGGAGCAGATGCGGCAGCAGGAGAGACTACGGACATTGTAGTGAATGTGAATGGTACAGATTATAATTTCTCAGAGGCCTTTACTTCAGCGGATATTCCTGCAGGCTATGCAGAGACTACACTGAACTTTAACGGGGAAGACAGAAGATTTGTTGCAAACGATGCCGGTGTATACCTCGGATATCTGGTGGATTCGTCTGGAGCGGGAAGTTTCTTCCTCTATAATGAGGATGATGCCACATTCTCACCATATCTTGAGGTCTCTGTGTCAGATACTACGTCGATCATCCTTCTGAACAAACCGGATCAGGTTTCTCTTCCGGAAAATTATCAGCAGGTAGAGCTGACAGTGTCCGATCAGACATTTCCGGCGTGGTCCGATCCTTCAAACAGCAGATTTTATGTCATTTATGCTCTGAATACGAGAACAGGGCAGGAAGGGCTTTATCAGTATGATACAGAGGATGGCACCTATCAGAGCTTTACAGCACCGGCTTCGGACGACAGCAGTGCGTCAGACGGTTCTGTTGTCGGACGTATTGGCGCTTTTGTGGGTGAACATATTGCGATTGCTTTTGCACTCGTAGCAGTGATTATACTGCTTCTTCTGATCTTTATGATCGTATTTGCGGTGAAACTCGTGCACCGCAACCAGGAGCTTGATGATCTGTATGATGAATATGACATTCCGATGGATGATGACGAGGAAGAGGAAGACAGACCTGCAGTCCAGAAGAAATCAAGAAAGCAGTTTGTCGGCTATGATGACGAGGAAGACGAGTATGATGATGAGTACGATGATGATGGGTACGACGACGAATATGATGACGAGTACGATGAGGAATACGACGATGATGACGAGTATGACGACGAATATGAGGATGATGAAGTAGATGCTCATACGGGAAATACGAAGAATATCCGTCGTAAAAAATCGTCAAAAAAGGACGATGACTATGAAATGGATTTCATAGATCTGTAAAAACGCATAGCATAATCTGAATGAGGCAAAGGTGCGTACTGAGATAGACGGCCGATTGCCTCATTTTTTTAAAAGAATCAAGGCAAAGGAGTATATAATATGTGTGGAATTGTTGGATATGTAGGAGAGAAGCAGGCGGCACCGATCCTTTTGGACGGACTTTCCAAGCTGGAATACAGAGGATATGATTCAGCAGGAATTGCAGTATTTGACGGCGAGAAGATCAATATGACCAAGGCAAAAGGACGGCTTAAAGTCCTGGAGGAAATGACTCATAATGGTGCGAACATGCCGGGAGTACTGGGAATTGGTCATACCAGGTGGGCAACACATGGAGAACCGTCAGATGTAAATGCGCATCCGCATATGAACAAAGAAGGTACTATAGCAGTGGTTCATAACGGTATCATTGAAAACTATCTGAAACTGAAAAAGAAACTGATCAAAAAAGGGTATGAATTTATTTCAGATACGGATACGGAAGTGATCGCTCATCTCCTTGATTATTATTATGACGGGAATCCTCTGCGCGCGATCACCAAGGTAATGCATCGAATGGAGGGATCCTACGCTCTGGGAATCATTTTCAGAGATCATCCGGAAGAGCTTTATGCGGTGAGAAAAGACAGCCCTCTGATCGTGGGAAGCACGGACGGAGGATGTATCATCGCATCGGATGTACCAGCAGTTCTGAAATATACAAGAGATGTTTATTTTATAGAGAACGAAGAAATCGTAAGGATGAAGAGTGATTCCATGGAGTTTTTCAATGTGGATGAGGAACCGATCGAAAAGGAATCAACCCATATCGAATGGGATGTGGACGCTGCGGAAAAAGGCGGATACGAGCACTTTATGCTCAAAGAAATGTACGAACAGCCCAAAGCGATCGAAGATACATTTTCTCCCCGGATCAAAGGAAATGATATCGTGATCGAGGAACTGGGAATGTCTGATGATGAAATCCGGGCAGTGAAGAAGATTATGATCGTGGCGTGCGGTTCTGCATATCATGCCGGGGTGACAGGAAAATATGTCCTGGAAGGAATGGCAAGGATCCCGGTGGAGGTGGACCTTGCAAGCGAGTTCCGCTACAGGGATCCGATCCTTGACGAAGGGACACTGGTCATTGTGATCAGCCAGTCCGGAGAGACTGCGGATTCCCTCGCTGCACTTCGCGAGTCTCATGTAAGGGGAGCAAAGGTACTCGGCATTGTGAATGTTGTGGGAAGTTCAATTGCAAGAGAGGCGGATAATGTCATGTATACCTGGGCTGGACCGGAGATCGCTGTGGCTACTACCAAGGCTTACTCCTGTCAGCTGATCGCCCTGTATCTGCTGTCTCTTAAGTTTTCGAAAGTCAGAGGAAAGATAACAGACTCAGAGATGGAGCAGTATATTGAAGACCTGAAGCGGATACCTGACCAGGTGGAACTGCTTTTGAACAACAAGAACAAGATACAGAAATTTGCCAATCGCTATCTGGCGGCAAGAGACGTATTCTTTATCGGAAGAGGGATAGACTACGCGATTTCACTTGAAGGTTCACTGAAACTTAAGGAGATCTCCTATATTCACTCAGAGGCGTATGCGGCAGGCGAGCTGAAGCATGGAACGATCTCCCTGATCGAGGAGGGAACGCTTGTGACAGCAGTGCTCACCCAGGAAGACCTTTATAAGAAGATGATCAGCAATATCGTTGAAGTACGTACAAGAGGCGCTTTTGTGCTGGCGGTGACTAATGAGGGAAATGATGAGATCAAACGGGCTGCGGACTATGTGATCTTCATCCCGGAGACGAACAGGTTCTTTACAAATTCACTGGCCATCATTCCACTGCAGCTTTTTGGATATTATATTGCGGTCGGAAGGGGATGCGATGTGGATAAGCCGAGAAATCTGGCAAAATCAGTTACTGTAGAGTAAAAGTAAGAGTGTTTCAATATTTGTTAATTGATTGAACACATTTTAAACACAATACAGAGTTACTATATTGCCATAAGATGAAATACAGGAGAAGGCAGGTAATTCGTATGGATAACCAGTATAATTATTACGATCAGAATAATGCAGATTATCAGTATGGGGGAACACAGCGGAATGCAGGTGGGAATGGGAAAAAGCCCGGAAAGAAAATGCCAAAGACGCTGGCAGTGATCGGGCTGGCGCTCCTGTTCGGAGTTGTGTCCAGTGTGACTTTTATGACGTCAAATGTGATCGGGAGCAGGATACTCGGGCTGAATGATTCATCCCGGTCATCTTCGGACGGTTCCAGAACTGTGAACAGTAACAGCGCGTCTCTGTCACAGACTTCCAGTGTCGTCACGTCAGATGTGTCCTCTGTAGTAGAAAAAGTAATGCCGTCGATCGTGTCCATTACCAATATGAGTGTAGAGGAGGTTCAGAACTTCTTTGGAGGTGTAAGTGAACAGAAAAGCGAGAGCGCAGGCACTGGGATCATCATTTCTCAGAGTGATACCGAATTATTGATCGTGACGAACAATCATGTGATCCAGGGGAGCGATACTCTGACTGTCACGTTTAATGACGGCACCAGCCTTGGAGCAAATATCAAAGGATCGGATTCCGAATATGATGTGGCAGTGATCGCAGTGCCTCTGGATTCCATATCGGATGAGACGATGAATTCGATTTCCGTTGCCACGCTGGGCGATTCTACGACATTGAAGGTTGGAGAGCCGGCAATCGCCATCGGAAATGCACTTGGATATGGACAGTCTGTCACAACAGGCGTGATCAGTGCTTTGAACCGTTCGGCCTCAGAAACAGACGGTGAGACAGGAGAGGCAACGGAAGACAGTGATGCAAAACTGATCCAGACGGATGCGGCGATCAACCCGGGAAACAGCGGAGGTGCTCTTGTCAATGCCAATGGAGAAGTGATAGGAATCAATTCTTCGAAACTTGTGGGCGAGACAGTCGAGGGTGTCGGTTATGCGATCCCCATCAGCGACGTCAGCGACCTGATTCAGAATCTGATGAATCAGGAGACAAAGACGAAGGTGGCGGAAAATGAGCAGGGAGTGATCGGGATCACGGGAATGAGCGTGCCCACAGAGTATTCTCAGCAGCTTAATATGCCAAGCGGAGTCTATGTGTCTGAGGTAACTTCAGGCGGAGGAGCCGACAAGGCGGGAATGACCAGAGGATGTGTTATTACCGCGATTAACGGAACGACAGTGGACGGGATGGATGCTCTTCAGGAACAGCTTCAGTATTATGCTGCAGGGGACACGGTTACGTTGACCGTGCAGATCCCTCAGCCTGACGGAGAGTATGAGGAGAATACAGTAGATGTTACTCTTACATCCAGACAGTAAGATGACGGTGGTTATGGATGTAAAACAGAATAAAAAACAGGAGACGGACCTGCGGATGTTGTAATGTGCATCCGCAGGTCCGTTTTCATGTGAAATGAGGCTGTAGCCTGTATGCGGTAAAGTTATCTGTCAAACTCGGGATTGAATGCATAGAAGTTTTTGCTGTCGAGTTTCTCCTGTACGATGCGCAGGCTTTCGCCGAATCGCTGATAGTGGACGATCTCCCTTTCTCTGAGGAATCGGATCGGATCACAGATCTCCGGATCTTTTATAAGACGGAGAATGTTGTCGTAAGTGGTCCGAGCCTTCTGTTCTGCAGCCATATTTTCGTGCAGGTCAGTGATGGGGTCTCCCTTGGACTGGAATACTGTGGCTGTCCAGGGCATTCCGCTGGCGGCCTGGGGCCAGAGAGCCAGTGTATGGTCCACATAATAAGGACCGAATCCGGAACGTTCGATTTCTTCCGGAGTGAGATCTTTTGTCAGCTGATAAACAATAGCGCAGATCATTTCCATGTGAGCCAGTTCTTCTGTACCGATATCCGTCAGGGTTCCGGTCACTTCTTTATAAGGCATTGTATATCTCTGAGAGAGATAACGCATGGAAGCGGCTAGTTCCCCATCGGGACCGCCAAACTGAGAGATGATGATCTGGGCAAGTTTCGGATTTGTCTGTGAGATTTTCACGGGATACTGCAGTCTTTTTTCATAATTCCACATAAATCAGCAACCTCCTTCCTGCCACGGCCATGGCTCGTTGATCCAGTTCCATCTGTCAGTACAGATATCCTCTGCTGTGTCGACAGTCAGCGGACCGTAGATTCTGGCGTATTCTTTCAGCGCCAGATTCCGTTCCCTGCTGAATTCTCTGAAATAGGCGAGTGCTTCAGCGTCACAGGGGTGAGTGTCCAGATAAAGTTTTACTTCATCGACAGCGAAACTGACCTGGTTGATATGATTTAACAGTTCTTTTCTGTTTTTTGGTCTGTTCATTATCTGCGGCCCCCTTTCCCTGTGAACGGCTTATCCAGATCTTCAAAGATTGTTCCACGTTCAAAACCACGGCAGATTTCGTAGACATTCTGCCATTGCTGCCAGGGGACATAAGCCATGGCTATTGTGGTGCCTTTCAGGAAGTCATCGCTCCGGGTACAGTCCTCTGAATTGCGACGACAGGAAGGAGCTGTGTTCTGCCAGGATCCGGACTGGCGCATGGCAGTGTTCCGGCTGTTGTAAATTCCGGCATTACGTGCGGAGATCCCCTGTCTGGTACTCTGGGGACCGGCTGTCCTGCTGCACATATTATTCTGACAATTCGGCATTTTTCGTGTTCCTTTCAAACTATTTTACAAAATTATAATATGGGAAAAATTTAAAAATGTTATGCTTTACTTTTTCGGAGAAACTATGTATAATATACAGGTCGGCGGGGTGTGGCTCAGTTTGGTTAGAGCGCACGGCTGGGGGCCGTGAGGTCGCAGGTTCGAATCCTGTCACCCCGATTATCCTGGAAAGCAATGATATAAATATACGAGGGTGTGTATTTGTATCATTGCTTTTGCTTTGTATGGGAGAGTTGTTTTTCTATATAAAAGAGGATATAATAAAAAATCATGACATAAAAGGAGATAAGTCAGTATGTGTGGATTTGCAGGATTTGTCGGAAGTGTGGAAGACAGAGAGCAGGTTCTGGAAAATATGATGAATACGATCATTCACAGAGGTCCGGACAGTGAGGGAAAGTATGTGGATGAAGACGCGGCGCTGGGGTTTCGCAGACTGAGTATCATCGATCTTTCATCTGTGGGGGATCAGCCGCTCTATAACGAGGATCGCAGTATGGTGCTTGTTTTTAACGGCGAGATATATAATTATCAGGAACTTCGAAAGGAACTGGTGGAAGCGGGACATGTATTCGTCTCAAACACCGATTCCGAGACACTGATCCATGGATATGAGCAGTGGGGCGAGAAACTGGTGGAAAGGCTCCGCGGCATGTATGCGTTTGCAATCTGGGATACAAAGAAGAAAAAGCTTTTTGCTGCAAGAGATATTTTCGGAATTAAACCGTTGTATTATGCGCAGATGAACGGTACTCTCATGTTTGCGTCAGAGATCAAGGCGTTCATGGAGCATCCCAGGTTTGACAAGGTGTTCAATGAGGATGCGCTGGGAAATTATCTGTCTTTCCAGTTTGTTCCGACAAATGAAACGTTTTTCAAGGGAGTGTTCTGTGTGCAGCCGGGACACTATTTTGTCTATGAGAATGGAAATCTGGAGATCACAAGATACTTCGAGCCGAACTTTACGGGGGACTGCAAAAAGCCGTTTGAAGAGGTTGTGGATGATATCGAAGCCGTGATGAAAGAGTCTGTGGAGATGCACAAGATCAGCGATGTGGAGGTGGCTTCCTACCTTTCAAGTGGTGTGGATTCCAGTTATCTGACGTACCTCGGACAGGTGGACCGGACGTTTACTGTCGGTTTTGACGAGGGAAAATACAGCGAGATCCAGGATGCGAAGGAGTTTGCCGCAAGTATCAATATGAAGAATGATGCCAAGGTCATTACACCGGATGAGTACTGGGACAGACTTTCGGATATTCAGTACTATATGGATGAGCCCGTGGCGGATCCGGCGGCGATCGCTCTGTACTTTCTGAGTGAAGAGGCGTCAAAGAAGGTGAAGGTTGTCCTTTCCGGGGAGGGATCGGATGAACTGTTCGGAGGTTATAATATTTACTGTGAGCCGCTGGAACATACCTCCTTTAACAAAATCCCGATGGGAATCCGCCGTATTTTAGGCAAGTTCGCAGAATACTGTCTTCCCAGGGGAATGAAAGGAAGAGGTTTCCTGATGCGCCATGGGAAAACTCTGGAAGAGAGATACTTTGCCAATGCGACAAATATCTTTACAGAGCGCGAGGCGAATAAAATACTGAAAAGGGGCTGCGAGCCTGGTATCCAGAAAGTGACCCGGCCTCTTTATGACAGAGTAAAAGGAAAGGATCCTGTGACGAAGATGCAGTATGTGGATCTGCATCTCTGGCTGGTACATGATATCCTTATGAAAGGGGATAAGATGGGAATGGCGAATTCCCTGGAAGTCAGAGTCCCGTTCCTGGATAAAAAAGTTCTGGAACTGGCGGAGACGCTTCCGCTTGAATATAAGGTGCAGGCGCCCCGGACGAAGGTTGCGCTTCGCGCGGCTGCGGACAGAAATATCCGGAGTAAGACAGCGGAAAAGAAAAAGCTTGGCTTTCCGATCCCGATTCGTGTCTGGCTGAAGGAAGACAAGTATTATCAAAGAGTCAGGGAGATGTTCCAGTCTGAAGCGGCAAAGAAATTTTTCCGTACGGACATGCTCGTAAAAATGCTGGATGACCATAAGAACGGAAAGAACCATAATGAGAAGACGGACAACAGCCGCAAGATCTGGACGGTTTATATTTTCCTTGTGTGGTATGATCGGTTTTTTGAACATGGTAAGCCGATGCACCCGGCTATGAATGCAAGATAGGTGAGGTTTTATGAGAAGCAGGACTGTACAGCCGATCAAACGGCGCGGGCAGAGCAAAAATGTGAATAGACACTCCGGACGCAGGGATCTGGGCGATACACAGCCCATGCGCCCGGTGAATCCGTCCTCCTATCAGAGGAGGATTGACGCCAGAAGACAGGTGGTGAGGACACCAGGGCCGTCACAGACACGGGCTTCGGCGAGAAAACGTCCGCAGAGGACCGGGCTTGCGGCTGTTATATACCGGATGCGTAAAAGATCTGCGGAGAAGGAGCAGTATTTTGACTATGATTTCCTTCTTGCGGTCGTCTTTCTGATGTGCTTCGGGCTTGTAATGCTGTACAGTACAAGCTATTACGGAGCCCAGGGAGATTTTGGCGATGACATGTACTATTTCTCCAAGCAGGCTCTGATCGGAGTGGCCGGATTTGTGGTCATGTTTGTTGTATCAAAGATCGATTATCATCTTTACGGTGCTTTTGCGGTTGAGATATTTGTGTTTTCTCTTATCATGATGGCTCTCGTGAAGACACCTCTCGGTCTGACTCTGAACGGTGCAAGGAGATGGATTCAGCTTCCAGGCAATCTGACGCTGCAGCCGGCGGAGATCACGAAGATCGCGGTGATCCTGTTTATATCATATGAACTGTGCAGACTGGGAAAGAAGGCATATACCATTGAAGGAGCTGTGCGGGTGCTTGCGCTGGGGGCAATCGCGGCAGGCGGCGTCTTGTTCCTTACTGATAACCTGAGCACTGCGATTATCGTGATGGCGATCACATGTCTGCTTTATTTTGTGATCCATCCGAAGACAAAACTTTTCCTCTGGATCGCAGGAGCTGCTGCGGCAGCAGCGGCGGTGCTTATCTTCATCCTCTCCGTGACAGTGGCCAACAGTAACAATTTCAGGCTTCAGAGGATCATATCCTGGCTGAATCCGGAAGCCACTGCAGACAGCGGGAGTTTCCAGGTAATGCAGGGGCTTTACGCGATCGGTTCAGGAGGGTTCTTCGGGAAGGGGCTGGGAAACAGCATGCAGAAACTTGAGAATATCCCGGAGGCTCAGAATGACTGGATTCTTTCTATTATATGTGAAGAGCTCGGGGTGTTCGGAGTGATCGTGATACTTTGCCTCTTTGGTTACCTGCTGTACCGGCTGATGTTTATTGCACAGAATGCGCCGGATCTTTACGGATCGCTCATTGCGTCTGGGATATTTATCCACATCGCGCTGCAGGTGATTCTGAATATTGCGGTTGTTACTGGGATTCTTCCGTCGACCGGAATCATCCTTCCCTTCATCAGCTACGGAGGTACCGCGGTACTTTTTCTTATGGCGGAAATGGGGATCGCACTGGGAATTTCGAGGAAAATCAAATTTGGCGGATGACTGAATACAGATTGCCGGACTTTCGGAATATGATGTTCCTGAAAGTCCGGCAAAATTTATAAAAGGGGCTTTCCAAGTATTGTAAAGTGTGATATATTTTTATGTGGTATTGAAAACTACGTGTTGTGAGACAGAAAAATACACACTACGATACAGGAGGATGTGTCATGGATTATAAGATTATTGTCGACAGCTGCGGAGAGCTGACGGATGAGATGAAAAAAAGCGGGATTTATGAGACCGCCTCTCTCAGCATGCAGATTGATGGAGTGACTATTGTGGATGACGAGACTTTCGATCAGAAAGACGTACTCAGACGAATTGCGGCAAGCGCAGAGTGCCCCAGGTCATCCTGTCCCTCGCCGGAGAAATATATGGAACTTTATGCAGGCAGTGAGAAACGGATCTATGTGGTGACATTATCCTCTGAACTGAGCGGTTCTTATAACAGTGCCCAGCTTGGGAAAAAGCTTTATGAAGAAGAATATGGAGACAAGGAGATTCACGTGTTTAATTCCCGTTCTGCGTCTGTCGGGGAGACGCTGATAGCTCTGAAGGTTCAGGAGTGCGAGAGCAGAGGAATGACATTTGAGCAGGTGGTATCTGCAACGGAATCCTATATAGACGGACAGCATACTTATTTTGTTCTGGAGAATCTCGACACACTTCGGAAAAACGGACGGCTGACCGGAATTAAATCTATCGTGGCAAGCGCTTTAAACATCAAGCCGGTCCTGGGATCCACTCCGCAGGGGACGATCTGCCAGCTGGGGCAGGCGAGAGGAATAAAAAGGGCGCTTGTAAGGATGACCGACTGTATTGCCAGGGAGACGGAAAATCCAGAGAAAAAAATCCTTGGGATATCTCACTGCAACTGCTATGAGAGGGCTAAGGAGGTCGAACGTATTCTTTTAGAAAAGTTTCAGGTGAAGGCCAGTTTCATTGTGGATACGGCAGGGATCAGTACAATGTATGCAAATGACGGCGGCGTTATTGTCGTCATATAAATCCGGGTTTTTTGGCTCTGCGGTGATATCTTGCCAAGCTGCGGGAGAATGTGGTATACTGTCCATATTGAGCAGAAGGAGCAGAAATGCTGCGGCGAAAGGAGCATAAGAGATGAGCCAGGAAAAGGTGGATCGCTATAAAAAGGAAAAAGCAAACAGAAAGAAGATCATGCGCAGGGGGAAAGCCATGAGTGTGGTGCGCAAGCTGATCCTTACTGTTGCGGCGCTGGCCCTGATCGGCTGGCTTGGATATTCAGCTTATGATATCCATGAGGAGAATAAGGAGAGAGTGGTAGCTGAGGTGAATTATGATGCTGTCACGGATTATCTGAACAGTTTGTCTGAATAGAGCAGATGAAAAATTAAGAAAACAGTCAGAAGCACAACATATGGGATGCGGGGGAACCTGGCATCCCATATGTGCGATTCTGGCTGTTTTTTTGTTGCCCTGGGAGATTTTGGAGGGCTTTGTGAGAAACAAAAAAATCTCAAAAAGGGGTTGAAAAAGGGGGATGTGTGGTTTACAATGGAGCCAAGTGGTGAGAAGTGGTAGAGAGTGGTTTAAAGTGGGGAGCGATGTGGAGGCTCACATTTAAAGAAGGGGTTCCGGATGCTTTTAGGAGAGTTTAATCATACGATCGATGAAAAAGGCAGACTGATCATCCCGGCAAAGCTGAGGGATGATCTTGGCGACAGTTTCGTTATATGTAACGGACTGGAAGGTTGCCTTTTTGTCTACTCTCAGGAAGAATGGAACAAATTCGTTGCCGAACTCGAGACCTTACCACGAATGAACAAGGATGCCAGGATCTTCAAAAGGTATTTCTTCGGAAGCGCTTCAGAGGGCAGCTTTGACAAGCAGGGGAGAGTGCTTGTGCCGCCGTCTCTGAGAAAAGCGGCTCACCTTGAGAAAGACGTGGTGCTGGTGGGAGTCCAGGACCGTGTCGAGATCTGGGACAAGGCTCTGTGGGAAGAGAGAAGCCAGGTCAGCGAAGAAGATCTGGATGCGATCGCAGAGCGTATGGAATCCATTGGAATCAGGATCTGAGAAAGAAGGACAGGAGGAGACTATGGCATTCGAGCACACATCAGTTCTGCTGCATGAGACAGTGGACGGGCTTAACGTCGTGCCTGACGGCATTTATGTTGATGCAACTCTGGGTGGAGGCGGACATGCTTTTGAAGTGTGCAGACGTTTAAGCGACAAGGGGAGATTAATAGGTATAGACCAGGACGCCGACGCAATTGAAGCGGCGGGAAAACGCCTGGAAGGCTTCGGGGAGAAGGTCACGATAATCCGGAGCAATTATCGTGATATGAAGCCAAGGCTCCATGAACTGGGCATTGACAAGGTTGATGGCATCACGCTGGATCTGGGCGTCTCATCTTATCAGCTGGACACTGCGGAGAGAGGATTTTCCTACCGGGTGGATGCATCGCTTGATATGAGGATGGATCAGAGGCAGAAACGGACTGCGAGAGATATTGTCAATGGTTACAGTGAGGCGGAACTTTACCGCGTGATCCGGGATTACGGAGAAGACAGGTTTGCAAAGAATATTGCAAAGCACATTGTGGCGGAGCGCGCGAAAGCACCGATCGAGACGACGGGACAGCTGAATGAGATCATAAGACATTCCATACCGATGAAGATCCAGAAAACGTCGGGTCACCCATCCAAAAGAACATTCCAGGCGATACGGATCGAACTGAATGGAGAGTTGGATGTACTTAAGGAGTCCCTGGATGAGATGATCGATATGTTGAATCCGGGAGGAAGGATCTGTATCATAACATTTCATTCGCTGGAGGACCGGATCGTGAAGAGTGCATTCCGCAAAAATGAAAATCCGTGTATCTGCCCGAGTTCCTTTCCTGTGTGTGTCTGCGGGAGAGTCTCAAAGGGAAAAGTGATCACACGGAAACCCATCCTTCCGTCGGAGGAGGAGATGGAATGCAACAGCCGCTCAAAGAGCGCAAAGCTTCGGATTTTTGAGCGTTGTTGAAACAAAAGGGAGTAGTAGAAGATAGAATCGTCCGGAAGGGAAGGGGAGAGCCCGGAAGGACAAAAGAACAGGAAAGGGGCTTTACGCTATGGCATCAGTCAGAAATACAAGAAGTTACAGGAGAACAGGAATGTCCGGTGGGGACCGACAGCAGTTCTATGTATACGGAAATGCAGTACGCCAGGCGGAAGTCCAGCCGCAAAGAAGACGTCAGGTACGTCCGGCGGCACCAAAACGCGTAAGCCGTCAGGTAATGCGAAACCGGAATCGTGCGATGAGCATCAGCCCTGCTTATGCGGTCTTTCTTGTTGCGGCCGCGATCTGTGCGGTGTTCCTCTGTGTAATGTATCTCAGGCTTCAGGCTGACGTGGTGAGCCGTTCAGAAAATATCACGGCACTTCAGGAGCAGCTGGCTGAACTCACAGAGGCAAATGATACGGCGTATAACGCCGCGGCGGATTCACTGAACCTTGAGGAAGTGAAGGACAAGGCGATGAACGAGATGGGCATGGTCTATGAATCTCAGGGTACGGTGATCGAATATGACAGCCCTTCGGGCAGCTATGTAAAACAGTATGATAACATTCCTGAGGACGGAGTACTGGCAAAGTCGAGGGATGTGTCAGAGTAAGGATTATTGAAGAATGGCTGGAAGAAAAAGAAAAAAGAACAGATTTGGATTTTTGACAAAAAAATTCCCGATCAGGATGCAACGAAAGCTGGTAATGCTGTTTATGGCAATTATACTGGCTTTTGTTGCTCTTGTCGGAAGAATTACGTATATTAATGTGACGAAAGGGAGCAGCTATACCAGGATCGTCCTCGACCAGCAGAACTACAGCAGCAGGGTGATACCTTATAAGAGAGGGGATATTGTAGACAGGAACGGGACAAGGATTGCAACCAGTGAACGCGTGTACAATGTTATCCTGGATGTTGCTGTACTCACAGATAACGAAGAGAATATCGATCCCACGATCAGTGTGCTGGAGGAATGCTTCGGAATTCCGGAGCAGACAGTGAGGGAAACGATTGAGAATAATCCGGAATCAAGGTATTCCATCATGGCCACAGGGGTGGATTATGAGACGGCACAAAAGTTCAATGAGATTGATGCGGATGATAAGAACTATCCGAATGTCGCCGGTGTATGGCTGGAGCAGGATTACAACAGGACCTATCCCTACAGTACACTTGCGAGTGATGTGATTGGCTTTACTTATTCGGGAAATGTAGGCGCGATCGGCATTGAGAGTGCATATAATGATGTCCTTAACGGGACAGACGGAAGAGAATACGGATATCTTGACAGTGATTCTTCTGTGGAACGTACTGTCAAGGCTGCGAAGAACGGCAATACGGTTGTATCAACAATTGACATCACTTTGCAGAGCATCGTAGAAAAATGTATAGTCGAGTTCAATCAGGAACATGCAAGTGACGGGAATCCGGGAAGCAAGAATACGGCGGTGATCATGATGAATCCGAATACGGGAGAGATTCTTGCAGAGGCATCTTATCCGAATTTTGATCTGAATAATCCCAGAGATCTGTCTATCCTGTATACGGAGGAGCAGTGGGATAAACTTTCGGAAGAAGAACAGCTTACTGCAATGAGTGACCTGTGGAGAAACTTCTGTGTCAGTGATGCTTTTGAACCCGGTTCCACCATGAAGCCGTTTACAGTGGCTGCGGGGCTTGAAACCGGAGCGATCACCGGAGATGAGACTTATTACTGTGGAGGATCCCTTCATGTGGGAGACAATGATATCGGATGCCACTTAAGGAGCGGACATGGCACCCAGACAGTGCAGGATGCGATAGCCAATTCCTGTAATGTTGCTCTGATGCAGATCGCAGAGTCCATAGGAGTGGAGGATTTTACAAGGTATCAGCACGTTTTCGGGTTCGGCGAGTACACAGGCATTGATCTTCCGGGAGAGGCGGCTACATCCGCTCTTCTGTACACGGCGGATACCATGACTCCGGTGGACCTTGCTACAAACTCATTCGGACAGAGTTTTAACGTGACAATGACACAGATGGCTTCCGCATTCTGCTCTCTGATCAATGGAGGGTATTATTATGAGCCTCACGTTGTCAGACAGATCCAGGATGAGGACGGCAATGTGATTGAAACAAAGGATCCGGTGCTTCTCAGAAAGACGATTTCTTCGGAGACATCGGACCAGGTCAAAGAATACCTTCAGGCAGTAATGGATTACGGAACCGGCCAGAGTGCACAGGTAGAAGGATACGATATTGGCGCCAAAACAGGAACTGCGGAAAAGCTGCCGCGAGGGAACGGAAAGTATCTTCTTTCCTATATCGGGTATGCGCCGCAGGAAAATCCGGAGGTGCTGATCTATGTCGTTGTGGATGAAGCCAACGTAGATGCTCAGGATAACAGTGCGCTTGTGCTTGATCTGTCGAAAAAGATCATGGAAGAAGCGTTCCCTTATCTGGGGGTCACGACGATCGAGGAGAGTGAAGCCGAGGCGGCGGAACAGGCTGCAGCGAAAGAAGGTCAGAATTTCGGAGATACAGAGTATTCAGACTATGATGAAAATTATGAGGATACATATGATAATCCGGATGGAGCATATGTAGATGAAGACTATGATCCTGATCTGGATGACTGGGCAGCAGGCGACAGCGTGGACGATGAGTAGGAAGAAACGAAAAAGATGAATAACCCTGCAGAAGATATAATAAATTATAAAAATATCTTCTGCAGGGTTTTTTATGAAAAATAAGACTTATAATAAGAAGAAAATGCTTGTTGTTTTTCTCTGCGCTGTAATTATCATCACAGGGCTGATCGGACGTCTGGTCTATCTTATGATCTTTGACGCGGAATATTATCAGAAACTTGCACAGGATCTTCATGAACGAGAGAGAGAGATCAAGGCGGCCAGAGGGGAGATCGTGGACAGGAACGGAGTTGTTCTGGCCACCAATGAGACGGTATGCACGATCTCGGTCATACACAGTCAGATAGAGGACGCAGATCTTGTCACGGAAGTGCTGGCAGAAGAGCTTGAGCTGGACATGGGAGAGGTCAGAAAAAAAGTGGAGAAAGTCTCTTCTATGGAAAAGATAAAGACGAATGTTGACAAGGAGACAGGGGACAGGATCCGAAACTATGACCTTGCAGGTGTTAAAGTGGACGAGGATTATAAAAGATATTATCCCTATGACGAACTGGCATCTAAGGTTCTGGGATTCACAGGAGGAGACAACCAGGGGATCATAGGGCTGGAGGTCAAATACGATGAATATCTTAAGGGTACAAACGGGACGATCCTGACTGTAACGGACGCCAGAGGGATAGAGCTGGAAGGGGTTGCAGAAGACCGGATCGAGCCGGTGCCCGGGGAGACACTCCAGGTCAGTCTGGATTATAATATCCAGGCTTACTGTGAGCAGGCAGCGCTGAAGGTGATGGAGGAAAAGCAGGCTGCCAGCGTATCTGTGCTCCTTATGAATCCGCAGAATGGTGAGATCTATGCTATGGTGAATGTACCCGAGTTTAATCTGAACGAGCCGTTTGAACTGAATACAGGGAAGGATCCGGATTCTCTTTCAGACGAGGAACTTCAGGATGAACTGAACCGGATGTGGAGGAACGGATGCATCAATGATACATATGAACCGGGCTCCACCTTTAAAATTATCACATCTTCCGCCTGCCTGGAGGAAGGGGTTGTCTCTCTGGATGATACGTTTACCTGTCCGGGATACCGGATCGTGGAAGACAGGAAGATACGGTGCCATAAAACAGGCGGACACGGGACAGAAACGTTTGTCCAGGGACTGCAGAATTCATGTAATCCGGTCTTTATCGATATCGGGATGCGGCTGGGGGCAGAACGGTTTTACGATTATTTTGAACAGTTCGGGCTGCTCAGCCTGACAAATATCGACCTGCCCGGAGAGGCCGGGACGATTATGCACAAGAAAGAGGATATCGGGACAGTGGAGCTTGCAACCATGACGTTCGGACAGTCATTCCAGATCACTCCGATCCAGATGGCGACCACGGTAAGTTCTCTGATCAATGGAGGCATACGGGTGACTCCGCATCTGGGGATGGCTGTATTGGACAGAAATGGAGAGACTGTGGAAGAGTTTCAATATGAGACTCAGGACGGGATCGTCTCAAAAGAGACATCAGAGACCATGCGCATGCTTCTGAAGAGTGTAGTGGAGGAAGGGTCCGGGAAAAACGGATATATTGAAGGGTATTCGATCGGAGGCAAGACTGCCACGTCCCAGACCCTTCCGCGGAGTGCCAACAAGTATATTGCTTCCTTTATCGGATTTGCTCCGGCAGAAGACCCTCAGATCCTGGGGATGGTGGTGATCCATGATCCCCAGGGGGTATATTATGGGGGGACGATCGCGGCGCCTGTTCTCAGAAGCATTTATGACAATGTTCTGCCCTATCTCGGGATTGAAAAAAACTGAGTGATGGGTTATACTGTATTGGAAGTTCAGCCATACGGCGTGGACTGCGAAAGCAGCGGATCCAGGCTGTATGGCTGAACTTCTGCAGAGACAAAAGAAATACGAGGTGGATTTATGAGCAGTCATATTGTGATACCGGTTCTCATCTCATTTGCGGTGAGTGTTATTCTGGGACCGGTTGTCATTCCTTTTTTACGGAAACTGAAAATGAAGCAGACAGAACGTACCGATGGAGTGCAGTCTCATCTGAAAAAAGCAGGGACGCCCACTATGGGCGGTGTGATGATTCTTGCGAGTATTATCATTACCTCCCTGTTCTATGTAAAAGACTATCCGAGGATCATCCCGGTTCTGTTCCTGACTGTAGCGTTTGGACTTATTGGATTTCTCGATGATTATCTGAAAGTTGTGATGAAACGTTCGGACGGACTTTTTCCAATGCAGAAGATGGCGCTTCAGATTGTTGTGACAGCGATTTTTGCGTACTATATCGTAGAGGTGGCGGATATTCCTCTTACACTTCTGGTTCCGTTTTCCGGCGGATACTACTGGGATATAGGATGGCTGGCTGTTCCGGTACTTTTTGTTGCGGTCATCGGGACAGTGAACGGTACTAATTTTACGGACGGACTGGACGGTCTTGCCTCCAGCGTGACGGTGCTGGTGGCCACCTTTTTCACTGTGGTTGCTGTCGGCACAAAGAGCGGCGTGGAACCGATCACCTGCGCAGTTGTAGGAGCGCTGCTGGGGTTCCTTCTGTTTAATGTATATCCGGCAAGTGTTTTTATGGGGGACACCGGGTCGCTGGCTCTGGGTGGGTTCGTTGCCGGGACCGCCTATATGCTGCAGATGCCGCTGTTTATCATTATCGTAGGTTTTATCTACCTGGTAGAGGTGGCGTCGGTCATCCTTCAGGTGGCTTATTTTAAGAAAACAGGTGGAAAACGTCTCTTTAAGATGGCGCCGATTCATCATCATTTTGAATTATGCGGATGGTCAGAGACCAGAGTCGTCGCTGTATTTTCTATTGTGACGGCGATCCTCTGTCTTATCGCTTTAATGGGGGTATAGAAATGGAGATAAAAGAGAAAAAGGTTCTGGTATTCGGTTCGGGAATCAGCGGAGAAGCAGCCAGCAGGCTTCTTCTTGAGGAAGGTGCTGAGGTGATCCTGTATGATGGAAATGACAGACTGGATGAACAGAAACTGCTCAGTGAGATCGTCTGGAAAACGGGACAGAAAGCCAGTGTGATCCTTGGATCACTGTCGGAACAGCAGGAAGATGAGATGCTGGACGGGCTGTCTCTTGTGGTGATGAGTCCCGGCGTTCCAACGGATCTTCCGATCGTCGGGAAAATGCATCAGCGTGGGATTCCTGTGTGGGGAGAGATTGAACTGGCATATGTTTTCGGAAAAGGAGATGTCCTTGCAATCACAGGTACCAACGGAAAGACAACAACCACAGCCCTTCTCGGAGAAATCATGAACAACTGGAAAGAGAGTGTTTTCGTTGTGGGAAATATCGGGAATCCATATACGAATGTGGCTCTCAAGACAAAGGAAACGTCTGTGGTAGTGGCGGAGATCAGCAGTTTTCAGCTGGAGACAGTACATACATTCCGTCCCAAGGTCAGTGCTATCCTGAATATCACTCCGGATCATCTGAATCGTCATCATACAATGGAGGCGTATATCTCGGCGAAGGAAAACATCGCGGTAAATCAGACGGAAGAGGATTTCTGTGTGCTCAACTATGAGGACGAGGAGACCAGAAAATTCGGAGAAAAGGTGAAGGCTGAAGTTCTATATTTCAGCAGCGCGCATAAACTTAAAAGAGGTGTATACCTCGACGGTACAAAGATCATCTGCGATATTGACAGAAAGATCGAGATCTGCGATGTCAGTGAACTGAACATACTCGGAACTCACAATTATGAGAATGCAATGGCTGCAACCGCAATGGCTTATGCATATGGGACTCCGGTGGAGATCATCAGAAAAACTCTCCGCGAATTTCAGGGGGTGGAACACCGGATCGAGTTTGTGGCGGAAAAGAACGGAGTAGCCTATTATAATGATTCGAAAGGGACCAATCCTGATGCGGCGATCAGAGGGATCCGTGCAATGAACAGGCCGACGGTGCTGATCGGGGGCGGTTATGATAAAGATTCCGAATATGATGAATGGATCGAGGCTTTTGACGGGAAGGTCAAAAAACTTGTGCTGATCGGAGCTACCCGGGAGAAGATCGCGGAGACGGCGAGACGACATGGATTTCAGGATATTGTCATGGCAGATACATTCGAGGAAGCGTTTGAACGGTGTGTTGAATCAGCGCAGCCGGGAGATGCGGTACTTTTATCCCCGGCATGTGCAAGCTGGGGAATGTTTAAGAATTATGAGGAACGCGGAGATAAATTCAAAGAACTGGTAAATCAGCTGTAAGAGGAGTGAATCTCGATTGGAGCGTCCCGCAAAAAAAGGCAGATTTGATGATACGCTGCTGGCTGTTGTACTGATCCTGGTCGGAATCGGTCTGGTCCTTCTCTGGAGCACCAGCGCATACAACGGCAGGATAAAGTTTCATGACTCTCTGTACTATCTGAAGAAACAGGGCTTTGCGACACTGCTGGGGCTTGCGGGGATGATTGTCACAGCCAGGATCGATTACCACAGATGGATCCCTTTTGCGGTGCCGGGATATCTGACGGCAGTGATTCTGGCGATAGCTGTCATGCTGTTTGGAGATGAATATAACGGGTCCAAAAGATGGTTGTCTTTGGGCCCGGTTTCTTTTCAGCCGTCAGAGTTTGCCAAGGTAGCTGTGATCCTGTTCCTTGCCTGGCTGGTGAGCAGAAATGTGAAAAAGATGACAAAATTCCGGAGCCTGCTCCTGGTTATGATCTCAATTCTTCCAATCGTGGCGTTGGTAGGAGCCAGCAATCTGAGCACGGCTATTATTATCCTCGGGATCGGAGTTATCGTGATCTTTACTGCAAGCCCCAAGTATTCACCGTTTATCTGGATGGGGACTGCCGGAATCGCATTTATGGCTGTTTTCCTTGCTCTTGAGAGTTACAGGCTGGAGAGGATCGCAATCTGGAGAAATCCCGAGAAGTATGAGAAAGGGTATCAGACGCTTCAGGGACTTTATGCGATCGGAAGCGGCGGTCTGTTTGGGCGGGGACTGGGCAACAGCGTGCAGAAACTCGGATTTCTACCGGAAGCCCAGAACGATATGATCTTTTCGATCATATGTGAGGAACTTGGCCTGGTGGGGGCATCGGTTATTGTGATTCTCTTTCTTGTGCTGATCTGGAGGTTTTTTGTGATCGCCACAAGAGCAAAAGATCTGTTTGGCGCCCTGATCGCATCCGGTGCTATGGCGCATATGATGATCCAGGTGATTCTGAATATCGCCGTGGTCACAAATACGATCCCCAATACAGGAATCACACTCCCTTTTATCAGTTACGGCGGGACGTCGGTGCTGTTTCTCCTGCTTGAAATGGGACTTGTCCTCAGCGTCTCCAGTGTGATAGAATAAACGTTACAGTGTGAACTGTAACGATCCGAAAAGATGGGAGGAATACGATGAAGAAAAAGAAACGCAGGAGGAAAGCGTGGAAAACTGTACTGACGATTGCCGCTGTGCTCATCCTGCTTGGCCTGATCCTCGTTTTCGGATTTCGGATCCGCACGGTTGAGGTGAAAGGGAATGATTATTATGGAGATAATTCCATTGCCTCCTGGATTCAGAATGACAGATTGGCGGAGAATTCGCTCTATGTTCTTTTGAAGTACAGATTTACTCAGCCTGATATGCCTTCCGCTGTGGAAAGTATGGAAGTGTCCCTGAAAAACCCGTGGACTCTTCTGGTGAAGGTGCAGGAGAAGACGATGCTGGGATATGTGGATTATGACGGTGCCTACCTGTACTTTGACAGAGAGGGGATCGCATCGCTGAGGACAAAGAAAGTGATGGAAGGAGTCCCCTATGTGGAGGGACTGGACTTTGATGCATCTTCTGTTGTTATCGGAGAGGAACTTCCGGTGGAAGATGACAGTATTTTCGGAAAGATCATGGATGCTTCACAGTACCTGAAAGAAAATGAACTGTCTCCGGACCGGCTTGTCTGTGGTGAAAACGGGATCACGCTCTATTTTGGAAAGGTGGAGGTCCTTCTGGGAAACAGCGGATATGATAACCGCATTGCTCAGATCAAACCGATTCTTGAGAAGCTTCAGGAAAAATATCCGGATACAGCAGGAACCCTGCATCTGGAGAATTTTGACGAGTCGTCAGACGCGGTCCGGTTCGTGCCGGAATAGAGGCAAAAAATCAGAAAAATAAGAAAAAATGTATTGATTATTTACTAAAAAGACTTTATTATATACTTATTGGATTATAGCGTTCAATTAAAGGGATGTATAAGAAATTAATAAGACAACAAAGGAGGAAATACTCTTGTTAGAAATTAAAACCAACGAATCGGAAGCGGCTGCAAGAATAATTGTTGTCGGAGTCGGCGGAGGCGGAAACAATGCCGTGAACCGCATGATCGATGAACAGATCGCAGGCGTAGAATTTATCGCAGTTAATACAGA
>DWVT01000003.1 GCA_019120075.1 Candidatus Mediterraneibacter excrementigallinarum
ACAAGCTCGTTTAACTCTAATACTGATAACTCTTTGATCGCATCGATCATTTCAGCTGTTGTCAATTTAGCCATTTTTGATATCCTCCATTTTCTTATTTAAATTATTTTAAATGTAAATCTCTCTTAGCAGAATTCCTGTTTTCTTATTCTGCTGCCGGTGCTTCTGCTGTTTCAGCAGGTGCCTCAGCTGTTTCCTCGGCTGCTGCTTCAGCCGGAGCAGCCTCGCCGTCTTTCTCTGCGATCTGTTTAATAACACGCGCAAAGTTTGTGATCGGTGACTGCATGCTTCCAAGAAGTCTTGAAAGAAGTTCCTCTCTTGAAGGAATCTTGGACAGTTCTGTCAGTCCTGTGATGTCGTAAACATTTCCTTCTACGACTCCGCCCTTGAGCTCAAGTGCCGGAGCGTCTTTTGCAAACTTGCAAAGGATCCTTGCCGGTGCTGTCGCGTCATCTTTTGAGATGGCGATAGCGCTCGGTCCTTCCAGGCAGTCCTCAAGTCCTGCGAACTCTGTCCCTTCGAAAGCTCTCTTCATCATTGTGTTCTTGTATACCTTGTATACGACACCAGCTTCTCTGAGCTGCTTACGAAGCTCTGTATCCTGAGCAACTGTCAGTCCACGGTAGTCAACAAGAACAACTGACTGAGCGTCTTTGATCTCTTCTGCGATCGCCTCAACGATCGGCTGTTTCAATTCAACTTTTGCCACTTTCGGGTACACCTCCTTATTTTATTCTGCGTGTACTGCCAAAGTATCTCTTCTGCAGAAGGATCTTCCGCAAACAAAAAACCTCTGCATCCAAAGACACAGAGGTTTGCAAATTCATACTTTCGTAATAAATCTCACTTTCCTCGGTAGGCGTTTTAATCCTTACGCTTTACAGCACCTACTGTCTTCGGCAGTTGCTGTATTACATTAACACGCCTTTTCTGTTTTGTCAAGTATTTTCTAGATTTTTCTTCATTTTTCACAGCGCTTCAATCAGTCCCCTTCGATCATTTCAAGATAATGTCCTTTGTCTATATGCATCATGCTGACCTGATTCTTGAACCGCCGGAACCCGTACACGCTGTCCACGTTCCGGATCAGGGACTGCAGCCGCTCGTCAGGCACGCAGACAATGAGCTGCAGTTCCAGCCCCCTGGCATACCTCAGGCACACCTCGCTCCTCTCTTTATCCATCTTGGAGAACGCTTCGTCCAAGAGCACAAGCCGGATCTTGGAATCCCGGTTGCTCTGCTGCATGTAAAGCATTGCAAACCCTGCGAGCAGTGCCACATATTTCGGATTCTGCCCCTCTCCGCCGGAATCCACCCCGGCCATATCATCCACATAATTCTTCTTCTCCACGCCGTTTTCGTCGATCACCTGCTCATACATGCTGAAGTTCAGATAATTGCGGTAATCCGCAAAACGCTCCATTTCCTGACGGTGCTTCTCCCGGTTCTGGCTGTCCTCTTCCTTCAGAGGCATGAACTTCTCCGTGAGAAGCCGGATCTTCTGCTCATATTTCTGGAAGAACTCATCCTCCATCAGGCTCATCTGCCCGTCTACTCCCCCGGTATTGATCACTTTGCTGTCCAGTTCCTGAGCCATCAGCATATCATAGAACTGTCCGTTCTCATTCTTTGCCGGCAGGATATCGATCTGATAGATACTGTCGGAAAACCGGATCCGGGAGAGCATCCGGTTGATCTCCCTTCTGTGGCGGTAAGCAGCTTTGATCTCACCGTGCAGAGTGGCGATCACGTTGTCCCTCAGGGAATGATAGACCAGCTCATACTGTTTCCGGAATTCTTCTTTATACTTCGGTTCGAAATCCCTGCGGCATCTCTCCAGCACCTGATCATAGACATCGTTCGTGTGTTCCACTCCGGTAAATCCATAGGCCGGGTATTCCATGTTGAACCGGTTCCTCGCAATAGTGCGCGCATCAGAAAGCTCCTCTTCCTTTGCGCTCAGCTCTTCAGACTGTGTCCTCAGCATCTGCCGGTAAGAAGCTTCTGTCCGCTTCGCGATCTCAGCGTTCACCTCTTCCGTCAGTTCTGGATTCTCTGTGAATCCCATTGTCAGCTCATCCAGCCTGACCGTCAGATCCCTTATCTCCCGTTCCGCTGTCTGCACCACTCCACCGAGACGGATCTGCTCTTTCTGGATCTCCCGGGACGCCTCTTCCTTCTCCGACACGGATGCCTCCAGCTTCTCCTGCTCCGCTTTCAGTTCGGCCGTTCTGGTACCGTCTTCCAGTTCCTTCAACTCTTTCTGAAGCTGTTCCTGTTTTTTATAATATCCCTCCAGTTCATCCGACGCAGAAGCAAGGCGCAGGATCTGCCCCGTCTCCTGGTTCAAGCTCTCGTATTTCTGCGCTTCTTTCAGTGAAGCCTCGGTCTGGCGTTCCCGGATCAGGCTCTCCTGGAGCCCTGTGATCTCCTCCGCCAGTTCCGTCAGGCGGGCTTTTGAGATCCTGGTTCCGATGCACGCTCCTTTTGTGTAATCCCTGCTGCGCAGATGACGGAAAATATAATTGCTGTAGGAATAGCAGTCCGGAGTCACGCCGTCGCGCACGCTGTCCAGTTCCTCCACAGTCTCGCATTTGCGGATCCTTCCAAGATAACGTTTCAGGCACCAGTCCACATACCCCAGATCCGTGTGTACCGCCTCATAAAGAGAATGATCTTCCGCCTGTGGAGATTCCCGCTTCAGAGCAGCACTGTTGATCAGATCTACTTCCTCGTATTTCTTCATCTTCCGGAAAATCTTCGCCGCATCCAGAGCATACGCCGGCTCCGTGATCATACTTTTTTTCAGCCGGCCGAGGCGCCCTTCCACCGCATTTTTCCATTTCTCATCCGTAATATCAAACAGATCCGCAAGGATGTGTACATGAATCGTCCTGCCATAGCGGTCGCTCAGCGCGCTCTGAAGCTGTGCCCTGGCTTCCTTAAGCTCTCTGGGGTAGGGTTTCCTGTCATTGTTCATGTCCTCCAGAGCTTCCTCTTTCTCCCGGAGTTCCTTCGTCAACTCGCGGATCGACACCGCTTTCTCTGCCAGTTCCTCAGAGATATTATCCATGGCGGCCTTCAAATGGGTGCGCAGTTCACCACAGTTTTCTTCCGTCACATCGCCCCGGGCAAAATCATCAATGAGCTGTAAAGCACGGTTGCTCACGTAATCTGTGGCCGCCTCATCCGTTTCCCAGCATTTCAGACCATTCACGATCCTGCGCCAGTCTGCGGAACTGTCAGCTAGAAGCCGGATGGTATGTTCCATCTCCTGAAGTTCCTGCTGTTTCTGCCCATAGTCGCTCTTCTTCAATTCCGCCCGGACGTCCACCAGCCGGTTTCTCAGAGAAGTGAGTTCCTCCTGGATCCCGTTCTGCCGCCGCACCGCCCGGTCCGCCGCTTCATTTGCCCGTTCCAGATCCTCCTGCCGGGAGGAAAGCTTTGCCCGGCAGCCTTCAATATCCACATATTTCTGCAGCGTCTCGACATGCAGTTTGTCTGCCCTGACACCGGTCAGTTTCAAATCCGCTGCATGGATCTCATCCAGCATCCCGATGCGATTTTCCAGATCTTCCACCCGCTCACGGATCTCCCGGTATGCCCCAAGCTGCTCGCTGATCACAGCCACTGTATTTTCCCGGCTCTTCGGAAACATATAATCCCGGATAAACTGACCTGTTCCGCTGGTCATCCGCAGAGCAATGGCACTCTTTTCCATGGTGATCATGCGTCCCGGCTCCACATAGCCGAAGATCACTTCATAGAGCGTATTCAAGTACGCTTCTTTAGACGGATAAACTCTGTTCACATCGCCATGTCCCCGGTTGTCCACACTGTTCGCCCGCTCTTTTGCCAGCTTTCGGATCTGGTCAATGGTATAAGGAACACCGTCCTTCAGGTATCCGTCCTCCGGCATCTTCCCGGAATGGCTGAAGAAATTGTACCGTCTCAGATCTGTATCGTTCTTCCCCACCTCGAAAGCCGCGCCGATGCATGTTGTGATATGGGTGCCGGTATCTTCGATCTCCATCACGATCTGAGAGCAGAAATCCATCCCTTCCCTGTTTACCGTCCCATCCTTCTGCGCACCCCGAAGATAGCTGAGCACACTACGCTTGTTCTTCGAATCGTCCGCCGCCTTATTGAGGAAATTAGCGGACACACTTCCATATAGAACGACCTGGATCGCGTCCATGACCGTGGATTTTCCCGAGCCGCTCTTGCCGCTGAACAGGTTCACATATTCGTGGAGGACGAGTATCTTGTGACTGATTCCTCCCCAGTTATTGATCAGGATCCGCGTAAAAAGCTTTTTCGGCTGTTTCATACTCTTCCTCCTCTCCCCTGTACTCCTCGATCAGCGCATTGATATCCGATGCCGTCACATAAAGGTTTACCGTGCTGTAAATGTAGATCGGCGTGTCATCCTCCACATCTCTCACGGCACCGGGTACGTCAATGACCTGGTGCGTGCGCATCAGATACAGGGCCTCTCTCCACTGAGCCTGGGTCAGTTTCTCTGTAATCAGATTCGTATTCTTCCCATACTCGCGGATCTCTTTCAGAGTAGTCAGGGGCGCATTCAACCCCTCACCCATGATCCGCTCCCGGTAGATCAGCTTCACGAGAAGGAGGATCACCGTACTCGTCAGGCTGAGTTTCTCCTGAGGCACATGTTCTCCGGCAAGACGGAAAACATGCTCCTGTGCGTCATGGATCAGTTCGCATCCGAGCACCTCCACATAATCAGCAATAAAATTCCGGTGTCTCGCGCAGATTTCATACTGGGGGTTATCCCTCGGCGTCAGAGTCGCCGGATCGTACTTCACCTGAAGGATACAGGTCTGCCGGAACAGGGCCTGTATCACTCTCTGCACCTGCTCCGCCTCCGTTACCGCCAGTTCTTCCAGATATTTAAACATAAGGCTTTTCCTTTCCCGTTCAACATATTTTCAATGGCTCTTCCATACTTCCCCGCTCATCCCGAAAGATCAGCATTACTCTGACGGTTCAGCATCATTCTCACGGATCTGGAGCGAGGTAAAACGGAAGCCGTCATTGTTTTCCAGTTCATCCCCTAGCGTGATCTCCCCGTTTCCTTCCGCCATCTCCGTGGCCTCCTGCCAGACAAAGAACAGCTTCTCCAGATCCTCAACACTGCGCACCGTAGCCTCTGTCACGCGGAACACGCCGTCTCTTTCATTCTTTCTTCGGAATTTTTCAATCTCTTTCCGGGTATAAAGAGGCTTCAGTACAAAGGAATCCATTTCCTCTGCTGATGCCGTTTCTTCTTTCGTCACCGCCTGAGGAGAAAACTCCTCCTTTGCAGAAGATTTCCTGCGATACAGGCTGTCCTGGGACAGCAGCTGGTACGGCGCGCTCATCCGCACCCTTTCTCCCAATGCTTCCAGGATCTCTTCTTTCCTGCTGCTCCGGTTCAGCAGACTGACAAACGCCGTCGTCCTGTCATCGCCGTCCGCCCCCTCCTGCATGATGTAACGGATCCGGGCAGCCGCCCTTCCCGCAAACACCGTCTTCTGCTCGATCAGCTTATTGTATCTTCTCTCGATCACATCCGACTGACGCTCGATCCGGAACATAATATCCGCAGCTTCATCGCAGAGCCGGATCGCTTTCTGACACCGGACATACTCCGGCGTTCCATCTTCAAGAGCAGCCAGTTCACGTTCCTTCTTTCTTCCCCTCGCCTCGTTCTCATCAAGATTCTTCACGATCAGCTCCTTTACCGCCTCTTTGTAACGGTAGAAGCTGTCTGTTGTGGTAAGGATCGCGTATTTTCTGCTGTCGCTGTTATTGATCTCCTTAACAAGAACGTCCTGAATCCCTTTGAAATCCTTCTGCCTGGAAAGTTCATCAAAATACTCCCGCATTCCGTCCTGCATATTGACCAGCATGCGCACCAGCCTCTTGGATGCATTCAATGCGCTTTTCAGGATCTCATTATTCTTTTCCTGATCCACGCTGTATGTATAGAGATAACTGTAGATCGCAAGGACGCTCTCACGCTCCCTGCTGTCACTCTCATCCATCAGCCTCGCAAAAAGCTCCACGTACATCTGACTGTACTCCGGGAAGGTGACCACATAGGTATTCAGCGTCTCATCATAGTCCTGTTTGAGCCATCCCCAGTCCTCAAAATGTTTCAGACAGACAGATGCCATATTCGACCGGGTGAGGAACACGCCTTCTTCATCATAATTCTCCCCATCCCACAGAAGCGCTTCAGATGCAATCTGCTCGTTCATCACTGCCCGGCACTCTTTCTCCGTCAGGCCAAGCACCGAGTAGGACTGTTCCATCGCTCCATAGATCGCAACGAGGAACGCCATGTAGTATTCCGTATATTTACTTGTAAACAGCTTATAGAAATCCCGGGGTATCCGACTTATCAGACTCATCTCGTTCTCCTGTCAGTCACTTTATGCACAATCATATACCAAGCGTGCAATCATTATACTGCGCGCGAAGGAAAGGAAGCGCCGCGCAGCGGCATTTTCTTTTCAATCCGCAGGTTGCCCGGTATAATCCACGCAAAGCGGGGCAGACCGACTTCATCGGTCTGGATTGCGTGTAACGCAATCATTATACCACGCGCAGGCTCAACGTGCAAAAATCCCCCGGCAGATCCCGGATACAGGACCCGTCGGGGGATTTCTTATTTTTATAAATTATGCGAGTTTCATCGGGTTAACCTTTACGCCAGGGCCCATTGTTGATGTAAGAGTCACGCTCTTCAGGAACTGTCCCTTAACAGCTGCCGGTCTTGCCTTGTTGATCGCATCGATAAGCGTCTGGAAGTTGTCCGCTAACTGCTCCTCAGTAAAGGATGCTTTACCGATCGGCACGTGGATGATGTTTGTCTTGTCCAGTCTGTACTCGATCTTACCAGCTTTGATCTCGTTGATAGCCTTTGTCACGTCCATTGTAACTGTTCCCGCTTTCGGGTTCGGCATAAGACCTTTCGGTCCAAGTACACGTCCGAGACGTCCGACAATACCCATCATATCCGGTGTTGCAACAACAACGTCGAAATCAAGCCATCCCTCGTTCTGGATCTTCGGGATCAGGTCATCTCCTCCAACAAAATCAGCGCCTGCTGCTTTTGCTTCCTCTGCCTTTGCGTCTTTCGCAAATACAAGGATACGAACCTTCTTACCTGTTCCGTGCGGAAGAACTACCGCACCACGGATCTGCTGATCTGCATGACGTCCGTCACATCCTGTTCTGATGTGAGCCTCGATCGTCTCGTCGAATTTTGCTGTTGCTGCTTTCTTTACTAATGCGACTGCCTCGTCCTTATCGTAGAGATTTCCTCTCTCGATCAGTTTCGCAGCCTCGATATATTTCTTTCCTCGTTTCATTTTTACAATAACCTCCTTGTGGTGTTCGCGGGATCTTGCCCCTCCCACTTCTCTGTGACCTCTGTATCCGAGTTCATCTTATTGCCAAGTGCCACGGTAGTTCTGTTCGCTAGGTTCGAACTGCGCCTGTGGCTTGCTCTCACCAATCTCACAGAACGGCTTTCGCACTAGGCTCGAAAATACCTCGCCAAGTGCTCAATGCCTATTCTTCAACAACTACTCCCATTGAGCGGCATGTACCAGCCACCATGCTCATAGCTGCCTCAACAGTTGCGGCATTCAGATCCGGCATCTTCATCTCAGCGATCTCTTTTACCTGCTCTTTTGTGATCGTTGCTACTTTGTTCTTGTTCGGCACACCTGAACCGGATTTGATCTTGCAGGCCTTCTTGATCAGAACTGCTGCCGGCGGTGTCTTTGTGATGAAGCTGAAGCTTCTGTCATTGTATACTGTGATGACTACCGGAATGATCAGATCTCCCTGATCTGCTGTTCTTGCATTGAACTGCTTTGTAAACTCAACGATGTTTACACCATGCTGTCCAAGTGCAGGACCAACCGGCGGTGCCGGAGTTGCCTTGCCGGCAGGAATCTGTAATTTGATATAACCTTCTACTTTTTTTGCCATTTCAATTACCTCCTTGTGGTATTCGCGGGGCGCTGCCCCT
>DWVT01000049.1 GCA_019120075.1 Candidatus Mediterraneibacter excrementigallinarum
GAGCATATCAGATCCCAGCAGGCTGATATAATTCTGCATTCCGACAAAATTCGGGCCGATTTCTTTGATGCCCGACCGGTAATATTCAAAAAAACTGTATCTGACCGTATCGATCAGCGGGATCAGAGAAAATATCAAAAAGCATATAAAAAACGGAAGGATAAAAATATATCCCCACTTAGCATAGCTGACACTTTTACGTTTCTTTTTCATAAAGTATCATTCCTTTCTGTTTCCGGCAGCCGCACAGACTGTCTGTCTGCGGAGCTGCCGGCTTGCTGCATTATTCGGGCCACTCAACCGCTGTGATATCCGGATAGCGTTCTTTGATCGCTGTCTCGAAGTTTTCTTTTGCCTTGTCAAAGTCTACATTACCCTGGAAATAATCGCTGAATGAGTTCTGGAACAGCTCGACACATCCAAGATCATATGCGGAAAGCGGAGCGATTTCTATGTTTTCCGCTACCGGTGCATAGTACTCATAAGCATTCTGTCCGCCAAGGAAATCGGATGCATATGTGTCGTCTGCTGCTGCTTCTTCCATACCGCTTACCGTATTTGTAAAGTCGAGATAATCCTGTGAGATCTTCAGCAGTGTATCTTTTTCCGCTGTCATTGCCAGGATGATATCCTTTACATGTTCCGGATTATCCGTGCCCGTTGCCGCATGGATATAAGAACCGCCCCAGTTATATTCCTGCGGAGGATTTGTAACCGCCCATGCGCCGTCATCTCCGTCCCAGTTCGGATTCAGGGTAAAGTCAATGCCCCACGGCGGAAGCAGGAAAGCGAACACCTTTGAAGAAGATCCCATCGCCTTGTTCCAGTCATCGTTAAACTGTCCTTTTACAGTCTTATCCAGATATCCGGCGTCAAGCCATTCTTTGGAATTTTCTACCCAGTCCATGATCAGCGGATCTATTTTTACGGTTGTCTCTCCGTCCGCTACCCACGGTTCGCTGATATTGTTGCTGTATACACGGAATGTATCCGCATAGGAAGCAAATGTATAGTATCCTTTTGCCTTCAGCTCCTCAGCCGTCGCTTTCAGAGTATCCCAGTCTTTCACTTTTTCACCCACAGCCGCCGGATCATCGGTTCCGAATACATCCTTGGCGATATCTCTGCGGTATACGAGAACTCCCGGGCAGCACTGCCATGTGGAACCTCTCTGGACTCCTTCCCGATCAGAGGCTGTCGTCTTGGTGAAATCATACTGGTCTGCCAGATCCGTGTCCGGATCGATCCCGAGATCTGTCAGAGGCATGGCTACATCGGCTTCTGCATCTGTATATTTGTAGACATAATCTGTCTCAGATAAGAAGATATCGATCTTGTCATCCGCAGCCGCGTCCGCCTGATTCATAAGCGCCTCATCAAGTTTCTGCTGGTAGACGCCGTCCTGATTCGGATTAATGACCCAGTGAATTTCCGTGCCGTCTTTCAGGGTTGTCACCGTACCGTCGTCAGATGTGCTTTCAACTTCCGGATACACTGCCTCCAGGCGGGTACGGAACTCGTCATTCCAACTGTAAATGTTGATGATCTTTCCCTCTTCCGTGCTCTCTGTTGTTCCGGATCCTTCATCAGATCCTGAACTGCCGCAGCCTGCCAGCAGTCCTGCCGCAGTGACTGCTGCCATTAATGCAGCAAATACTCTCTTTTTCATTATTCATTCCTCCTCGTCTTATATTATCTACAAGGCTCCCGCCCTGCTTACGATGATGAAATTATAGCTCAATCCTGTTGCTCAATATATTATAAATTTCAAAAAAATATCAGATTCATGACCCGTTTTCGGCACGTTTTGATTTTATGTCATGATTCTGATATTTTCCCCCCTTTTTCTGATTTTTGCCATACGAGGATTCTTATATAATTTCCATAAATAATAAATACTGAATCACGAAAGGAGACGCAAAATGAAACATCTGCAGTTTGTTGACGAGTACGGCAGTTTTTCCATAGAACAGCCGGAAAATACAAGTTATCTTTATTTTCCGCTGGCGTCAGAGAAAGGCCTGAAAAGTTCCGTCACTCCCAATCTCGGCGGGGACGCAAAAATCGATCAGGAAACTTTTCTCCTTGAGCCGGTCAGCGCCGAAAACCTTCACAATAACCGCTCAGTCAGAAACTTCTGGCTGGTATCTGATACAGGAGAAATATTCTCCGCATCCGGAGCGTCTGCACAACAGGAAGCATCCCGGTTTACGGAGCTTCAGGACGACAGCAGGATCACGGCGGGATTCATGTGGCATTCAATGGAAAGAATCTCCAAAAGCCAGTCTGTCCGAACTGTCGTTACTTCCTTTATACCTGTGAATGACAATGCGGAGATCATGTATATTACAGTCCGCAATCTGTCAGACAGCGCAAAGGTCCTGATTCCCTTCGCCGCAGTTCCTGTCTACGGGCGGAGCGCCGACAATATACGGGATCACAGAAATGTAACTTCCATGCTCCACCGCATCCGCACGGAATCCGACGGGGTCCTTGTCCGCCCGACAATGTCCTTTGACGAGCGCGGGCACCGTCCCAACTCTATGATCTACTATGTATACGGATGCAGCGGCGCCGGTGAAGCTCCGGAAAGTTTCTTCCCCACTGTAGAGGAATTTCTGGGAGAAGGCGGAACCTATACGCACCCGCGCGCCG
This sequence comes from Candidatus Mediterraneibacter excrementigallinarum, assembly GCA_019120075.1. Lineage (GTDB taxonomy): Bacteria > Bacillota > Clostridia > Lachnospirales > Lachnospiraceae > Mediterraneibacter > Mediterraneibacter excrementigallinarum. The sequence goes on from DWVT01000049.1 coordinate 2,656, forward strand.
TCTGCGAGCGCCGTACCGGCGTGCCGTCCGGTTCTTTTGCCGCCGGCAGAGAAGCGATGGGCGCTTTCCGTTTCCCGGAAGTACATCTTGCCCCCGGGGAGGAGGCGGATTACATCCTGATCCTGGGTGCGGAAGACAACAGAGAATCCATCTCTCAGATTTATGAGAAATACAATACGCCGGATAAAGTAAAGAAGGCTCTCGACGAGACAAAATCCTGGTGGAGGGAGAAAGTCAACACCGGATTTCATACCGGCGACGCTGATTTTGACCGTCTGATGAAATGGATCTGCTTCCAGCCTTTTCTCAGACGGCTGTTCGGCTGTTCTTTCCTGCCCCATCACGATTACGGAAGAGGCGGCCGGGGATGGCGCGATCTCTGGCAGGACTGCCTCTCTCTTCTTCTCATGGATCCGGACGGTGTAGGACAGATGATCGAGAAAAACTTCGGCGGGGTCCGGATCGACGGAACCAACGCCACGATCATCGGAGAGGGCGACGGGAACTTTATCGCGGACCGCAACGGGATCGCACGTGTATGGATGGATCACGCTCTCTGGCCTCAGATGACAACCAAACTCTATATCGATCAGACCGGCGATGTGGAGATCCTGAACAGGAAGGTTCCTTATTTTAAAGACACGCAGACGTGTCGGGGAACGCAGACCGATGAACAGTGGGACGCGGGGCAGGGCAGCCTGCTCAGGACAAAAGACGGCGAGATTTATACCGGAAGTATTCTGGAGCATCTTCTTGTTCAGCAGCTGACCGCTTTCTACGAGGTCGGCAGCCACAATGTCTACCGCCTGCGCGGGGCTGACTGGAACGACGCCCTGGATATGGCGTCTGAGCGCGGCGAGAGTGTTGCTTTCACCTGCGCCTACGCCGGGAACCTGCGGGAGCTCGCCTCAATGATCCGGCTTCTTGAGAGCCGTTCCGGCGAAAAAGAAGCTGTTCTGCCAGAGGAGCTTCAAATCCTTCTGAATGGAGATGCCGGTTTATTCGAAGATCCTGACGCCAAAAATGCGCTTCTGGCAGACTACACCCAAAGCTGCCGGCACCAAATCAGCGGCGGGCACTTCTCCATTTCTCTGTCCGTACTGGCGGATGATCTGGAGCGCAGAGCCGGCTGGCTCACAGGTTATCTCCGGGAACAGGAATGGATCGACGGAGGAGCCGACGAGGGATGGTTTAACAGCTACTACGATAACCACGGACGCGCGGTGGAAGGATTCTTTCCCAACGAAGTGCGCATGATGCTCACAGGCCAGGTTTTTTCCATTATGGGAAACGTCGCTTCCGATGAGCAGATCCGCAGGATCACAGCCAGTGCAGACCATTATCTCTACCGGAAAGAGATCGGCGGTTATCGCCTGAACACGGA
>DWVT01000050.1 GCA_019120075.1 Candidatus Mediterraneibacter excrementigallinarum
ACCGATATCTTTTTGACGAAACGCATGGGATCATTCTGATTTTTCCCTTTGCGTTTTCTGTCAGTAGATACAATGATCTTTTGTGCCCTTTCAATCTGCCGGGCACGGATCTTTCTCTGATAAGCTTTATACTTCGGCGAATAAGTGACGATAATGGTCTCATCCATGCTGCCTGTAACAACAGGGATTTCTTTGTAATAGACTGTGTTAAATACTTCTTCGTCAGATTCATCCAGAGTGCGCAGATCAATAAAACGGCTGCATCCCAGTTTCCGAAACTGTGCAGGGTTCAAAGCGATATCCCGATCTTCTTTTTTCATCTTTTTTAAAGAATGAGTAATGACATAGGCACGGTTCCCGAGACTGTTAAAACGGCGGTTGCCTGTACTGCCAAGCCCGGCATCGGAACAGAAGATGAATTCACTGCATCCAAAGTCCTGGAGGATTTTGGATTCCAGTGGTTTTAAAGTTGTCTGCTCATTCTGATTCCCAGGGAAAATATCAAAAGCCATTGGGATCCCATCTGCGTCCATGAACAGCCCCATAGTTACAATAGGATTGGGACGGTGTTCTTTGCTTTTTCCGTAACGTTTCATCCCGCTTTCTTCTTCAATCTCAAAATAATAATTCGTACAGTCGTAATAGAGGATCCGCTTATTCCTCGGATGGATGTAGTTGGAATTCCGATAAAGTTCGCTTTGGATAAAATCGGATTCTTCCGCAATGACAGAAAGAGAGCGATACATATCCTGAAGGCTGTATTTAGGAGGCTCCAGCAATGTCTGGCAATACTCGTAGCTCCCCAGCTTACTGCAGGGAGAGAGGATCCGGGCATAGACCAGATCTGTGAGGATTGCGTTCAGATCATATTTAAACTTGTGCCGGCTTTTGATCGCCCGGCAGATCTTATCTATACGAAGCTGTGAGCAAAGGCATTGGAGAAAAAGATAGCCAATATGAAAGGAACGCATTTCATTCATAGCAATACGGGCTCCCTGTGAAAAATCGACCGTGACTTTTCCGTTATGTTGGTTGTAGAGTTCCGTTTCTTTTCTGGCTTCTTCTCTCGCCCATTCCATTAATTTTTCCTGGTCACCGGAGAATTGTTCGAGAAGGTCATTGAGTTTTCCCAACTTTTTATAGATGCGGGATGAAGTTTTGCCGTTTTCTTTACGGTAGGACTGATAGATATATACATCTTTGTTGTTTGCGCTGCCAGTAATATTTATATACATAAAAACTCCTTTTCTTTTTATTATACCACAACTAGCACAAACAAGCACTATTAAATTCATAAAATTTGACAAAAAAAGAGAGCCAAAATGGCTCAACCATGGGAATTAGTCGTTATAATATTAATAAGGAAGTGTCAAAGACCCGAATTTTAGATGAAAATGACAAACTGGTAAAAAATGTGACTATTTCATGAAAAAACAGTGTTTTTTCCATTGACAACGCATAATACTGTGATACAATTAGAAAATGATAGATAAAGTAGGGGAGGAGTATATTGAAGAGAGAGAATCACTTATCCGAGACGCTCTCCGGTTCCGAATCTCAGGAGCATCTTCCAGGAGGAACAAATGAAGGAGACGTCAGGATGTTTAAAGCAAACCCGAACTTTCTTCTGCGGGAAGTGGCCGGCGAAGCGGTGCTGGTGCCTGTGGGTGAAGCGGGAATATTTGAGAACAGTGTAATATCGCTGAATGAAACCTGCCGTTTTCTGTGGCAGTTGTTCCAAGAGCCAAGGACGTTGGAAGATGTGATTGCTGAGGCGAGGAAAGAGTATTCCGATCCTGATGGCGAGATGGAACAGGGAATCTACGATTTCATAAGAGAATATTTAAAGTATGGTCTATTAAAGGAGGAGTAAAAATGGGAAGAAAAGTTTGGAGGAGACCGCTGACAACGGTGCAGAAGTTTGAGGCGAATGAGTATGTAGCTGCTTGTGGGGATGAAAATAAGGTTTATAAGTTTACGTGTGAAGCAGGCGGAGGCAGCAATGGAACAGTATATTTAGATTCTAACCATAACGGAGAGTGGGATCTTGTTGGAGATCAGATACTGACTTTAGCTGGTTATAGTGCATGTGGAGCAACTCATGAAGCTCCGACAACAGATGATTTTCAGGAAGGATTTTTTATAACAGGTGTGTTCCCGCCATATAACGTAGAGAAGGTAATAGTGTGGAGAGGTGAAAATGGAGATAATGTTCATTGTACCACCAATCTTGACATGACCACTTGGCCAACGGATAAATCATGATAATAACTACATAATTGCGATAGACCGGAATTTTCTCCGGTCTATTTTCATGTTACCTGAAAGGAGAATACTCTATGGAACCATTAGAAGGCGCAACCACCGTCGAACGTATGCTTCTTGAACAGGCAAAGCGAACCCACACTCCTGCCAACGGCAGTATCGAGCTGCTTCCGCTCTGCAATATGAATTGTGATATGTGCTATGTCCGGCTGAGCCGGGAGGAGATGGAACGGCAGGGAAGACTGCGCACGGCGGATGAGTGGCTGGAGATCGGCAGGCAGATGAAAGAGGCGGGAGTGCTTTTCTTGTTATTGACAGGAGGAGAGCCATTCCTGTATCCTGATTTCAGGAGACTTTACCTTGGACTGAAAGAGATGGGGATGATCATTACCATCAATACCAATGGTACGTTGATCGATGAAGACTTGGCTGAGTTTTTTGGAAAATATAAACCAAGGAGAGTGAATATCACTCTCTACGGTGCTGATGAAGAGACTTATAAGAATCTTTGCCATTATCCGGGGGGATATGAGAAGACTTTAAGGGGAATCCGTCTGCTCCGGGAGCAAAGCGTAGATGTGAAGGTGAGCAGCAGTCTGTCCCGGTCGAATAAGAGTGATCTGGATAAACTGCTGGATGTAGGAGAAGAGTTAGGCTTCCCTGTGTGGGTGGATACATACATGATGCCCGCGACAAGGGAGAGGGGGCTGCCTTATAATTTGCAGGTTCGCCTGAACCCGGAGGAAGCGGCTCGGACAGGGGTACATGCGATGAAGCGAGCGTTGGGTTCGGAACTGTTTCCACAGTATGTCCAGCAGTCGGTGGAAAGGGCTGACTATCCGGAGCCTGCGGAAGATAAGCCGGGACATATTTCCTGCATGGCAGGCAGGTGTTCTTTCACGATCAACTGGCAGGGTGAGATGCGTCCCTGCGTGATTCTGAGCGAACCGGCCATTTCTGTATTTGAGGCAGGGTTTGAAGCTGCCTGGAAGTATATCGTGAAGGAAACCGGTAAGATACTCCTGAATGCAAAGTGCAGTACATGTCATCTGAGGCACCTTTGCCGCACTTGTGCGGCAAGCGCTTTGCTGGAGACAGGCAGTTATGACGGCGTACCGGATTATATGTGTCGATTCGCGGAAGAGGCTTTAAGATTGCTGAGAGAAGAATGGGAGAAGATACAGAATGGACAGGATATTTCGAATCGGTAACTTTACATTCCGACTTTGCTGTTCGGGGGAGATAACGCCTCCGGAAAATTTCATGAAATTTGAACTTGAGATGGGCAACCCTGAATACACCTATCATATAGAAGTCTCAGCCTGCCTTCCCCGCCCGGAAGGCAGGTTGATCGCACAGCGTCCGGACCTTACGGTGTTTCGGAAAGAGGACAGCCCGGAGGGGCAAGGGTTGGAGAGCCGGCTCATCGGAGTGAAAGGTAATCCGGATTTTTATGCCTGCTACCGGGAAGTGTCAGCAGACCGGGCGGAGGTTACTCTTGTCCGGGACCGGATTGCCGAGCTGCATATCGACCCTGTTTTTACTTCACTCCTTGCCCTTGAGCGCCGGCAGGTGAGGAAAGACAGTATGGTCCTTCACTGTGCCTATGTGGAATATCAGGGAGAAGCCATCCTCTTCTCCGCGCCATCAGAGACAGGAAAGACAACACAGGCCAATCTGTGGGAGAAGTACCGGGGAAGCCGGACGGTGAACGGCGACCGCTCCCTTCTGGGGAAGATCGACGGCAGATGGACTGCTCAGGGCTGGCCGGTATGCGGTACGTCTGAAGTGTGCAATAATGAAGCGCTCCCGATAAAGGCTGTTGTCATGTTGAGCCAGGCAAAAGAAAACCGTGCAGAGAGACTGACTCCCGGTCATGCGTTTCCACTGCTGTACAGCCAGATCACGGTGAATAAGTGGAACACGGAAGATCATATCCATACGATGGATCTGATAGAAGATTTCCTCGGAAGCGTGCCCGTGCTTCATCTTGGATGTACCATTTCAGAGGAAGCTGTGGTGTGCTTGGAGGATGTTTTATACACTTTGTAGGCGGATATCGACAGAATTCTGTCGCTTGACGCTGAGGGGCAATGAATGTATACTGTTTCCTGAATGACACTGCAATGCAGCAGAGCAGCTGTGTGGGTCAGATGGGAGTGATTTGATGAACGAAGAAAATCAGAACGAAAATAAAAATCCCGCCTTTGAATCTTTGGATATCCTCATATCCAGATGGAAAGACGGGACTTTTGGCGAAATCATAGACGACTGGAAGTGGATCTTCAGTTACAGTGCCAGATACAAAGGCGCTATCGTTTTCTATATTATTCTGGGGATTTTCAGTACATCCATGGGGCTGGTCAGCAGCGTGGCGAGCAAATATATGATCGATATCATCACAGGGTATGAGACAAGCAAGCTGTGGGTTATGATCGCGATCATGGTGGGTAGTACTGCTTTCAGCCTGACATTCAGCAGCATTATCAGCCGGATCACGGCGAAGCTGAGCATTGACATCAATAACGATATCCAGGCGGATATTTTTGATAAGATTGTAGATGCGGACTGGCTGGCTCTGAATCAGTATTCCAACGGCGATATCCTGAATCGTTTTAATGGTGATATTGGTACGGTCAGCAGCAATGCGATCAGCTGGCTTCCTACGATCATCATCGCTGTCTACAATTTTATCGCAACGTTCTTTGTGATCCTGCACTATGACTGGATCATGGCGGTGATCGCTCTTGCCAGCGCGCCTTTTCTGCTCCTTATGTCCCGCTTTATGATCAAGAAGCAGAGAGACTACAGCAAAAAAGTCAGGGAAATGAGCTCTGAGCTTATGACTTTTGAAGTAGAAGCGATCTACAATTTTGATACGATCAAATCTTTCGGAGTGGCGCCCCATTACAGTAAGAAAATGCGGTGGTGGCAAAGCAAGTTTCGGGATATCAGTCTGAAATACAACCTGTTTTCTATCAAGACAAGCATTCTTATGACTATAATGGGAACTCTGGTTCAGTTTGCTGCCTTTGGCTACTGCCTGTTTCGATTGTGGACAGGGGATATTACATATGGAACTATGACGCTGTTCCTGCAGCAGAGGAGCAATCTTTCCTCTGCGTTCAGCAATGTGGTATCCATCATTCCGTCGTTCCTGAACAGCTCGGTATCTGCACACCGTATCCGTGAGCTGGTGCAGCTTCCGCGAGAAGTACATATTCCGGAGAGCGGTGAGATGGATCAGTATATTGAGAATGGTTTTGAAGTGCAGATGCAGGATGTGAACTTCTCATATGTGACGGGAACCCGTGTGATCACGGATTCTGCATTTGAGGCGAATCCGGGAGAAATTGTTGCTCTGGTCGGTCCTTCCGGAGAGGGAAAAACGACGATGATCCGCCTGATTCTCGGTCTGGTACGCCCGGAAAGCGGTGAAGTAAAGCTGAGAGCCTCCAATGGGAAGGAGATCGTAATGAATGCAGAGACGAGGCACTTGTTTGCCTATGTCCCTCAGGGCAATACGATCCTGTCCGGGACCATAGCTGAAAATATGCGTATGGTGAAGGAAGACGCGACAGACGAGGAAATCATCGACGCACTAAAGGTCTCATGTGCATGGGATTTCGTGGAGAAGCTGCCGGATACTATTAACAGCAATGTGGGAGAGAGAGGACGCGGCCTGTCAGAAGGACAGGCGCAGCGCATCGCGATCGCCCGGGCTGTACTGAGGGATTCTCCGGTGCTGCTTCTGGATGAGGCGACATCAGCTCTTGATGTAACGACGGAACGTACTGTGCTGCGCAACATTGTGAAGCAGCATCCGAATAAGACGTGTATCGTTACAACACACAGACCCAGCGTGCTGAATCTGTGTCAGAGAGTGTACCGTGTCATGGAGACGAAGGTGACAGAACTCAGTGAGGAAGAGTCCAGCCGTATGGCGATGGATTTCTGATAGCGGGCAGCGGTGGGACAAATCTGTGGAGTGAAGCTGCGTGAGAACTGTCTGATAAACCGTTCGATATGAAAGTGAGGACCATTCATATGACCGCGAAAGTAGTCGATACAAATGAATATGTATCCGTTCTGCGGGAGATTGCAGAAGAGGGGAAAGTTGTTTCTATGTTGATTTCGGGAAGCAGCATGTCGCCTTTTCTCTGTCACAGCCGGGATTGTATCTATTTTACAAAACCTGACCGGGAGCTGAAAAGGGGAGATATGGTCTTCTATCAGAGGGATACAGGACAGTATGTGATGCACCGTATCTATAAGAAGAAACCGGAAGGGTATTATATGGTGGGAGATGCCCAGACGCAGATAGAAGGACCGTTGAGACGCAGCCAGATTTTCGCCCTGATCGTCAAAGTGAAGAGAAAGGGAAAAATTATTCAACCGGGAGATTTCTGGTGGGAGTTTTTTGAACACGTATGGATACGGATCGTGCCGGTGAGAAAGTTTTCTGAAAAAATTTATTCGGTAATTGCAGGAAGCAAGAAAAGATAATTATCAAAAAATGACAATATAAAAGAGGTTGTTTCGAAATTCTGGAAGTTGTGTTATAATAATTGACTGTAGTATTGCGGGACAGCTTTAATATGTCCGGGAATCTGCAGATTCAGAATTATAAAAAGGGGATAACATGATAGATATACATACTCACATCCTTCCGGGAGTGGATGACGGAGCCGCGGATATCTATGACAGTATCGAAATGGCAGCTATGGCATACGAGAACGGGACTACTGTTATAGTGGCGACGCCGCACTGTAACATTCCGGGAATGTATGCCAATTATTTTGGAAAAGAATATACGCATGTTTTTCAGGAGACGAAAGAGATCCTGAAAAGGGAAGTACCTCAGATTACACTGCTGGCAGGTATGGAAGTCTTTACAACTGAGGAGGTGCCTCGGCTCCTTACCGAGGGGAAGATCTTTCCAATCAACAGAACCAGATACGTGCTGATGGAGTTTGACTTTACAGAAGACCCGGACTTCGCTGACGAGATTCTGCGCCAGGTGAAAGAGGTCAGGGCGATTCCGCTGATCGCACATGCGGAGAGATATGAATTTGTCCAGGATGATCCGGAGATCGTATACCGGTGGAAGAAGAACGGGTACGAGGTCCAGGTCAATAAAGGAAGCTTTCTGGGGCGGTTTGGAGACGGCGCGAGGCATGCAGCGTATGAACTGCTGAACCATAATCTCATAACGGCAATCGCAAGCGACGCCCATAGTCCGGTTCGAAGAACGACCTGCATGGCAGATGCGTACGAGTTTCTTGCGGAGGAATATCCGGCAGATTATCTGGATCTTCTGTTTAACAAGAATCCCCAGAACATCTGCAACGGTCTTGAGCCGGTCAGGCTGAGGCGGATTCCGTTTGAAGAAAGATATTACTGGGAGGAACAGGCGCAGTGAGAAGAGTAAGATTTACGATAATTATAGTTTTTGTGCTGTCGGTGATTGCATTTATCGCATATAATATCTTTTCGCGGATGGTGGAGGATAATGAGCCGCCGGTGATTACCTGTGATTCGGATACAATATCAGTCAGCGTGGAGGATGATGAGTCCGCTCTGCTGGAAGGGATGACGGCGGAGGACAACAGGGACGGGGACCTGACAGATTCGATCCGAGTATCATCCATGACTAATTTTACTGAACCGGGGAAACGGACAGTAACTTACGCAGTGTTTGATAATGCGAATCTTGCGGCTACATATACAAGGAACCTGGAGTATACGGACTATACGTCGCCTACAATCGAACTTTCCGAGCCTCTCAGATTCAGCCTGGAAGATATATCCGACATGAATATTGCTAAGAACATGACTGCACAGGATTGCCTGGACGGAGATATCACTTCGCAGATCAGAGCTACATTTAATGATAGCATGTATATCGCTCAGGCAGGGGATTACGGTGTGACAGTTCAGGTGAGCAATAGTGCGGGGGATACATGCTCGGTCCCGTTGAATGTGACTCTCACAGATCAATCCGATTACAATGAGAGAGAAAAGTATTATCCGCTTCTTTCGGAGTATATCGCGTATACAAATATAGGAAAGTCTCTGAAACTGGAAGATTTTATTATTGGGTTGGAGAGAAGTGGCTCTGAGTACCTCTTCGAGGAAGCGGATGAAGCTTTTCTGCCGGGAGGACGCGGTGATGTGGAAATCTCTGGCGATGTAGACTACGAAACGGCTGGTACATACACAGTGGATTATACGTTTACAACAGAGGATGGTGTATCGGCGACAACAAAACTAGCAGTGGTAGTGAGGTAATACGATGGAGAATACGACCGGTCAGACATTGGAAAATTATAAAATAGAGCCTTTTACGCTGATACATGATATCCTGATTAACTGGTGGGCGATCCTTCTAGGAGCCATCGCTGCAGTTCTGTTATCCTATGTGCTGCTTAATATAAGGTATGTGCCCGAATATACATCTTCTGCAACCTTTGTTGTATCCTCCAGGAATACGTCTGCATCCTATTCTACGCTTAGTTCTGCAAACACGACGGCGACGACCTTCCAGAAGATTGTTGAGAGTTCGACAATGCAGGATATCCTCTGCGAGAAACTGGGGGTGGATGAGATCGATGCGGATATACAGGCAGGAGTGGCAGAGGGGACAAACCTTCTCGAACTGAATGTTACAGCGTCATCTCCGAAAGAAGCGTTTGATATTATGGAAGGGATTCTGGAAAACTACTCCAGTATCTCATATTATACCGTCGGAGACATTGTGTTGAATATGCTTAAGAATCCGGAAATACCGTTTTCGCCGAATAATCCGCTCAATCTCAGCAGAACGCTGAGAATGGTATTTGTACTTGCAGCAGCAGCGCTTGCGTGTCTCTTTGGTCTGCTATCCTTTTTGAAGGATACTCTGAAGAATGAGGATGATATCGAGCAGAAACTGGACGCCAGAAACATGGGAGCGATCGCTTATGAGATCAAGAGCAAGACATTGAGAGAGCTTTTCAGCCGGAAGAAAAAGGGGCTCCTGATCAATGACCCGCTTGCCGGCTTTGGGTTTGTGGAAAGCTACAGGAAATTCTCCGCGAAAGTAGAGT
>DWVT01000051.1 GCA_019120075.1 Candidatus Mediterraneibacter excrementigallinarum
TTCCTCCATTAAATAAAGTGATTACTCTTCTACTGCCTCTTCAGCTTCCTCTGCTGCTTCCACAGCTTCCTCATCGTAATACTCTTCCTCGCCGGTTGCTCCCTGGTTTGCCTCGATAACAGCGTCTGCCATCTTGGAAACGATAAGTTTAACGGCTCTGATGGCGTCATCGTTACCCGGGATCACGTAATCCAGCTCTTCCGGATCACAGTTTGTATCACAGATACCGATCAGTGTGATGCCAAGTGTATGAGCTTCCTGAACACAGATTCTTTCCTTCTTCGGATCCACAACGAAGATCGCATCCGGCAGTCTCTTCATCTCTTTGATTCCGCCAAGGTTCTTCTCAAGTTTTGCCCACTCTTTCTTCAGAGCAATGACTTCTTTCTTCGGAAGAACATCAAATGTTCCGTCCTCTGACATAGCCTCGATCTCTTTGAGACGTTTTACACGGCTCTGGATCGTCTTGAAGTTTGTGAGCATACCGCCCAGCCATCTCTCATTTACATAGAACATTCCGCAGCGCTCTGCCTCTGCCTTGATCGCATCCTGAGCCTGTTTCTTTGTTCCCACAAACAGGATCGTACCGCCCTCTGCAGCAATATCAGAAACAGCCTTATATGCATCGTCAACCATTCCTACTGATTTCTGCAGATCGATGATGTAGATACCATTTCTCTCTGTGTAGATGTACGGAGCCATTTTCGGGTTCCATCTTCTTGTCTGATGTCCGAAGTGAACACCTGCTTCAAGTAACTGCTTCATTGAAATAACACTCATGTTTCTTTCCTCCATTTGGTTTTTTACTTCCGTGTGCTTTCTTTTCCTGAGAGACCGTCCGTTCGCACGGCTTAGGCACCTTCCCTGGAATCCACACACGTGTTTTTTTGCAACGTTTGTAGTATATCATAGAAATATGGGCTTTGCAACAATTTTTCTTGTGAGCAGAATGCATATTTGTGATCCGGCCGAATGTTTCTCTTGTAAGCCGGATGCCTGATGTGATATTCTGGCATTGCGGGAATCATTCCTGTATAAACCAAAATAACCTGAGGCAGTCCGATCCCTGCTATTCCCGGTGACGGAACTGCCGGCACAGATCACGGAGGTAAACCATGAAATTTACATTTGCACACAACAATCTGAACGTGTACGACCTTGAAAAGTCCCTTTCTTTCTATAAAGAAGCTCTGGGACTTACTGTCTCTCGCACAAAAGACGCGGATGACGGAAGTTTCAAACTTGTGTATCTGGGTGACGGAGTGACTCCGCATCTGCTTGAGCTCACCTGGTTAAGAGACTGGGATCGTCCGTACAACCTGGGGGACAACGAGATTCATCTTGCTTTCACCGTTGACGATTTTGACGCCGCATTCAAAAAGCACAAAGAAATGGGATGCGTCTGTTTTGAAAATCCGTCGATGGGGATCTATTTCATTGAAGATCCGGACGGATACTGGCTTGAGATCGTGCCTGCATCCAGATAAATATCTTCCACCCGCACATAAGTTTTCTTCCCTGTTCGTCCAGCAGGGAAAAGGCACCATTGAAAAAGCCTCTGCACTGAATGCAGAGGCTTTTCTTATATTATATACTTCTTTTTTATTAACCGCGAACATAAACCATTCCGCTCTGAACCGGTCCGATGATAACTCCCACACCTTCTGTCGCTGCATGGATCATCTGGCCGTTTCCTATGTAGATACCGCAGTGTCCAACTCCGGCACACACATCACCGGGCTGCGGATTACTTACTCTTGACCATCCAAGGAATGTAGAACTTGTCCCGATACGGGAATAGGAACCTGTCAGGCAGTAGCTTACAAGTCCGGAGCAGTCAAAAGCTCCCGGGCTGCAGGCGCCCCATACATAATCGGCTCCCAGGCAGCTGTATGCACGGTCCACGATCGCGTTTCCTGTGCTTGCGCTGTAAGACGGTTCGGAACTGCTGCTTCCGCCTCCGTTATCGCTTCCTCCGGACGGTTCAGAATATGTATCTTCCTCTTCTTCAACTACAGTTGTTGAGGAACCGCCGCCGCTGTTGCTGCTCTCCCCGGATGCTTTCTCTTTTGCTGCCTTCTCCGCAGCTGCTTTCTTCTTCGCTTCCTCTTCAGCTTTCTTTCTTGCCGCTTCCTCGGCCGCCTTCCGCGCGGCTTCCTGGATCATGCCGTCAAGACTGCTGATCTCCTCGCTCTTCTCGCTGATCGTCGTATTCAGCTCGCTCTGCTGCGCTTCGAACTCCACCTGAGTCGCTTCCAGGTTGTCCTGCTTTTCCTCAAGAGAATTCTTCAGTTCTTTTACCTTCTCTGTAGTCGCGATATATTCGTCAAGTTTTTCTCTGTCATACTCATGTACCTGCTGAGAGTATTCCGCCTGAGACAGGATACTGCTCATATCGCCGGAGGTGAGCACCTTCTCCATCGTCGCTGTCCCTGTACCCTCTTCGTACATATATTTAATACGCAGTTTCATCGCATCATACTGCTTTTCCTGATCTTCCTCCGCTGCCTTCAGATCTTCCTCTGTCTTTGATATTTCCTCTCCGGTCTCGATCAGTTCATTTTCCAGATCAGACATCTTGTTCATCAGAGTGTTCAGCTGTGACTGAAGATTGTTCATCTCACTCTGCGCCTGTGCTTTCTGATCCTTCAGATCAGAAACCTCATCTGCAAAAACAGGAGTTACAGAAAGTGAACAGGTAAGCATTGTTGCAAGAACTGCGCTTCCGACTTTTTTTAACTTCATTTTTCCACCAATCCTTATATTTATTATTCATGTCCCCGCATATATGTCATATCATACAGCATAGCTCTGTTTTTTTCAACAAAAAAAGCGTAAAAAGACATATTTTGAGAGGACAAAACAATACAGTTTCACGTTTATAATAGAGTATAATAAAAATCCGCGGAAAAATCAACACATTTTTAACATTTTCGTAACATTTCACAATTTAGAGTTCAATAATCCGTTCTTTCCTTTTAATAATATACCTGCTCATACAGGCAGGGGGGGCCTGACGGATTCTGTCCGCTTCTGTGAGAAGAACAGGACCAGAGCCCCCTAAACGGGCCCTGATCCTGTTTGACTTTTTTCGCTCTTTCAGTTTCTACTGAATCGACAGGTTTGTATATCCCATCAGACTTTCATCGACCTCTTTCGCGGCCTCTCTTCCTTCCCGGATCGCCCATACCACAAGGGACTGCCCCCGGTGCATATCGCCTGTCACAAAAACATTCTTTACATTTGTTTTATGCATTCCAGGCTCAGTCTTTACATTCGTTCTTTCGTTTACCTCTACGCCGAAGGCTTTGGTGACATAACTTTCACTGCCTAAGAAGCCTGCCGCGATCAGGACCAGATCCACATCAACGGTATACTCGCTTCCCGGGATCTCAACCATCATAGTCCTTCCGGTCTTTTCGTCCTTTTTGCCCTCCAGCTTTACAAGTACTGCCTTGCACAGCTTTCCTTTCTTGTCCTTTATAAACTCCTTCACCGTAGTGGTATAGACACGGGGATCGCTTCCGAATACTGCGATCGCTTCCTGCTGGCCATAATCGGTCTTGCAGATTCTCGGCCACTCCGGCCAGGGATTCATTTCTGTCCTGGAATCCGGAGCCTTGGGCATCATCTCAAGCTGCGTAACAGATTTCGCTCCATGACGGATGGAGGTTCCCACACAGTCGTTTCCTGTATCACCTCCGCCGATGACGATAACTCGTTTTCCCTTTGCAGAGATGTAGGTTCCGTCCTTGAGTTTCATGTCATTTGCCCACAGGGCTTTTGTCGTGGATTTCAGGAAATCCACCGCGAAATAGATTCCTTCCGCATCCCGTCCCGGTACCTTGATATCTCTCGGATTGGACGCTCCGCAGGCCAGTACAACCCGGTCATACTCCTTCAGAATCTGAGCCGCCTTCACATCTTTTCCTACATTGCATCCTGTCCTAAACTCCACGCCTTCCTCCTCGAGAATGGCAACTTTCCGGTCGATGACCTGCTTCTCAAGCTTCATGTTCGGGATTCCATAACGAAGCAGCCCCCCCACCTTGTCCTCTCTCTCAAAGACAGTCACAGAGTGTCCTCTCCTGTTGAGAAGATCCGCTGCCGCAAGTCCGGACGGTCCGGATCCGATCACAGCGACCTTTTTACCCGTGCGAACTTTCGGCGGTCTTGCCTTTGCATATCCTTTTTCATATGCATTTTCAATGATGGCATATTCGTTGCTTTTTGATGCCACCGGATCCTGATTCAGCCCGCATGTACATGCGTTCTCACAGAGTGCCGGACATACCCTTGAGGTAAACTCCGGGAAATTATTCGTCTTAGCCAGACGATAATATGCCTCCTCCCAGTTTCCGTTGTAGATCAGATCATTCCACTCCGGCACCAGGTTGTGGAGAGGACAGCCGCTGGCCATCCCCATCAGATTCAGTCCCGACTGGCAGAACGGAACTCCGCATGCCATACACCGGGCGCCCTGGATCTCCTGTTCCTCTTTCGACAGGGGCGTATAGAACTCGTTGAAATGTTTGATCCTCTCAAGTGGCTGTTCCGCCGTCTTATCCTGTCTCGCATAATCCATAAATCCTGTTGGTTTTCCCACTTTCAACGCCTCCTATCTTCCGTTTTTGATCTTATTGAATGCTTCGATCTTCGCCCTGTCACGGCTCAGTCCTTTTTCTTCCATCTGCATGATCGCAGCCATCATTCTCTCATAGTCCTCCGGGATGATCTTCTTGAATTTCGGAAGATACTTGTCAAAGTTGTCGAGGATCTTCTTTCCGATCTCGGAGTTTGTATAGGAGACATGCTCCTGAATCATGCTCTTTAATTCCTGAACATCATATTTGTCTGTCACACGCTCGATATTGACCATGTCCTTGTTGACCTTCATATACAGACGGCTGTCCATGTCAAGAACATAGGCGATACCGCCGCTCATTCCTGCCGCAAAGTTCTTTCCTACCTGTCCCAGGACAACGACACATCCTCCGGTCATATACTCGCATCCATGGTCGCCGACTCCTTCCACGACCGCCCTCACGCCGGAGTTCCTGACGCAGAATCTTTCGCCTGCCACACCGCCGATGAACGCCTTGCCGCTGGTCGCGCCATAGAATGCAACGTTTCCTATTATAATATTCTCATCCGCTTTGAACTTGATCCCGTTCGGCGGGCATACAACAAGCTTTCCGCCGGAAAGGCCTTTTCCGAAGTAGTCGTTGCTGTCTCCCGTCAGTTCCAGAGTAAGTCCTTTCGGGATAAATGCTCCGAAACTCTGACCGCCTGCACCTTTACACTGGATCACAAAACTGTCCTCCGGAAGTCCATCCGGATATCTCCTTGTGATTTCAGAGCCGAAGATTGTTCCAAAGGTACGGTCCGTGTTGGTCACATCTACCTCAATGCTCCTCTTCTGGCCTTTTTCAAGCGCAGGAAGAAGCTGTTTCACAAGCACTCTCTCATCCAGTGTCTTCTCCAGTTCAAAGTCATAGACCTTCTTCGGATTGAAGATCATGCCCTTTTTCTCTTTCGCATACGGATTATAGAGCACACTGCTCAGATCCAGCGTCGCAGCACGGCTGGATGTTGGATCTTCCTTCACTTTCAGAAGATCTGTACGTCCTACCAGTTCGTCCACTGTGCGCACGCCCAGTTTCGCCATATATTCTCTCAGCTCCTGAGCGATAAAACGCATAAAGTTGATGACATACTCCGGTTTTCCTGTAAAACGTTTCCTCAGTTCCGGATTCTGTGTCGCCACGCCTACCGGGCAGGTATCCAGGTTGCAGACACGCATCATGACGCATCCCATAGTCACCAGCGGAGCGGTGGCGAATCCAAATTCTTCTGCTCCGAGCAGCGCTGCGATGGCAACGTCACGTCCGCTCATCAGCTTTCCGTCTGTCTCGATGCGCACCCTCTCTCTCAGGCCGTTCTGGATCAGAGTCTGGTGTGTCTCCGCCAGTCCCAGCTCCCAGGGAAGTCCCGCGTTCTGGATAGAACTTCTCGGAGCCGCTCCGGTTCCGCCGTCGTAACCGGAGATCAGGATAACGCCGGCTCCTGCCTTTGCAACACCTGCCGCAACGGTTCCGACTCCTGCCTCAGACACAAGCTTGACAGAGATCCTTGCGTTCTTGTTTGCATTCTTGCAGTCATAGATGAGCTGCGCCAGATCCTCGATAGAGTAAATGTCATGGTGCGGCGGAGGTGAGATCAGGCTCACGCCCGGTGTGGAGTGACGGGTATTTGCAATCCAGGGATATACCTTTCCTCCCGGAAGGTGTCCACCTTCTCCAGGTTTCGCTCCCTGCGCCATCTTGATCTGGATCTCCTGGGCGCTGACCAGATATCTGGAAGTAACGCCAAAACGTCCGGAAGCGACCTGCTTGATCGCGGAGCTTCGGTTGGTGCCAAGACGCTCGATCTCTTCACCGCCCTCACCGCTGTTGGACTTTCCATGAAGAGTGTTCATGGCAATGGCAAGCGTCTCATGAGCTTCCTTGGAGATAGACCCGTAGGACATGGCGCCTGTCTTGAAGCGGGTCACAATGGAATCCACACTCTCCACTTCCTCGATCGGCACGCCTTTCTTCGGATAGTTGAAGTCAAGCTGTCCTCTCAGGTTGATCTTCTCGCCTTCCTCGTCCACCATATGGGTATACTGTTTGAACATATCATAGTCTCCCCGTCTCGTGGACTGCTGAAGCATATGGATCGTCTGCGGATTGTAGAGATGCTCCTCCCCGCCGCTCTTATATTTATGTCTTCCAAGGCTGTCCAGTGTCATATCACTGTCCAGTCCCAGAGGATCGAACGCTTGGGTATGGAACTCCGCATAGTCTTTGGCAATCTCCTCGATGCCGATTCCTCCCACACGGCTCACAGTATCCGTGAAGTACCGGTTGATAAAGTCTTCCTTCAGTCCGATAGCCTCAAAGATCTTGGCTCCCTGATAGGACTGTATCGTTGAGATTCCCATCTTGGAGGCGATCTTCACAATGCCGTGGAGCACTGCGGCGTTGTAGTCATCCACCGCCGCATAATAATCTTTGTGCAGAAGTCTCGCATCGATAAGCTGACGGATGGACTCGTGAGCCAGGTAAGGATTGATCGCGCAGGCTCCGTATCCAAGCAGCGTCGCGAAGTGATGCACTTCTCTCGGCTCCCCGCTTTCCAGGATCATGGCCACGGAAGTTCTCTTCTTTGTGCGGACCAGATGCTGCTGCAGTCCGGACACTGCCAGAAGGGATGGGATCGCAACATGATATTCATCTACATCCCGGTCTGTCAGGATCAGGATATTAGCGCCCTCGCGGATTACGCGGTCTACTTCGATGAAAAGGTACTCAATAGCCTTTTCAAGGCTTGTATTCTTATAGTATGTGATCGGGATCTCTGCAACCTTGAATCCATCTACATTCATGTTCTTGATCTTCAGAAGGTCCGTATTCGTCAGGATCGGGTTATTCACGCGGAGCATCTTGCAGTTCTCTTCCTTCTTTTCCAGAAGGTTTCCGTCCCGCCCCACATAGATCGTCGTCGAGGTGACGATCTCCTCACGGATCGAGTCGATCGGCGGATTTGTGACCTGCGCAAAAAGCTGTTTGAAATAACCGAACAGAGGCTGTCTTTTTTTCGAGAGCACAGCAAGCGGGATATCGATTCCCATCGCCGCAATTCCCTCTCCCCCGTTCTTTGCCATAGTGAGGATCGATGTTTTCACATCCTCATAGGCGTATCCGAACGCTTTCTGGAGGCGGGTGCACTCTTCTCTCGTGTATTTCGGGATATCCTTGTTCGGGATCTTCAGATCTTTCAGCTCGATCAGGTTCCGGTCAAGCCATTCTCCGTAAGGTTCCTCGTTCGCATATTTTTCTTTCAGTTCCTCGTCCCCGATCACTCTTCCGGCAACTGTATCTACGAGGAGCATCTTGCCGGGATGAAGTCTCTCTTTCACCAGGATCTTTCCCGGATCAATATCCAGGACTCCGACCTCGGAGGAGAGGATCAGGTTATCATCATCCGTGATGTAATATCTGGAAGGTCTCAGACCGTTCCGGTCCAGGACGGCGCCCATGATATCTCCGTCTGAAAAGAGGATTGACGCAGGACCGTCCCATGGCTCCATCATGGTCGCATAATACTGATAGAAGTCTTTCTTGTTCTGAGACATGCTCCGGTTGTTCACCCAGGGTTCCGGGATCGCGATCATCACAGCAAGGGGAAGTTCCATTCCACTCATGACCATGAACTCAAGAGCGTTATCCAGCATTGCAGAATCCGATCCTGACGTATTGATCGCCGGAAGAACTTTGTGCAGTTCTCCCTTCAGAGCTCCGGACTCCATCGTCTCTTCACGGGCGCGCATCTTATCTACATTTCCCCGGATCGTATTGATCTCTCCGTTGTGTACAATAAAACGGTTCGGATGTGCCCGCTGCCAGCTCGGAGAGGTATTGGTACTGAATCTGGAATGCACCATGGCGATCGCGGACTCAAAATCCTCATCCTGCAGATCCTCAAAGAACAGTCTCAGCTGACCCACAAGGAACATTCCTTTGTAAACGATCGTCCTGCTGGAAAGAGATACTACATAAGTATCGTCACTGCTCTGCTCAAAGATTCTTCTGACAATATACAGTCTTCGGTCAAAGGGAAGGCCCTTTTCCACTTTTTTCGGCCTCTCAATGAACGCCTGCATGATACACGGCATACAGTCTACTGCGGTTTTTCCAAGGATTTCCGGATGGATCGGCACTTCTCTCCATCCCAGGAAATTCAGCCCTTCTTTTTTCACGATG
>DWVT01000052.1 GCA_019120075.1 Candidatus Mediterraneibacter excrementigallinarum
TAATTCAATCATGGAGATCCTTGGCGCTGACTCTATCGTAAATAAGTTAAACGCCGGATATGTTCGAGAATCATTTCTTGCCACTGGCAAAGCCCCAGTTACTTTAAATGAATTTTTAACTCGTTTTAAGGCATTGATGCGCTGGGGATACCGCAATGATTATTTATCCGATATCTCATATCTGGATAAGCTGGAGAAATTCAGGGACATCCCTCATCGGACAAAGATCGAAGGGAAGTTTCTGGAATCGTCTGAGCTGTCTGCCCTTCTTAATGGAATGACAGTGAAGAAATGGAAAGATTTGACGGAGTTTCTCTCTTTGTCCGGTCTGCGATTCGGCGAGGCCGCCGCTCTGGATCTGCCGGATGTCGATTTGAAGACGCGTTTAATCCATGTGTCAAAAACTTATGATGCTGCTCACGATATCGTGACATCAACCAAGACGGCCACATCCACCCGTGACGTATACATGCAGAATCAGTTGTACCAGCTCTGCCGACGCCTGAAGGCCGAGAGACTGTCTGGCAATATCGTCCTTCCGATGAGCGTAGTATTCTTCCCGGGATCAAAGCGGGAACGGATAGAGTTTGACTGCTATGCGAAATATCTCCGAGAGAACTCTGAGCGGATCATCGGCCGTCGGATTACGCCACATACACTGCGCCATACACACGCCAGCCTTTTAATGGAACAGGGAGTTGATATCGATACGATATCGCGGCGACTCGGACATGCAAACAGCCGTGTGACACGCGAGATATATCTGCATGTTACAGAGAAGCTGAAAGAAAAGGAGAATGAACGTCTAAGGGACATAAGATTAATTTAGTTTGCCCCTTTTGTGCCACTTTTCCGAAATCGATATAAAGAAAATCCCCGGAAACGCCGTGTTTTCGGCATCTCTCGGGGAAAGTTCGAAGCAGATGACGGGAATCGAACCCGCCTCGCCAGCTTGGGAAGCTGGAGTTCTACCAATGAACTACATCTGCAACTGCTACGGTTGATATTATACCGCCATTCAGTTTAAATTGCAAGAATTTTTTTAGTCGATCTGCCAGTCGATCGGCTCGATCCCGTTCTTCTCCAGAAACGCATTTGTCTGGCTGAATGGCCGGCTTCCAAAGAACCCCCGGAACGCCGACAACGGGCTCGGATGGGGCGCTGTCAGGATCAGATGCTTCGGATTGTTCAGCATTGCCTTCTTCCTCTGAGCCGGTGCTCCCCACAGGATAAACACGATCGGCCTGTCCTGTGCGTTGAGCACGGTGATCGCGGCGTCCGTAAACTCTTCCCAGCCAATCCCCCTGTGAGAATTTGCCTGGTGAGCCCGTACCGTCAGCACTGTATTCAGCATGAGCACTCCCTGCTCAGCCCACTTTGTCAGACAGCCGTGATTCGGGATCGTACATCCCAGATCATCATGCAGCTCCTGATAGATATTCACAAGTGACGGAGGGATTTCCACGCCCTTCTTGACTGAAAAGCACAGCCCATGTGCCTGTCCGTTATTGTGATACGGATCCTGCCCCAGGATCACCACCTTCACATCTTTTAAAGGTGTCAGATGAAACGCATTGAAAATATCCTGAGCCGGCGGAAAAATAAGCCTTGTCTTGTACTCATGATTCACCGTCTCAAACAGCTTCTTATAATATGGCTTCGAAAATTCCCCTTTTAAAGCCTCGTACCAGTCTCCGTTTAGTCCTGCCATTGTCCTCTCCTTTACATTTATCAGAATATTCTGAATCCTTTCGCACAAGGTGCCAGGTACTTTGTCAAAAGTACACGGCACCCGTTAAAAAAATCACAATCTCACCGACACGCCCTCACTCCGCAGATACTCTTTCACCTCGCGGATCTCCAGTTCTTTATAGTGGAACAGTGATGCCGCCAGGGCTGCATCAGCCTTTCCTACAGTCAGAGCTTCCTTGAAGTGTTCCAGCTTCCCGGCACCGCCGGAGGCAATGACAGGAATGGAAACGCTCTCTGCAACAGCGCTGGTCAGTTCCAGATCATAGCCTGCCTTTGTCCCGTCGCAGTCCATGCTGGTGAGAAGAATCTCACCGGCGCCGAGGGATTCCACCTTCTTCGCCCACTCGACGGCGTCGATCCCCACATCGATCCGTCCGCCGTTTTTATAGATATTCCATCCGGAACCGTCCGCCCTCTTCTTGGCGTCAATAGCGACAACAACACACTGGCTCCCGAACTTCTCCGCCGCCTCGCTGATCAGATTCGGCGTATTGATGGCAGATGAATTGATGGAAATCTTATCCGCTCCTTCCCGGAGGATTGCCCTGAAATCATCCACAGTTCGGATTCCTCCTCCTACTGTGAAGGGAATGAACACGCACTCCGCCACTTTCCGCACCATGTCCACGACTGTGGCGCGCGCGTCGGAAGACGCTGTAATATCAAGAAAGACCAGTTCATCTGCCCCTGCCCTGTCATAGGCCTTTGCAATCTCGACAGGATCCCCTGCATCTTTCAGATCAACAAAATTTACTCCTTTTACCACCCGTCCGGCATTCACATCCAGACAGGGGATGATCCTCTTTGTAAACATAAACTTCTCCTCCTGTCCTGATCCTACAGCTCCACAAAATTTTTCAGTATGGAGATTCCCACATCACTGCTCTTTTCCGGATGGAACTGACATGCAAATACATTGTCCTTCTCAACGGATGCATGGATATGTACGCTGTATTCCGTGGAGGCCTTTACAATACTTTCCTCCGCCGCCTTCAGGTAATAAGAATGCACAAAATAGACATATGCTCCTTCTTCTATCCCCCGGAAAAGTCTGCCGTTGTTTTCCAGATGAAGGGAATTCCAGCCTATGTGCGGAATTTTCAGTCCCTCTTTCTCAGGGATACGCAGAATCTCTCCTTTCAGGATTCCAAGCCCTTCCACACCGGGAGCCTCATCGCTTCTCTCAAACAAAAGCTGCAGTCCCAGACAGATTCCCAGAAACGGGGTGCCTCTGCCAGCAGCCTGACGGATCACTTCGTCCAGTCCTGTCCGCCTGAGATTAGCCATCGCGTCTCCAAAAGCTCCGACGCCGGGAAGGATCACCTTATCCGCCTTCAGGATCTTCTCCGGTTCTCCTGTGATCACCACATCCTGTCCCAGAAAATCCAATGCCTTTTCCACGCTTTTAATATTTCCCGCGTCATAATCTATGATCGCTATCATATTCCGACTCCTTTCCAACCTCCGAAGGACTTCCCCGAAGCCTGTCTTTTTATTTTTCCTTTTTGTGTCCTACGCCGGTTTTGATCACCGGGACCGGTGTATCGTCCACTGCGTCAAGGTTATTGATATATTTCTTTGTCTCTTTCACGATCACCGGTGAAAGCAGAAGTACCGCGATCAGGTTTGGTATCGCCATCAGCGCGTTCAGCACGTCCGCGATCAGCCATACAAGATCCAGCGCAAGGACCGGCGCGATCAGAGCAACAACAATATATAATACTCTGTACGGGATAAGTCCGATCTTTCCGGAAAAGTATTCAACACAGCGCTCACCGTAATAAGCCCAGCCAAGGATCGTGGAATAAGCAAAGGTAATGATCCCGACTACAAGGATAAAAGGTCCGAAATACGGAATCTGTGAGAAAGCCAGAGTTGTCAGCTTGCCTCCGTCTGTGATCTGAGCCGCTCCGATCTCCGGATTTTTCATCATTGTAGATACAAGAACAAGCCCTGTCATAAGACAGACCACAACAGTATCCCAGAAAGTTCCTGTCGATGACACCAGAGCCTGGCGCACCGGATTTTTCGTCTTTGCCGCCGCTGCCGCGATCGGAGCCGAACCCATACCGGATTCATTGGAGAACAGCCCCCTTGCGACTCCGTACTGGATCGCCGCTCTAAGACCGCCGCCTACCAGACCGCCGACAACTGTCTTCGGACTTGCAAATGCAAGCTGGCAGATCGTAGTGATCGCCGGAATGACAAAGTCCCGGTTCATAAAGAGAATGATAATACATCCCAGCACATAGAAAGCCGCCATAAATGGAACAAGTTTCTCACAGACACTTGCGATCGACTTGATTCCTCCAAAGATAACAAATGCAGTCAGGATGGCAATGACAACTCCGACGATCCACGCCGGGACTCCCAGATTTGTATTGCACACCTCTGCGATCGCGTTGACCTGTGTGGCACATCCGATTCCAAACGACGCAAATCCTGCAAACACTGCAAAGATCATTCCAAGCCATTTCATGTTCAGTCCGCGCTCCAGAGCATACATGGCGCCGCCCTGCATACGTCCGTCCTCTGTCTTCACCCGGTATTTCACGGCGATCAGCGACTCAGAATACTTTGTCGCGATGCCGAACACGCCGGTCAGCCAGCACCAGAGCACAGCTCCCGGTCCTCCCAGGGCAATTGCTGTTCCCACACCAATGATATTTCCCGTTCCGATGGTTGATGCCAGAGCAGTTGTAAGCGCACCGAACTGGCTTACCTCACCGTCCGCGCCGTCTTCCTTTGACACGGAAAGCGGGATTCCCTTCGTGATCGTCTTTCTCTGGATAAATCCTGTCCGGATAGTCAGAAAAAGATGGGTTCCCAGCAGAAGCAGAATCATCGCCCAGCCCCACACCAGATTGTCCACGGACTGGACAAAGCTGTAAATTTTCTCGTACATTGGTTTTCCTCCTCACCATTCCGATAACCTTCCGGCATTTCCCGCCGGATAACAGATAAGGCATACGGACCCCACTGTCACCAGCTGGCATGCCGTATGCCTCAGATATTCAGTTATTAATGCAACACTAGCATTTTACCTCATTTTCGCTCCAATGTAAAGAAAATATTTTCCCAAATCAGCGTATCTCCGAATCACTGTGTTAAAGTGTCCTCTCCGTTTCCGGAATTTCCCGCGTCCAGCTCGAACCAGAATTCCACACCGTTGTCAAAGTTTTTCACACCGTATTTCTGGTGGAAGGATTCCATGATCGCCTTGACAATAGACAATCCGATGCCATTGCCGCCGTATTCTCGTGTATGTGCCTTATCCACTTTATAAAATTTATCCCAGAGCTTCGGAACATCTTCCTCCGGAATCGGTTTCCCGCTGTTAAATACTGTCACCCGAACCTTGTCGCCGTCTTTGATAACCCGTACTTCGATGCGTTTTTCATTCTCCACATGGTGGATCGCGTTTGTCAGGTAATTTCTCACCACCTGCTCGGTCTTGAACTCATCCGCCCATGCATAGGCGGTCTCGTCAGCGACAAAATCGACTTCCGCCCCTGCCTGCTGGATCAGGATCTCGCAGCTGGAGATCACTCCTTTCACCAGGCTTACTACATCAAAGCGCTCAAATTCTACTTCATCTGACCCAAACTCAAGCTGATTCAGGGTAAGCAGGTTTTTGACCATCCGGTTCATCTTTCCCGCCTCGTCCATGATAACATCACAGTAAAATTCCCTGCTCTCCGGATCATCATTGACTCCTTCCTTCAGCCCTTCCGCATATCCCTGGATCAGGGCAATCGGAGTCTTCAGTTCATGAGAAACATTTCCCAGGAACTCGCTCCTCATATTCTCAATCTTTTCTTTCTGCTCGATGTCCTGCTGGAGCTGGTTGTTTGCCGTCTTCAGTTCAGATATGGTCTGCTCGAGCTGCCGGGACATTTTATTAAAATTCTCTCCCAGTATCCCGATCTCATTGCTTCCGCCGCTCGTATATTTCTCGTCAAAATTCAGGTTCGCCATGCGTTCGGACAGCTTTGCCAGCTCCATGATCGGGCGTGTAATCCGCCTTGCAAAGAGCCATACCAGAACTCCCCCCAGTATGATCCCCGTAAGGCCCAGATAGATCAGAAACTGGTTTGCCAGAGCCGCGCTCTCCCGGATACTCTCAAGAGGACTCCGCATCATGAAGAAAGAACCGTCAGAAAATTTTCCCCACATTTCAATATAATCCATCGTATTGTCCGGATTTGCAGTCCTGCAGAGGATATAGTTGTCCGTCTGTTCAAGGATCGTGCTGGGAGTGTCATTTCTCCCGTATAGATTCCGGAAAAGCTGGAGAAAGAGCTGGCTTCCGTCCTTCGCTGTTGAGAGGATCGTTTCCGCATTGCTGTTGACGATTGCCATATCGATATTCGATTTTTCTGCCTCATAGAGGATCTCTGTACTCTGTTCAGTCAGACTGCCCTGTTCCAGAACCACATCTACCGCATCATAGGTATTCAGAAGATCCTGGACCTTATGTGAAAGATAATACTGCCCCAGGAATCCTGAGTTTACGATAAAGACTGCTCCCAGTATAAAAGCCAGCAGTCCGACAAAGATCACCGTCATCTGCCGTCTCAGAGAAAATCTCATCTTCATCTGCTATTCCACCTCAAATTTATAGCCCATCCCCCATATGGTCCTGATATACTCGCCCTTATCCCCCAGTTTGCTCCTCAGTTTTTTCACATGAGTATCAATGGTCCTTGCATCGCCAAAATAATCATAGTTCCATACATTGTTCAGGATCTTCTCCCTGGAAAGCGCAATCCCCTGATTTTCCACAAAATATGCCAGAAGTTCAAATTCCTTGTAGCTTAATTCGATCGGCTTGCCGTCAATCTTCACGATATGGGCCGCCTTGTCAATGGTAATCCCGCCCGCGCTCAGGATATCTCCCCCGTCCGTGCCGAGAGTTCTTCTCAGGATCGCATTGACGCGTGCCACCAGGATCTTCGGGCTGAAAGGCTTGGATATGTACTCGTCCACTCCAAGATCAAATCCCTGCAGCTCATCCCGCTCCTCCGCTCGTGCAGTCAGCATGATGATCGGCACTTTTGAGGACTCCCTGATCTCTCTGCACACCTGCCAGCCGTCCATCTTCGGCATCATCACATCCAGGATGATGAGGGCAATGTCTTTATTCT
>DWVT01000053.1 GCA_019120075.1 Candidatus Mediterraneibacter excrementigallinarum
AAAGAGAAGGGGCAGGATCTTGTCACACTCTGTTCTGCCTGTCATCATGTGATCAAGCGTGTGAATGACGATATGAAGAATGTTGAGGATATCCGTACAAGAGCCAACAATTACATGGCGCTTGACGAGCCTTATGAGGGTGAGACGAATGTGCTCCATTATCTCGAGGTGCTCCGCGACGTAGTAGGTTTTGACGAACTGAAAAAGAAGGTGACAAATCCGCTCAAGGGCAAGAAGATCGGGGCTTACTATGGCTGCCTTCTTCTCCGTCCCGGAAAGATCATGGCGTTTGACGATCCGGAGAACCCGAAGATCCTGGAGGATTTCATCCGCGCGATCGGAGCTGAGCCGGTGATCTATCCGTACCGCAACGAGTGCTGCGGCGGATATATCTCTTTGAAAGAAGAGGATATGTCAAAGAACATGTGCCGGAAGATCGAGGAGAGCGCGTCCGGATTCGGAGCAGACATGCTGATCACAGCCTGTCCGCTGTGTATGTATAATCTGAATAAGAACAATGGCGGCAATCTGCCTGTTTATTATTTTACAGAACTGCTGGCAGAGGCACTTGGACTGAAAGAGGAGGTGAAGGCACAGTGAAGACTGAAAAGAACCGCGCAGAGCTGATCAAGGAGATCAGTGGTGTGAATCCCCTGAAATGTATGAAATGCGGGAAGTGTTCTGCTTCCTGTCCCTCCTATAACGAGATGGACATTAAACCTCACCAGTTTGTATCCTACGTGATCAACGAGGATATCGAGTCTCTGGTGAATTCAAAATCCCTCTGGAAATGCCTTTCCTGCTTTGCTTGCGTGGAGAGATGTCCCCGCGATGTAAAGCCGGGCAAACTGATCGACGCGGCGAGACAGATCGTTGTGCGTGAGAGAGGAAAGACTTATCTGTCACCGGATGAGGTGCCGGAACTGCTTGATCCCGACACACCGCAGCAGCTGCTTGTAAGTGCGTTCAGAAGATACAGGAGGTGATAAAAGGTGCAGAGGATTGGAGTATTTGTCTGCCACTGCGGAACTAACATCGCGGGAACGGTAGACGTAAAGAAAGTTGTGGAGATGGCGGCGCATGAGCCGGGCGTTGTCCATGCAGAGGATTATGCATATATGTGTTCCGAGGCAGGACAGGAGAAGATCCACAAAGCAATCAAAGAAAAACATCTGACAGGGCTTGTAGTCTGTTCCTGTTCTCCGCGTATGCACGAGACAACATTCAGAAACGCGGCAGAGAAAGCGGGCTTAAACCCCTATATGGTAGAGATCGCCAATATCCGCGAGCACTGCTCCTGGATCCATAAAGATATGGAAGAGGCGACAGAGAAGGCAGTCATCCTGATGCGCGCAGCAGTTGCAAAAGTCAACCTGGACGCACCGCTGAAGCCGGGCGAGAGCAAGGTAACAAAGAGAGCTCTTGTCATCGGAGGAGGAATCGCGGGTATTCAGACTGCTCTGGATATCGCAGAAGCAGGATATCCGGTTGATATCGTGGAGAAAACACCGAGTATCGGAGGAAGAATGTCACAGCTCGATAAGACATTCCCGACACTGGACTGTTCTTCATGTATCCTGACTCCGAAGATGGGAGAGGTGAACGCCCATCCGCTGATCAATATCTATACATACAGCGAAGTAGAGAGCGTGGCAGGATTTGTCGGTGACTTTACTGTTGAGATCCGCAAGAAAGCAAGAAGCGTGGATATGAACAAATGTACAGGCTGCGGCTTATGCCAGGAGAAATGTCCGAGCAAGAAGAGCCTCAGCGAGTTTAACCGCGGCCTGAGCACAAGAAGCGCGATCTATACACCATTTGCGCAGGCGGTTCCGAACGTTCCGGTCATTGACCGTGAGGCATGTATCAAGTTCAAGACCGGCAAATGCGGAATCTGTTCCAAAGTCTGCCAGGCCGGTGCCATTGACTACGATCAGGTTGATGAGATCATCACAGAGAAGTACGGCGCGATCGTCGTTGCGACCGGATTTGATATGATCAAACTGGACAAATATGACGAGTATGCGTACAGCCAGAGCAAAGATGTCATCACATCTCTTGAACTGGAGCGTATCATGAACGCGGCCGGACCGACAGGCGGACATCTTGAGCGTCTTTCAGACGGGAAAGCTCCGAAGGAGATCGTGTTCATCCAGTGTGTGGGAAGCCGGTGCGCAGATGACAGAGGCAAGAGCTACTGTTCAAAGATCTGCTGTATGTACACGGCAAAACACGCAATGCTGATCCGCGATAAGTATCCGGATACAAATGTGACGGTATTCTATATCGATGTCCGTACGCCTGGTAAGAACTTTGATGAGTTCTACCGCAGAGCCGTGGAAGAGTACGGAGTAAACTACATAAAAGGTCAGGTCGGAAAGGTCATTCCTCAGCCGAACGGCAAACTGCTCGTACAGGGCGCTGATCTTCTGGACAGCAAACAGATCTTAAAAGAGGCTGATATGGTTGTCCTTGCAGCTGCCATCGAGCCGAATCCGGATGCCAGAAAGATCGCTTCCATGCTGACGGCAAGTATCGATACAAACAACTTCCTCACGGAAGCACATGCAAAACTTCGTCCGGTAGAGTCACCCACAGCAGGTATCTTCCTTTCCGGTGTATGCCAGGGACCGAAGGATATCCCGGAGACTGTATCCCAGGCCGGAGCGGCCGCTGTCAAGGCTATCGGTCTTCTTGCGAAGGATAAACTGATGACTAATCCGTGTACGGCACATTCCGATGAACTTCTGTGTAACGGATGTTCACAGTGTGCAAATGTCTGCCCGTACGGAGCGATCACATATGAGGACAAAGAGGTGAATGATCACGGAGTCCGCGAGACAAGGCGTATCGCTGTCGTAAACGACGCGCTGTGTCAGGGATGTGGAGCATGTACCGTAACATGTCCGTCCGGAGCAATGGACCTGCAGGGATTCTCTAACAGACAGATCTTAGCGGAGGTGGATGCGATATGTCGATAGAAAAGAAGGAAGAATTCAGACCAAAGATCGTTGCGTTCTGCTGTAACTGGTGCAGTTATGCGGGCGCAGACCTGGCGGGAAGCAGCCGTATGTCCTACTCGGCTGACGTGAAGATCATCCGCGTTCCCTGTTCCTGCCGTGTGAATCCGATGTTCATTTTAAGAGCATTCGAGAGAGGAGCAGACGGAGTTATCATGTGCGGATGTCATCCGGGAGACTGCCATTATACGTCAGGAAACTTCTATGCGAGAAGACGTATGACACTGCTGTTCTCCATGCTGGATTACATCGGAGTGGAAAACGGACGTACCCGTGTAGAATGGGTATCAGCGGCTGAGGGCGCAAAGTTCTCCCAGACTATGCATGAGTTTGTGGACAAGATCACATCCCTCGGCAAGAATGTAAGATTGGAGGATTTAAGATGCAGGAATTAATTAACCGTGCGAAAGAGCTTCTGGCTGACGGAACTGTGGCGAGAGTGCTCGGATGGAAAGCCGGGGACCTGCCTTACAATCCGGAACCGGCTTACTTTGAGAAAGAAGAAGACTTTGCGGATTTCGTTTACAACGGTTTCTGCGGAGCAAATTTAAGTAAATATATGATCGAGGCTTCCAAGCTGGAAGGAAAGACTCTTGTCTGCCTGAAGCCCTGTGATACATACAGTTTCCAGGAACTGATGAAAGAACACCGTGTTGACCGTGATAAAGCATATATCATCGGTGTAGGGTGCAAAGGAAAACTGGATATTGAAAAGATCAAAGCTATGGGCATCAAGGGAATCCAGAGTATTTCCGGCGCAGAGATCGAGGATGAGGCGGAGACGCTGACGATCCAGACGATCTATGGAGAGAAGACCTGTGCATACAAAGATGCAATGCTGGAGAGATGTCATGTCTGTAAAGGAAAGGACCACATGATCTATGACGAGATTATCGGAGAGTCCAAGGAGACGACGGATGCGGACCGCTTCGCAGAAGTGGAGAAGATCGAGGCGATGAGCCCGGAAGAGAAATTTGCATTCTTCCAGAAAGAACTGAGCAAGTGCATCCGCTGCAATGCCTGCAGAAATGTATGTCCTGCATGCAGCTGCAGAAAATGCGTGTTTGACAGCAACAAGTTCGACAGCGCCCAGAAGGCAAATGTGGACTCCTTTGAGGAGAAGATGTTCCATATCATCCGCGCCTTCCATGTGGCAGGAAGATGTACGGACTGCGGCGAGTGCAGCAGAGTATGTCCGCAGGGAATCCCGCTCCACCTGTTTAACCGGAAATTCATCAAGGATATCAATGAGTTCTACGGAGAATATCAGGCGGGAGCTGATCTGGAACCGAGAACCCCTCTTACCGACTACCGGTTTGAGGATGTTGAGCCTGGGATTGTGGCAGAAAGGGGATAATGTATGTATAAGATCGCGAAAGAAAATCTGACGGCATTATTTCAGAAGATTGCCTCAGAACAGGAATTATATCTGCCGGTGAAGACCGCAGGACAGACAAACTTCGGTGTGTGGACAGAGGACGCAGAGGTTGATCTTGATACACTGAAAACAGTAAAATCTCCGAAGGATGTCTTCTTCCCGCAGAGTGAGACACTCTATACCTGTATCAGGGACGGGAAAAAACTGACAATCGAGCCGGAAGCTCTTAAGGAACAGAATTTTGTCGTGTTCGGCATGAAGAGCTGTGACGTAAAGGGTGTGGAAGTGCTTGACCGTGTATTTCTCGTAGATCCGCTGGATACATTCTACGCGGCGCGCAGAGATCACGGAACGATCGTTGCGCTTGCGTGCCACGAGCCGGAAGAGACCTGCTTCTGCAAGGTGTTCGGCGTGGATGCTGCGGATCCGTCTGCTGCTGATGTGGCAACATGGATCATCGACGGTATGCTGTACTGGAAACCCCTCACTGAGAAGGGAGAAGCGCTGACAGAGGCAGTGAAAGACTTTCTTGAGGAAGACGGCAGTGCGGAAGAGACTGTAGAGAAAGAGCAGGCGTCGATCCGTGATATCGTGGAGAAGCTTCCCTATATGCATCTTTCCCTGGAAGGATGGAACGGGGACGTTCTGATGGAGAAATTCGAGGATCCGCTGTGGGATGAGCTTTATAAACCCTGTCTTGCATGCGGAACATGTACTTTCGTATGCCCCACATGCCAGTGCTATGACATCAAGGACTATGATATGGGCAAGAACGGTGTTCAGAGATACCGCTGCTGGGATTCCTGCATGTATTCCGATTTCACCATGATGGCTGCCGGAAACAACCGTAAAACGCAGAAGGAGAGATTCCGCCAGAGATTCATGCACAAGCTGGTATACTATCCGGCAAACAATGACGGCATGTACTCCTGTGTGGGATGCGGAAGATGCGTGGAAAAATGTCCTGCATCGCTGAATATCGTGAAAGTAATCAAAGCATTTGAGAAACAGGGAGGTGAGCAGTAATGAGTGAATGTACCTGCCATAAGAACTATACACTGGATACTCTGATCCCTAAGGTTGGCATTATCACGGATATCCGCCAGGAGACTCCGGATGTCAAGACATTCCGCGTGAATGCGCCGGAGGGCGGCAAGCTTTTTGAGCATATGCCGGGACAGTGTGCAATGCTCTGTGCTCCGGGTGTCAGTGAAGGTATGTTTTCAATCACATCTTCTCCGACAAACAAAGAATATCAGGAATTCAGCATCAAGAAATGCGGAGTCCTGACGGATTACCTCCACAGCCTGGAGGTAGGAGATGAGATCACCGTACGCGGACCTTACGGAAATCATTTCCCGGTGGAAGACAAGCTGAAAGGAAAAGACCTTCTCTTCATTGCAGGAGGTATCGGTCTTGCTCCGCTGCGTTCTGTGATCAATTACGTGCTGGATAACCGTGACGATTACGGCACCGTTGATATTGTATACGGTTCCCGTTCTGCGGATGATCTGGTCCAGTTAAAGGAGATCCAGGAGGTCTGGATGAAAGCGAAGGACGTACATGTCCACCTGACCATTGACCGTGAGCAGGAGGGATGGGACGGACATGTGGGATTTGTCCCGAACTATGTGAAAGAGCTTGACTTCGATGTAAACAAGACAGCTCTGATCTGCGGACCACCGATCATGATCAAGTTTACTCTTTCAGGCCTTGAGGAACTGGGATTCTCCAGGGATCAGGTGTATACGACGCTTGAGCTCCGTATGAAATGCGGAATCGGCAAGTGCGGAAGATGCAACATCGGATCAAAATATGTATGTAAAGACGGCCCGGTATTTCGTTGCGATGAGATCGATGAGATGCCGAATGAATACTAGGGAAAGGAAGAAATATCATGGAGAAAATGGTAAATGTATATTTTTTCGGTAAGAAATACAGTGTACCGGCTGACCTGACGATCATGACAGCAATGGAATATGCGGGATATACACTGAAAAGAGGATGCGGATGCCG
>DWVT01000054.1 GCA_019120075.1 Candidatus Mediterraneibacter excrementigallinarum
ATGAAGACCCGTCCGGTCTTTTCCCTGCTGATCTCCATGTCCATGCCCATGATGCTCTCCATGCTGATCCAGTCACTCTACAATATCGTTGACAGTATCTATGTTTCCCGGCTGGGAACAGACGCGCTGACCGCGGTCTCCCTTGCCTATCCGCTCCAGAATGCCATTGTCTCCGTGGGAGTGGGCATTGGTGTGGGTATCAGTTCCGCCATCTCTATCTGTCTCGGAAGAGGCGACCAGGAGGGAGCGGACCGCTCTGCCACCATCGGTGTGGCACTGACCGTGTTCCACTGTATCCTGTTCATCCTGCTCGGCATCTTCGTGACAAAACCGTTTCTTTCGCTGTTCACCGACAGCCCGAAAGTGTTAAGTGACGCATGCGACTACACCTACATCGTACTCTGCGTCTCCTTCGGCTCTCTCCTTCAGATTGCATTTGAAAAAATCTTTCAGGGCATCGGGCAGATGAAGATTACCATGTACCTCCTTAGCGTGGGATGTATCATCAATATTATCCTGGACCCGATCCTGATCTTCGGACTTCTGGGATTTCCGGCGCTGGGCGTAGCCGGCGCGGCTATTGCCACGGTCATCGGACAGATTGGCGCCTTCCTCCTCTACATCGTAGTCTACCTGAGGAAGCCCTATGCGGTCCGTATCCATCCAAAATATCTGAAGTTCGACAAGAAGATCATCCGGCAGATCTACAGTGTGGGGATCCCGTCCAGTATCATGATGCTGCTCCCCTCTGTCCTGATCAGTATTCTGAACAGTATTCTGGCAGCATTCTCCGAGGTTTATGTTGCCGTCCTGGGCGTCTACTTCAAACTGCAGACATTCATCTATATGCCCACCAACGGAATTGTCCAGGGCATGCGCCCCATTATCGGATATAACTACGGCGCCGGGGAAGAAAAACGGGTACGCACCACGATCCGGTACAGCCTTGTCTGCGCCGCAGCCCTAATGCTGACCGGTACGCTGCTCTCGCTGCTGATCCCGGGGCCTATCTTCTCGCTGTTTGACGCGGATGAAGCTCTGATGTCCGCGGGGATCACGGCACTGCGCATCATCTGCCTCGGTTTCCTGGTCTCCACCATAGGCGTGATCTACTCCGGGACCTTTGAGGCGCTGGGAAACGGAAGAAATTCCCTGATCATCTCCCTGCTCCGCCAGTTTGTGATCACCATTCCCTTAAGTTTCATCCTGTCCCGCTTTTTCGGGGCAGTCGGAGTCTGGGCGTCGTTTCCTGTAGGAGAACTGTGCGCGTCCATTGTAGCCTTCTTTCTCCTTCAGCACTACGAAGGCGGGAAAATGTCTCCCTTCTCCCTGCAAAGATAATCGGCCAGCAAATGCCTGCTCGTGCAAGCACGGCAGCCGCTTGCTGGGCTTATCGCACAAAATAAACAGAACAGGCTGCTTTCCGTCATATTTTCATGCGGACAGCAGTCTGTTCTGTTTCCTTTTATAGTGGCGAACCACGGGCTCATTCCTTTACCGACGGAATCACTTCCTCCGTTCTTTTTCTGAACTCATAGAATTTGTCAATATATACATCCGTGATCTTCACACAATATTTCTTCACGATCGCTCCATCATAGTCATGTGCGAGCTGATTTCTGATCTTCAGCATCTCCATCCACACATCCCCGCTGATCATCTCCGCCTTGAACGCTTCCCGGAGCACCTCCCGGGGCGATCCCGCCACAAATCCGGATATGGCATAGTGCTGCACAAGTATATCTTTCATCACTTTCCATGCAAGATCAAAGGTTATACTGAATTTTGCGCTCGTTCCGCTCAGGACAAAGGAATCACTCATATCCCGCTCTTTCGCCTCTGCAAGAGAATCAAGAGAATTGCAGAAAGATCTATATCGCTTTATAAATTTCTCGTCCATACCTTTCAATATCCTCCAAAAGCATCTGATTATTACATTCGTCCAGATTTACAAGGTCAACCGTATACAGAGTGGGAAGACTTTCGATCTCCTCCCTCAGACCTTCAAACTCAGAGGCTCCTGCAACGGCAATATCAATATCACTCCGTTCCCTGTACGTTCCCTTTGCCCTTGAACCGAACAGGATTACCTCTGATGCCGAATGATTCTGACAAAGCCTGACAATCTCTTTCAATATCTGTTCTATCGTCATCCCATCACCCCGTTTTGCTCTGCTGTCTCACATTCTAACAGAATTTCTTCTAAATATCCATCCTTTCTCTGAAGTTTAAGAGCGGTTTCAACTCACCTGTAAAAACAGTTCTAAAACACTTTCATACCTTCCACCGCCTTCATTCTCAGGAATCCCTCCTCATGCCAGAACTCCTGGTGCGCCTTTAAGCTTTCAATCTGCCCCGCCTTCTCCTCCTGCAGTTCTCCGAAAAAATCAAAATCCGACCAGTATGTAGGAAGGTAATCACTCCCTGCCGGGATCTGTACAGCAATGACCGCGAGGATAAGAACTCCCGCGGCAAGAACGGCCGCTCCTGCCAGCCTTCTCTCCTTCACCATGATCAGCAGGACCGCCGGAATGACCGTGGCCGCTGTCAGGATCCCCGCTGTCTTCAAAAGAGCAAGGATATAATAAAGCTGTCCGTCCACAATACGTTCCGCCGTCCCCTGCATATATGAGCCGATCAGTGATACCGCCGTATCCGAGGACTGTTCCGCCTTCTGCTTCCTCACAGTAACGCCGCAGAACGTTTCATCCTCCCCTGCAGGGATAACGCAGATGCCACGGTCCCCCTGCAGGATCCCCACAACCTGCATTTTTTCTCCGTCAAGAAGAACTTCACGCCCTGTCACATCCCGGCTTCCGAACAGTTCTCTCGCTGTTTTCCCGTCGATGAGACATACCGCTTCCTCTCCGTCCGTAAAATACCGTCCTGCTGCCAGCGTATTCCCGAACACAGCCTGAAGCTGCCCTCTCATCCCATAGATCGACGCCCGGCTCCTCCGCTCTGTGCTTTCCAGGATCAGTCCTCTTTCTCCCACCTTATTCCATAATGCAGCCGAGGTAAATTTCTCTGCGTCACTGCTCTCCTGAAAATTCCGGAATCCTTCATATGTAGCAGAGGGCTCTTCAAAAGTGACCGAGAGATAATCTGAAAACCCGTGAAGCCAGATCAGCCAGGAGATCACTGCTGCCGCAGCCAGGGCAAGGATGCCCGCGCCCAGTCCGATTCCCGCATATTTTATCCTTTTATTCGTATCTGGTCACCTTCTTCCACATATTTTTCCGATCCCACGATCACCTGGTCTGTCTTCTCCAGGACCGAATCCACCGCGGCCTCCTCACTGTTCTTCTCCAGCACAGTGACAGGAACCCGCTCCGCCTTCTGGACCGTTCCCAACGCCGAGGATTCCTCGCTCACGATCAGACAGTAATTTCCCTGACTGTCCTCCCGGAGCGCCGTGAGAGGAATCTTGCAGTCGTAGTTCTGTTCTGACGGGACCTGTACTTTCCACGTAAATGTATCCCCATAGCTTACCTCCGTCCCCTCCGGCACCGGTGCATACCAGACGCCGGCGGAACCGGCAGAGCCTCCACCTGTCCCGCTGCCACTGCTTCCTGAATTTCCACTGCTCGAGCTTCCACTTTCCGAGCCTCCGCTTTCTGCCGCGTTGTTTCCCCCGGCATTCCCGCTGGTACTTCCTCCTGTATTCCCGCTGCCTTCTCCTGTATCCACAGAGCGGATCTCTACGTCCAGGGCTCTCTCCCCGGAATCCATGCTGACCGAAGCCTTTCCGCCTTCCCGGATCCTCTTTCGGCTGTCTTCATCAAGACTCCCCCGCAAAAGCCATTCTCCGCTTCCCGTGACGATCACTTCCGCCCCGGTGGTGACAGTCCCGTCAGCCACACTGTTCTCCAGCACCACGCAGTCCTCCTCCGCGCAGAGTCTTCCCTCCGCTGCCTGATATTCCTCCAGCACGTCCAGTTCCTTCTGAGCATCATCGATCTGGACCTGGATCTCTTCCCCGGCAAGGCGTGCCGACTCCATGGCGCTGGCATTATTCGCTTCCTGTGCTGCATCCTGTGCCGCCGCATCCTCATATGCATTCTGGGCTTCGTCCACAGCCTGAGCCGCCGCGTCCCGCTCGCTTAGCGCTGCCTGCAGTGCCTCTTCAAGCGCCTGCCTTTCCTCCTCGTTTTCTTCTTCCTCACTTTCTCCTGCATAGCTGTCATATGCTGCCTGTGCCTGATCCGCTTTCTCCGACGCCGCATCAAGCTGAGCTTTTGCCAAATCCAGCGTCCTCGCCGCACTGTCCGCGGAAGAGACATAGCTGCTTCCCCGGGCCGCCACCTCCTGCTGCTCCAGTTGAAGCTTCAGCTGATCGATCTCAGAGTTCTTTTCATCAATGCTCTTCTCCAGATATTCCATCCGGAACTGGACAAGACAGTCCCCCTTCTTCACTGCAGTCCCCGGAGCCGCGCTTTTCTCCACCTGCTGCTCTGCCCAGAGAAAGACCTGTTTTTCATCAGACGGTACAACCTCTCCCTGTCCCTCAAACGTACTGGTGACTGTTCCCCCTGTGGGACTTTCCACCTCAACCTGGGCGACCAGGACAGAGGCGGCCGCTCTCGAGAGCACAGTACACGCCGCCATCAGCGCAAAGAATCCCCCAAAGACCTTCAACGCCGTCTTTTTCTGAAACCACTTTTTCTCTTTTCCCGCCTTCTTTTTCCGGTATTCTCTTCTGGTCATCCTGCTTTTTCCTCCTGGTTTTTTTACTCTTTGATCCCGGACACCGCGGTTCCCTGCCGGTTTTTACTCTTTGATCCCGGACGCCGCGATCCCCTGCTCCAGATACTCCTGCCCGAAGAAAAAGAGCAGCAGAGCCGGAAGGAGCATGACAATGGACGCCGCGAACGACACTGCGGCATCCGACGTCGAGATATCCGGCAGATAGAGAGAAAGGGGCATCAGCGACTCTGTCCTTAAAAATGTCATCGGCTGTTCAATGGCGTTCCAGTATTCCAGAAATCCCAGGATCATTATGGAAAAGATTCCTGATCTTCCGAGAGGGATACCGATAAGAAGAAAGATCCTCAGTTCCCCTGCGCCGTCCACCTCCGCCGCTTCCAGGATCTCCCGCGGAATCGCGGAAAATGTCTTTTTCAGTATAAAGACAGGAAGGGTAGAAAAGACTCCCGGAAGTATGACCGCCCAGTGGGTATCCATCAGATGGACCGCACTGAGCACGAGATATCCCGACACCATAGTGACCTGAAAAGGCAGGATCATGAGCAGCATATAGAGAAACCACAGCGCCCTTCTTCCCGGGAACCGGTATCTGGCGAAGGCCCAGGCTCCCGGGACCGCCACAACGAGCTGCCCCGCAAGGATCATTCCTGTCTGAAACACCGAATTCCAGAACGCCGTAAAAAATTCCGGTGAGTCCAGAAGAAGCTGTACATACGCCCTCAGTGTCGGATACTGCGGGAACAGCACAAACTCCGCCCGCCCTTCTGTCCCTGCAAGGACGGGTCCGAACCGTTCCAGTATCTCCCGGCTTCCCATAAAGGAATCCGTCACAAGAACGAACAGCGGGAACACCATCAGGATCA
>DWVT01000055.1 GCA_019120075.1 Candidatus Mediterraneibacter excrementigallinarum
GTTCCCGGTCTATGTGTTCCAATATAACACAGCACCGGTAAAAAAGGAAGATATTTGAAGAGAAAGGAGTGTTGACAGAAAATTCTGAAAACGGTGGACAAAGGGGCCTGACCCCTTTGACAATTCCTGCGTATTATGGTAAGCTGAAATTGCCCAAAGTGTGAATGACGAGATTATCATTTGCACTTTTTTTTCGCAGTGAATGAAAAGCGGTTATTGAATGGAACAGAAGATGGTTTTACACGAGGAAAGGAGAGACGCCGTGCTTACTATCAGCAATTATGTAAAGGCAAAGACCATTGAGGAGGCGTATGAACTGAATCAGGCGCGCAACAGCCGGATCAAGGGCGGGATGATGTGGATGCGCCTTGGAAATGCCAGGGTCAAGACGTTGATCGATCTGTCTGCTCTTGGGCTTGACAAGATTGAGGAGACGAACAATGTATTCCGGATCGGCGCCATGTGCACCCTGCGTCAGCTTGAGCAGTGCGAAGCACTCAGGGAGGCGTACGGGGACGGGATCGCAGAGGCTGTGCGCCATATCGTGGGGGTGCAGTTCCGGAACCAGGCAACGGTAGGGGGAAGCATTTACGGGAGATACGGCTTTTCGGATGTCCTGACAGCCCTTCTTGCCCTGGACACGTTTGTGGAACTTTATAATGGAGGAACGATCCGCCTTTCAGAATTTGTCAACAGAAAGCCGGATAAAGATATCCTTCTTTCCGTGATCATAAGAAAAGGGAAAAGGCAGTTCCGGTACCAGTCTATACGCCGGACAAAGACAGATTTTCCGGTGATCGCCTGTGCCGTTGTGACAGGGATCGTGCACGGGAAAGAATCCTGGTATATCTCTGTGGGAGCGCGTCCGATGAAGGCGGCCCTCCTTGAAAAGCACTGGGAGATACCGGATGACGCTTCTGAGGAAGAAATTGAAAAATACGCTTCCGAGGCAGCTTCGGAGTTTACATACGGAACTAATATGCGGGGCAGCGCAGATTACCGGCGGCATCTGACAGAAGTGCTGCTCCGCCGTGAGATCAGTTCGATTCTGGCGGAGAGGAGATAAAAGATGGAAGTGCATTTTGTTCTGAACGGAAAAAAACGTACGGCAGATGTGGCTGCGGACGCCGTGCTCCTGAATGTCCTGAGGGATCTCGGGTGCAAGAGTGTGAAATGCGGCTGTGAGACGACAAACTGTGGACTCTGTACGGTTTGGATCGACGGAAAATCCCGCCTTTCCTGCTCGGTGCTGGCAGCGGGAATCGACGGACATGAGGTGACGACGCTGGAAGGCGTGGAGAAGGAGGCTGCAGAATTTGGAAAGTTCCTGGCAGAGGAAGGCGCAGAACAGTGCGGATTCTGTTCTCCGGGATTCATCATGAACGTGCTTGCCATGATGCGGGAACTGAAGGATCCGAGTCTGGAAGAGATCCAGGAATATCTGGCGGGAAATCTGTGCAGATGTACCGGATATATGGGACAGATTAGAGCAATACAGAAATATATGAAAGAGAGAAAGGGGGCAGGGGCATGAAAAATATATCTGAACTGAACATCGTAAATCATGCAGTGCCGAAGGTGGACTCAGAAGCGCTCGTGACCGGAAAAGCGGTTTATACGAATGACATCGCACCATCAGACTGCCTGATCGTAAAGATTGTGAGAAGCCCTTACGCCCATGCGCTGATCGAGGATATCGATACTTCCCGTGCGGAAGCAGTTCCCGGGATCGAGTGTGTCCTTACATATAAAGACTGCCCGGACAAGCGGTTCACGCTGGCAGGACAGACCTATCCGGAGCCCAGTCCCTATGACCGGCTGATCCTGGACAGGAGAGTCCGGTTTGTGGGAGACGCGGCAGCGATCGTTGCAGGAGAGACGGAAGAAGCTGTCCGGAAGGCAATGAAGCTTGTAAAGATCAAGTATAAAGTCCTGGAGCCGGTGCTGGACTTCCGGAAGGCGAAGGATAATCCGATACTGGTGCACCCGGAGGAAAACTGGAAGGCCCTCTGTCCGGTGGGAGCGGACAACAAGAGGAATCTGTGCGCTCACGGCGTGAATGAAGCCGGTGATATCGAGGCGGTCCTGGCATCCTGTGACTATGTAGTGGACAGGGTGTACCACACGAAAGCAAACCAGCAGACCATGATGGAGACCTTCCGTACCTATACTTATCTGGATGCTTACGGGCGTCTGAACGTAGTCTCCTCCACGCAGGTGCCGTTCCATGTCCGGAGAATCCTGGGAAATGCGCTTGATATCCCGAAACATAAGGTGCGTGTGATCAAACCCCGTATCGGAGGCGGTTTCGGGGCAAAGCAGACGGCGGTCTGCGAGGTCTATCCGGCATTTGTCACCTGGAAGACAGGGAAACCGGCAAAGATCATTTATACAAGAGAAGAGTCTCTGACTGCTTCTTCGCCCCGCCATGAAATGGAGATGCATGTGCGTGTGGGAGCGGACAAAGAAGGAAATATCAGAGGAATCGATCTGTATACTCTGTCAAATACAGGGGCATACGGAGAACACGGTCCGACAACAGTGGGACTCTCCGGCCATAAGTCCATCCCTCTGTACGGGTCGCCGGAAGCGTTTCGTTTTACATATGATGTGGTCTACACAAATGTGATGTCTGCAGGAGCTTACCGCGGATACGGCGCCACCCAGGGAATCTTTGCAGTGGAATCCGCAGTAAACGAACTTGCTCAGATTCTGGGGATGGATCCCACGGTGCTGAGAGAAAAGAACCTGGTGCGGGAGGGGATGACCATGCCCGCGTATTACGGGGAGACAGCAAAGAGCTGTGCGCTTGACCGGTGCCTTGCCCGGGCGAAAGAGATGATCGGCTGGGATGAGAAATATCCCTGCCGCGATATGGGGAACGGAAAAGTGAGAGGAGTCGGCGTTGCCATGGCGATGCAGGGTTCGGGAATCTCCGGTGTGGATACAGGATCTGTCTCTGTTAAAGTGAATGATGACGGCTATTACAGCCTGATGATCGGAGCCACGGACATGGGAACCGGGTGTGATACGATCCTGACCCAGATGGCGGCGGAATGTCTGGACTGCCGGATGGAAGACATCCTTGTACATGGAGTGGATACAGATATCTCGCCCTATGACTGCGGATCCTATGCGTCCAGTACGACTTATGTGACCGGTATGGCGGTGGTAAAGGCATGCGAGAAACTGCGGGAGAAGATCTGTCAGAGAGGCGCGGAATATATGGGATGTTCCGCGGATGACGTAGAGTTTGACGGAGAAAAGGTAACGGATCTTAAGACAGGAAAATCTATCTCGAGAAAAGATATCGGAAACAAAGTGATGTGCTTTAACAATGAGGTCCTGTCTGCCAGCGGAGCATATTCTTCCCCCACGTCCCCACCGCCGTTTATGGCAGGGATCGCGGAAGTAGAGGTTGACAAAGAGACCGGAACTGTGGAAATGGTGGATTATGCAGCCGTGGTTGACTGCGGAACGGTAGTTAATCCCAGCCTGGCAAGAGTGCAGACGGAGGGCGGTATCGCCCAGGGAATCGGCATGGCATTGTTTGAGGACATTGTCTACAATGCGAAAGGAAAGAATTACAGCAATTCCCTCATGCAGTACAAGATTCCGAGCAGACTTGACGTGGGTCAGATCCGTGTTGAGTTTGAGAGCAGTTATGAGCCCACAGGGCCCTTTGGAGCCAAGTCGATCGGAGAGATCGTGATCAATACCCCGTCCCCGGCAATCGCCAACGCAGTGCAGAACGCGACAGGAGTGATCGTGAGAGAACTTCCGATCACTGCAGAGAAAGTGTACTATGGCATGAAAAAGCTGGCGGAGGAGCAGAACTGAGAAAAGAGAAACAGAGGCGGGAAGGAGAGTGTCAATACATTCTCCTTCCCGCCTCTGTTTTGCTTGGGTTTAACTTTTAAAAGGAATAGGTGTCGTATTATTACAGATGGATCCTC
Organism: Candidatus Mediterraneibacter excrementigallinarum; assembly: GCA_019120075.1. GTDB lineage: Bacteria > Bacillota > Clostridia > Lachnospirales > Lachnospiraceae > Mediterraneibacter > Mediterraneibacter excrementigallinarum. Next base: position 3,957 of record DWVT01000055.1, read on the forward strand.
GTCCCGGTCTTTCCCAGGATTCCGTCTCTTGCCTTTTCAAGAAGGGTGATCAGTGACTGTCTTCCCGGCTTGGATTCCGCAAAATCGACGGCGGCCTGCACTTTCGGAAGCATGGAACCGGGGGCAAAATGTCCTTCATCTATGTATTGTTTTGCCTCGGCAACAGTGATGTCGCCCAGCCATTTTTCGTTCGGCTTTCCATAATTGATGGCGGCCTTTTCCACCGCAGTCAGGATGATGAGAAAGTCAGCGTCCAGTTCTTTGGCGAGCAGACAACTTGCAAAGTCTTTGTCGATCACGGCGCTGGCGCCCTTCAGGTGATTCCCCTGACGTGTGACAGGAATTCCTCCGCCCCCGCAGGCGATGACCAGGTCTCCGGACTCCACCATGGTGCGGATCGTGCCGATCTCAATGATCTCCTGGGGCTTCGGGGAAGCGACGACACGGCGGTAGCCTCGGCCGGCGTCCTCTTTCATGATGTAGTCATATTTTTCCGCCATTATGTCAGCCTGCTCTTTTGTCATGAAGCGTCCGATGGGCTTGGACGGATGGGCAAATGCAGGATCGTCCGGATCCACTCTGACCTGTGTGATCATGGTGGCCACCGGGATATCTGTGATCTCCCGGTTCAGAAGTTCTTCACGGAGGGCGTTCTGCAGATCATATCCGATGTATGCCTGGCTCATGGCAACGCAGACAGACAGGGGAGTATTGGGCTGCTGAGGATCCTCGTGTGTGAGCGCGATCATGGCGTTGTTGACCATTCCGACCTGAGGTCCGTTTCCGTGAGCCACGACCACCTCACAGCCTTCCTCGATCAGATCCACAATGGCGCGGGATGTGATCTTAACCGCTTTCATCTGTTCGGGAAGGGTATTGCCGAGGGCGTTTCCGCCCAGGGCAATAACGATTCGTTTCTTTTTTTCCATATCTGTCAGCCTCCCGGATCAATCCTCTTTCACGGAAGCAATCGTCTCGACTTCGCAGAGCACTCCTTTCGGAAGAGCTTTTACAGCAACGCAGGAGCGCGCCGGATTTCCTGTGAAATATTTTGCATATACTTCGTTGAATGCGGCGAAATCTGCCATATCCGCAAGGAAGCAGGTGGTTTTCACGACATCGGTGAAAGAAGCTCCCTGGCTCTCAAGCAGAGCCTGCACATTTTTCATGACCTGTTCTGCCTGCTCCTCAATGGTGGAGCCTACCACTTCTCCTGTCTCGGGTGAGAGCGGGATCTGCCCGGAAAAGAATGCGATCCCGTTCAGAACGATTCCCTGAGAGTATGGTCCGATAGCTGCAGGTGCATTTTTTGTCTCAACATATTTTAACATTTCTGTATACCTCCTGATGATGCTTTAAACTAATACTGGATAGATGATGTTTTATTTGAAGATTCTCGGTGTTCCTTTTTCTTCCAGTTTTCTGAGGATATCAGCCGGGTCAGCGAACTTGGCAAGGAAGATCATTGCCGCGATGATGTACGGCTTATAGCTTGCCTCTTTGTAAAGCGGATCTCTGTAGCGGTCAAATACGCTTGCGTCAACCTCGCCTTCCTCGCAGCTCACTCCTGTGATGTCCGCCGGCAGGCAGTGCAGATAGAGTGCTTTGCCGTTCTTGGTAGTAGCCATCAGTTCCTCTGTGCATGCCCAGTCTTTGTGCTGTGCGTTCTGAGCCAGGAGTTCTTTCTCCAGCTCTTTGATGCCCTCAAAGTCTCCGTTCCCGTAAAGCTCTGTACGTTTCTCCATTGCGGCGAAAGGAGCCCAGCTCTTCGGATATACGATGTCAGCATCTTTGAATGCCTCTGCCATGCTGTTCGTCTTTGTGAAGGAACCGCCGGATTTCTTTGCATTCTCAGCAGCGACAGCTTCAACTTCCGGGAATACCTCGTATCCTTCCGGATGAGCGAGCACAACGTCCATTCCGAAACGTGTCATCAGTCCGATCACGCCCTGGGGAACAGAGAGCGGTTTGCCGTAGGACGGGGAGTATGCCCATGACATGGCGATCTTCTTTCCTTTCAGGTTCTCGACTCCGCCGAACTCATGGATGATGTGGAGCATGTCAGCCATTGCCTGTGTGGGATGATCGATATCGCACTGAAGGTTTACGAGGGTCGGTTTCTGCTCCAGGATGCCGTCCTTGTTTCCCTGAGTCACAGCGTCAACAACCTCGTGCATGTAAGCGTTTCCTTTTCCGATATACATGTCGTCACGGATTCCGATAACGTCAGCCATGAAGGAGATCATGTTTGCTGTCTCGCGGACAGTTTCGCCGTGAGCAACCTGTGATTTTCCCTCATCCAGATCCTGGACCTCAAGTCCCAGCATGTTGCAGGCGGAAGCGAAGGAGAAGCGGGTGCGGGTGGAGTTGTCACGGAAAAGAGAGATGCCGAGACCGCTCTCAAATACCTTTGTGGAAATGTTGTGCTCACGCATATAGCGGAGGGCATCCGCTACGGTGAAGACCGCTTCCAGTTCTTCGTCTGTCTTCTCCCATGTAAGGAAAAAGTCGCCGTTATACATATCCTTGAAGTTAAGAGAGTTCAGTTTGTCAATGTAATCCTGTAATGTTTTCATGTTGTTTTATCCTCCTTGATTTGTTCTATTCACAGTAGCATCCCGGCAGTGCCGCGTATACAGCCGCGCAGGTCACAAGATCCTGCTTCCAAGTCTTTTCGTTCGGTGCGTGCGCCTGAGCCTCTGCTCCAGGTCCGAATCCGATACACGGGATTCCGTTTCTTCCCATGATGGAAACACCGTTTGTGGAGAAGGTCCATTTGTCTGTCAGCGGGCGGCTCTGGCGCATCTCCAGAGTTTCCTCTGCGCCGATCCTCTTGTCGCCGTAAAGGGAAGTGTAGGCTTTCTCCAGGGCCTTTGTGACCTTGTGGTCTTTCGGGATCGCCCAGGTCGGGAAGTAACACTCGATCTCATAGACGCATCCGGTGTAGGACGGGCGGTCGTAATTGTACATGGAGACCACAACGTCGTCACCGTATTTCTTTACGCTCGGAAGAGCACGGATCTCGTCCAGGCAGCTCTCCCATGTTTCGCCGAATGTCATGCGTCGGTCAAGAGATACGGCACAGGAATCAGCTACCGCGCAGCGGCTGGGAGAAGTGTAGAAGATCTGGGAAACGGTCACTGTACCGCGTCCGAGGAACCGGGCTTCCTCCCAGTCCGGATTGTATTTCGGGTTCAGCATCTTGACCAGTCCTTTGATCTCGGTCTCATCCGCGTCGTCGTTTTCGTTGAGGGCACGGACATCCTGAAGGATATCAGCCATCTTGTAGATCGCGTTGTCGCCGCGCTCTGGAGCGGAACCATGGCAGGAAACGCCTTTTACATCGATGCGGATCTCCATACGGCCTCGCTGCCCGCGGTAGATACCTCCGTCTGTGGGCTCTGTAGATACAACGAACTCCGGACGGATCTTATCCTCGTTGATGATGTACTGCCAGCACAGTCCGTCACAGTCCTCTTCCTGGACAGTACCGACGACCATGATCTTGCAGCCTTCCGGGATCAGGTCGAGATCTTTCATGATTCTTGCCCCGTAAACAGCGGATACAAGTCCGCCGCACTGGTCGGATACACCGCGTCCGCCGATCTCTGTATCTGTCTCGTATCCTTCGTACGGATCAAATGTCCAGTTGTCGATGTTCCCGATCCCGACGGTATCAATGTGTGCGTCGTAGGCGATGATCCTGTCCCCGGTACCCATGTAGCCGATGACATTTCCCTGGGGATCGATGACGACTTCATCGAAATCCAGTTTTTTCATTTCGGCAGCGATCGTGTCGATGTGTGCCTTTTCGTCACAGCTTTCTCCCGGATTTTTGACGATCGCACGGAGGAAAGCGGTCATATCTTTTTCATAGTTCTGAGCGGCTTCTTTGATCTTGTTTAAATCCATCGTTTCTTCTCTCCTTTACAAATGAGTGTGGTGTCAGCGTGTGTTCCCGGTTCCCCAAAGACTGTGCGGGCGCTGAACGTGGTGGTCAGGTTCTCTATGGTAAAGAAACGGCCTCTATCTGTCGTTTCCGTCCCAGACGATTGATTCGTACCGCTGCGGATCTGTGTCTCCTTCGGTGGAGAAGAGCAGTACTCTTGAATTTTCGTCCAGCCCCAGGTGCTCTCTCAGCGGTCTGTATTCTTCCATTGTCATAATGCATGCCAGGGTTCCGAAAGGAGCGGCTCCGGATTCCCCTGACGTCACCGGCTGATCTCCTTTGATCGGAGCGGCGAGCATGCGCATTCCTTTCGCTGCCGCCCAGTCCGGGGTGGAGACAAAGGTGTCCACGTGATTTTTCAGGATATCCCAGGAGATCGTGTTGGGTTCGCCGCAGGCAAGTCCTGCCATGATGGTAACCATATCGCCGTCCACGATCCGGATCCCACCGTCTCCTGCGCAGGCGCCCTTGTACAGGCATGCCGCTGCGGAGGCTTCTACAACAACAACTTTCGGAGGATTCTCAGGGTAGCGGTTTGCGAAATATCCCTGGACAGCTCCGGCAAGGGAACCGACTCCGGCCTGGATGAAAACGTGAGTCGGACGGTCGCAGCCGTAATCGTGGAGCTGTTCATCCGCCTCCATTGCCATGGTGCCGTATCCCTGCATGATCCAGGACGGGATCTCCTCATAGCCGTCCCATGCTGTATCCTGGACCATGACGCCGTTTTCGGTCTTCTCCGCCATGGCGTTTGCCATGCGGACACATTCGTCATAGTTGTATTCCTCGATGGTGGCCTGAGCGCCCTCGGCAAGGATATTGTTGAGCCTTGTCTGAGTGCTTCCCTTGGGCATGAGCACGACGGCTTTCTGTCCCAGCTTATTCGCTGCCCATGCTACACCGCGTCCGTGGTTTCCGTCTGTGGCGGTGAAGAAGGTGGCCTGTCCGAATTCTTTTTTCAGTTCTTCTGATGTAAGTACATTATAAGGAAGTTCTGATACATCCTTTCCGGTCTGTTTTGCTATGTAGCGTGCCATGGCGAAGGATCCGCCCAGCACTTTGAATGCGTTCAGCTCAAACCGATAGGACTCGTCCTTGACATAGACTTCGCCCAGACCGAGGCGGGCTGCCATATGATCCAGTTTCGCGAGGGGCGTAACGGAATACTGCGGAAAGCTTTCATGGAATGTGCGGGCTTTCCGGACTTCGTCAAGTCCCATGATCTTCAGATTGGCGTCATCTGTCTTGGGCATGGTGTTCACTGCCCATTTGATTGTTTCCATTGTGAAACCTCCTTATTATAATGAAATTTTACCTTGATCCTGCGCAGGGAAGTTGGTCGCGGATGATCCTGCACCAGCCTGAATCCGCCTGCGGCTCCATCAGGCTGAGGGCGGCCGCCCTATGCCGTATACGTCCCCGTCATCCATTCACAGATACGTCTGTGATGGCTGCCGTTGCCGTATCCGGCGCAGGATCATCCTTTGTCCATGTAACTATATAATGTGAATTTTGATATTCCCAGGAGGGACGATACTTTGTCGCCGGATTTTGTGATGAGGAATGCTCCGGCATCGTTCAGGTACTGGACGACGGATACTTTGTCGTCTTTGTTCATGAGCGCTACGGGTTTGCCCACCCGGGCAATGGCCTGTTCGATGAGTTCGTCCAGCAGCTCGGTGACGTTGTGGGTGATCCGCTGAGGAGAATCATGTTCTTTCTCTGAGGAGTCGGCCTCCTGTTCCGTCTGGATCAGGGAGCGTACCACATTCTCCACGGCAAGAAGAGAAGTAATGTCATAGTTCATGGAGAAGATATAGGCGACTCTGCCTTTTTCGTCACGGATGTAGAGAGTGCTGGATTTGAGGATCCTGCCGTCGTCCGTCTTTGTAAGATAGGCAAGCCGGTCTTTGAGTTTTGCCGGATCGCTGCGGAGTGTCTCCAGCACGATCCCGGACGGCCCGTCCCCGGTATGCCGGTTGGATACTTCCCCGTTTTCAATATAGACAATCGATTTGTCCAGATCTTTCCGGGTCAGATCATGGATGACCACCTCGCAGGAACTGCCAAACTGAACTGCCAGTCCGTGGGCGAGCTGCTTTAAAAAGTCAAGCTGGCGGGACATTGTTTCACCTGCCTTTTCTGAATGAAATCACCTGCTGATACAGGGTGTCCTGAAACAGCAGATCTTCTGCGTCTCTAAACTCATCATAGCATAAAAAAAGTAAGAGTCAATAGTTTTTCTAAAAAATTTTTAGGTGGTCTAAAAAATAGTTTGAACGCGTGTTGCATTTATACAATTTTAATGGTATTCTATAGGAAATGAGTGGCATTCGTGTGCGAAATGCACAGAAAATCAGGAGCGGTCAGACGAGTGCCATCGGCAATCTGAGGTATTTTCAAATGTAAAAAAGGAGAAGAAAAGATGCTGATCTTAGGGAATGGAAGAGTTATCACAAGAGACGCAGCGCAGCCGCTGATCGAGAACGGCGCGGTTGCCATCGACGGCACGAAAGTCTGTAAGGTGGGAAACAACGAGGAACTGAAGGCGGCTTATCCGGATGCAGAGTATATTGACGCGGAAGGCGGGCTGATCATGCCGGCGTTCATCAATGTTCACGAGCATATTTACAGTTCATTTGCAAGGGGACTTTCAATCAAGGGGTATGACCCGAAAGGTTTTCTTGATATCCTGGACGGACAGTGGTGGACTATTGACAGGAATCTGACGCTGCATGACACATATCTGAGCGCGATGGCCACATATATTGACTGCATCCGGAACGGCGTCACTACCGTATTCGACCACCACGCCAGCTTCGGCGCGATCCGGGGATCTCTCTTTGAGATCGAGAAAGCGGCGAAGGAGACCGGGGTGCGCTCCTGTCTGTGCTATGAGATATCAGACCGGGACGGAATGGACAAGGCGAGAGAATCCGTGATGGAGAATGCGGAGTTTATCCGTCACGCCTTGAAGGACGACACGGGGATGATAGCGGGAATGATGGGAATGCACGCCCAGTTTACGATCTCGGACGAGACCATGGAACTGGCAGCGCGGGAGAAGCCGGATGAAGTCGGCTATCACATCCATGTGGCGGAGGGGATCGAGGATCTTCACCACTGCCTGAAACATTATGGAAAGCGGATCGTGGACCGGCTTATGGATCATGGGATCCTGGGAGAAAAGACGCTGCTGGGCCACTGCATTTATATCAATCCTCATGAGATGGAGCTGATCAGGGAAACGGACACCATGGTAGTACACAATCCGGAGTCAAATATGGGAAATGCCTGCGGATGTCCGCCGACGATGGAACTGGTCCACAGAGGAATCCTGACCGGTCTGGGAACCGATGGATATACCCACGATATGATGGAGTCCTATAAGGTGGCGAATATCCTCCACAAGCATCATCTCTGCGATCCAAACGCGGCCTGGGGAGAGGTTCCGCAGATGCTCTTTGAGAACAACGCGAAGATTGCGGGAAGGTACTTTGAAACGGAACTCGGCGTCCTGAAAGAAGGGGCGGCTGCTGACGTGATCATCGTGGATTACGATCCGCTCACTCCGCTGAACGCAGACAATATCAACAGTCATCTGCTGTTCGGCGTGACAGGACACGACGTGGTGACCACGGTGGCAAACGGGAAAGTCCTCATGAAAGACAGACGGCTGACACAGATCGATGTGGAAAAGGTGATGGCAGACTGCAGGCAGGCGGCGGCTGAACTTGCCGGGCGGATCAACAGCCGGTAGAAAAATTCAGACAGAGACGAGATGTGATCTAAGAAAGGAAAAAGAAAATGAACGATAAAAAGACAGTGAAAGACAATTCGGAACTTTTCAAGTGGAACGGAAACCCGCCAATGAGCCAGGTCCTCCCCCTTGCAGCGCAGCATGTCCTTGCAGCGGTAGTGGGATGCGTTACGCCGGCGATCCTGGTCGCAAACGCGGCAAACAATGCGGGCGGAAACGTGAACATGGGACTGCTCATCCAGGTATCCCTTGTGTTCGCGGCGCTCTCCACACTTCTCCAGTTGTATGGGAACAAACTGAAGCTGGGATCCGGACTTCCGGTCATCATCGGAGTGAGCTTTGCATATGTCCCGACGATGACGGCGATCGCAGCCCAGGCGAAAGATGTGGATACCATTTTCGGTGCCATGGTCATCGGAGGTGTGGTGGCGATCATCGTAGGGCTTACGATCCGTCAGATCCGCAAAGTCTTCCCGCCCCTTGTCATCGGAACGGTCATCCTTGCCATCGGCCTGTCCCTGTACAGCACGGCGGTGAACTACATGGCGGGAAATTCTTCCAATACATACGAACTGGTGGTAGAGCAGCAGGGCAAGACAGAAGCGCTTGTATACGGCTCCTGGCAGAACTGGCTGGTTGCATTTATCACATTGATCATCGTTGTCCTTCTGAACCATTACGGAAAAGGACTGTTTAAACTTGCATCCATCCTGATCGGTCTGATCTGCGGATATGTGGTGGCGCTCTGCTTCGGAATGGTTGACTTCTCCGCGCTGTCCAGTGCCGGATGGTTCCAGGTGCCGATGCCCCTCGCATTCGGGATGAAGTTTGACATCTCCGCGATCCTTCCTCTGGCGATCCTGTTCCTGGTCAATTCGATCCAGGCCATGGGCGATTTCTCAGCGACAACAAGCGGAGGCATGGACCGTCTTCCCACGGATGACGAGCTTAACGGCGGTATCATCGGATACGGCGCAAGCAACATTGTGGGCGCATTCTTCGGATGCCCTCCCACGGCAACCTACAGCCAGAACGTGGGTATCGTAGGTTCCACAAGAGTAGTATCGAGAAAAGTGTTCTCCGTAGCGGCGGTGATCCTTCTGATCGCAGGGCTGATCCCGAAGTTCTCCGCACTGCTGAGAACGATCCCCCAGTGTGTGCTGGGCGGTGCGGTAGCGTCTGTGTTCGCATCCATTGCCATGACGGGGATCAAGCTTCTCGTGACAGAGAAGCTGACATACAGAAATACAACAGTTGCAGGACTGGCCATTGCCATCGGAATGGGCGTTTCCTTAAATGACGGCTGTCTGAACCAGATGTCCGCAAGCATCCACAGCGCTCTGAATATGAGCATGAGCCTGGAGAGTTTCCAGTCTATCATCAACAATACATTTGCGTCATCGCCGGTCGTTCTTGCAACGATCTTCGCGGTGATCCTGAACCTGATACTGCCGAAGGACAAACCGGAAGCAAAGTAGATGCACCGGACCAAATGACAGGAGGAAACGATTATGAGTGATATTATGAGACCTATGGCGTTTGAACAGCTTCTGAACTGGATCCTGACAGAAAAAAAGCAGAGCGGCACCGTGTTCGGAGAACATCATCCGTATCATGCTGATGCGAAATATAACCGCACGATCTTTGAGCGTACGCTGGAGACGCCGGTAGGGCCTGCAGCCGGACCGCACACCCAGCTGGCCCAGAACATTGCGACGGCATACTATACGGGGAGCCGTTTCTTTGAGCTGAAGACAGTGCAGGTCATGGATGGTGCGGAGCTGTCCGCCTGTGTAAACAAACCGTGTATCAAGGCGGATGACGAATGCTATAACTGTGAGTGGTCCACAGAACTTTATGTCCCCCAGGCAATGGAGGAGTACATCAAAGCGTGGTTCCTGTGCAAGGTGATGGCAAAGGAGTTCGGACTGGGGAGCATGGACGGCTTCCAGTTCAACATCAGCGTGGGATATGACCTGGCAGGGATCCGGTCTGAGAAGATCGACAATTTCCTGAACACCATGAAGCAGGCGCAGGATTCCGATATTTTTAAATCATGTAAGTCGTATCTGCTGGAGCATACAGATCTGTTTGAGAATGTGACGGCGGAAGACATCGAGAGTATTTCCGGGGAGATCTGCAACTCCGTGACCATTTCTACTCTGCACGGATGCCCTCCCCAGGAGATCGAACGGATCGCCATGTATCTGATCACGGAGAAGGGCTTCCACACGTTTATCAAATGTAATCCGACGCTGCTCGGATATGAATACGCGAGAAAGACCATGGACGAGATGGGATATGACTATGTTGCGTTCGGGGATTTCCATTTTAAAGATGACCTTCAATATGAAGACGCGGTTCCCATGCTGACCAGGCTGATGAAGGTCTGTCAGGAGAGGAATCTGGAGTTCGGAGTAAAGATCACCAACACCTTCCCGGTGGATGTGAAGCAGAACGAGCTTCCCAGCGAGGAGATGTACATGTCCGGGAAGTCCCTTTATCCGCTGTCGATCTCCCTTGCGGCGAAGCTGGCGAAGGAATTTGACGGAAAACTTCGTATCTCCTACTCCGGCGGAGCGGATTACCACAATATCAAGGGCATTGTTGACGCGGGAATCTGGCCGGTCACAGTGGCAACCACTCTGTTAAAGCCGGGCGGATATGACCGGATGACTCAGATGGCGGAGCTTCTCGAGGAGGAGAATGTGGTCTTTGCAGGTGTGGATCCGGCGAAGACGGCAAAACTGGCAGAGGATGCAAAGACAAGTCCGTACCATGTGAAGGCTGTGAAGCCTCTTCCGTCCAGAAAACTGAAGAAACAGGTGCCGCTTCTCGACTGCTTTACCGCACCCTGCAAAGAGGGCTGTCCGATCCATCAGGATATCACGGCCTATCTGCAGCTTGTGAACGAGGGCAGGTATGAGGAAGCTTTTGAGGTGATCACGGAGAAGAATCCACTTCCGTTTATCACGGGAACGATCTGCTCCCATGCATGTATGAGCAAATGTACGAGAAACTTTTATGAAGAACCGGTCCATATCCGCGCTATGAAACTGATCGCGGCGGAGAATGGATATGATGCTTTCATGGAGAAACTGACAGCGCCGGCAGTGACAAGAAGCGGAAAGGCGGCCGTCATCGGAGGCGGTCCGGCTGGAATGGCTGCGGCTTACTTCCTTCGCCGTGCCGGGATGGAAGTCACCCTGTTTGAGAAGAACGATGCTCTCGGCGGCGTCGTGCGCCACGTGATCCCGGAATTCAGGATCGCGACCGACTCTATTGACAAAGACGCGGCGCTTCTGGAGAAGATGGGCGTCGACATCTGCCTGAATACGGAGATAAAAGAGATCGACATGCTGAAGAACGCGGGATATACCGCAGTGATCCTTGCGGTGGGGGCCCATGAACCGGGCCTGCTCCGCCTGGAGAAGGGGGAGCCGGTAAACGCGCTGCAGTTCCTTGCTGATTTCAAGGCAAAGGACGGTGATCTGGATATCGGTAAGAACGTGGTGATCATCGGCGGCGGAAACACGGCAATGGATACAGCCAGAGCGGCGAAACGCACCAGAGGCGTGGAACACGCTTATCTCGTATACAGAAGAACGAAGAGATATATGCCTGCCGACGAGGAAGAGCTGGTCATGGCAGTGGACGATGGAGTGGAGTTCATGGAACTTCTGGCTCCGGTGAAGCAGGAGGACGGAAAACTTCTCTGCAAAGTCATGAAGCTGGGCGATTTTGACGCATCCGGAAGAAGAGGCGTTGTCGAGACAGGAGAAGAAAAAGAGGTCCCGGCGGATACTGTGATCGCTGCAGTAGGCGAGCGGGTGCCGACTTCATTCTATGAGGCAAACGGGATCAATGTGAACGAGCGGGGAAGGGCTCTTGTAAATGAAGAGACCTGTGAGACAAACCTTGCAGGTGTTTATGTCGTGGGCGACGGTCTGGGCGGTCCTGCCACGGTAGTGGAGGGGATCCGCGACGGACTTAAGGCTGCAGAGGCAGTCATCGGTGAAACGCTTGTCCGGGATTTCGCTCCGGAGATAAGTGAGGAGACGATCTACAGCAGAAGAGGCGGACTTGCCGACCTGAGAGAGGATAAGGAGGAGAGCGGAAGATGTCTCACCTGCGGTAAGGTATGCGAGAACTGTGTGGAAGTCTGTCCCAACAGAGCGAACATTTCCATCCGGGTTCCGGGCATGGGCAAACATCAGATCATCCATGTGGACTATATGTGCAACGAATGCGGAAACTGCCGGAGCTTCTGTCCTTATGACAGTGCGCCGTATCTTGATAAGTTCACGCTGTTTGCAGACGAGAAGGACATGGAAGACAGCAAGAATCAGGGATTCGCAGTGCTGGACAGAGAGCGGATGAAGTTCCGCGTGCGGTTCTTCGGTGAGACATCTGTCTGGACAAAAGGAGAAGAGACCAGAATCCCGGAAGGGCTGCAGAAACTGATGGAGACGGTCTGCAGGGATTACCCGTATCTTCTGAGGCCGTAAGATCATAAAGGAGTCCGGCCTGCGGGAACAGTTCTGTTTCCGCAGGAAAACGGCTTGCAGTTTGAACAGAAAGAAGGGGTTATGGATGAAACGATTATTTAAAGGGGGGACCATCGTCAGCGCAGGCGGTATGCGGAAAACAGATATCCTGGTCAAGGGGGAAAAGATCCTCATGACAGGGGATAACCTGGCCTTTCGGGATGCCGAGATCGTGGATGTAACGGGAAAACTGCTTTTCCCGGGATTTATCGACGCACATACTCACATGGCTCTTGAGGTCAGCGGAACGGTGACGGCTGACGGTTTTGATACCGGCACAAAGGCGGAACTGGCGGGAGGAACCACATGTATTATTGATTTTGCTACCCAGTATGCGGGAGAGTCGCTGGGGCAGGCTCTTGAAAACTGGCATCAGAAAGCGGACGGGGAAGCGTCCTGTGATTACGCCTTCCATCTGGCTCTCTCAGAGTGGAATGAGGAGATCAGCAGAGAGCTGGAAGAGATCGTGAAGGATGACGTCTCCTCTTTTAAAATGTATATGACCTATGACAACCGCGTGGACGACGAGACCATATATGAGGTGCTGTCCAGGCTGAAAGAGCTGGGCGGCATCGCAGGAGTTCATTGCGAGAATCACGGGATCATCTGTGCGCGGCAGAAAGAGGTTATGAAGAAAAAGGGAAACCGCAGAGACGTATCCGATTATCCGTGGACCAGGCCGAAAGAGGCGGAGGCGGAAGCTGTGGGACGGCTGCTCAGGATAGCGGGATGTGTGGATACACCGGTGATCATAGTCCATCTGAGTACAGCGGCTGGCTACAGAGAGATCCTGCGGGCAAGGGAAGCCGGGCAGACGGTATATGTGGAAACATGCCCTCAGTATCTGCTTCTGGACGAGGGAAGGTATTTCCTGCCGGCGGAGGAGGCGCGCCGCTATATGGTGGCGCCGCCTCTCAGAAAGAAGAAAAATCAGGAGATACTCTGGGAAGCTCTGAGAGAAGGGAGAATTCAGACCGTGAGCACAGACCACTGCAGTTTCACAGACAGCCAGAAGGCGGCAGGGGCAGAAGACTTCCTGAAGACGCCCTGCGGAATGCCCGGGGCGGAAGAAAGGCCGGCGCTGATGTGGCAGTTTGGTGTAAATGATAAGAAGATCACGCCGGAGCAGATGTGCGCTTATCTGTCTGAAAATCCTGCCAGGCTTTACCGGCTTTATCCACAGAAGGGAACTCTTGAATCAGGGAGTGACGCGGATATCGTAGTCTGGAATCCGGAAACGGAGTGGACCCTGTCCGCGGAGAATCAGCAGTCTGCATCAGGATTCTGTCCCATGGAGGGGGCGAAGATCCGCGGACGGGCGGAACAGGTGTATCTCCGGGGAGAACTGGTCGCTGAGAACGGAAAGATCCTCAGGGAAAAGACCGGAAAATATGTGAAGCATGGAACAGGAAAGAATGTATGGTGATCTTTCAGTATAAAGAGGGCAGGCTCCGGGAGAAGGATTCTCTTCTGGAGGCTCTGCCTTTTTGCAACGTCGTCGAGCCAAAGTCCGGGCTTGTCCGAGGCCCTGGCGGCAGCATACAATCCCGGGATGTGCCTTTGGAAACTTCCGGTGATTCTGAAAACAAACATTTCGGAGAGTGCCCGGTGGTCTCGGTCGTCGGGGCGGGCGGAAAGACCAGCCTGATCCGGGAACTGGCGCGGGAATATGCGGCCGGCGGTGGACAGGTGATCGTTATGACCACGACACATATGATGGCGGAGGAACTGCCCTGGTTTCTGACAGAACCGTCAGAAGCCTGTATGGACAGCCTGCTGAAAAAATACGGCCAGGTCTGGATGGGCATTCCTTCCGGGCAGGGGAAGATACAGAGTCTGCCGGCAGAGTTCCTTCCCTGCATATGGAGGAAGAAAGTCCCGGTGCTCATTGAGGCGGACGGAGCAAGAAGGCTTCCGCTTAAAGCTCCGGCAGAACATGAGCCTGTCATTCTTCCGGAGACGACTCACGTCCTGTCTGTATACGGACTGGATGCGCTGGGAAAGAGACTGGATGAGGTATGTTTTCGCCCGGAACTGGCGGCGGCCCTGTTAAAGAAGAGGAAGACGCAGCGGGTCACAGAAGAGGATATTGCTGTTCTTGCCTCCTCGGAAAGAGCGGGAAGAAAGGCGTGCCCCGGGAACGCGGGATACACAGTTGTCCTGAATAAAGCGGACAGCAGAAGGCTCAGAGAGAGTGCGCTTGCGATATGCGGGCTTCTGGAGAGACAGGGAACAGGGGATGTGATCGTATCATCCTGTGCAGAGCAAAGATGAGCCGGGAGGAAGTTAAGGAAAGATGAAGATTTTAATAAAAGGAGCCGGAGATCTTGCTACCGGGATCGCGTCGAGACTGTATGGAGCCGGACACAGGATCCTGATGACAGAGATCCCCGAGCCTCTCACAGTGCGGCGTACAGTGGCATTATCGAGGGCTGTGTACGAGGGCAGCGCCCGGGTGGAAGATATGAACGGGATCCTTGCAGAAGACCGGTACGGTGCCGAGAAGATCATGGATGCCGGGGATGTGGCAGTGATGGTGGATCCCGGGGCAGGATGCCGGGAATGGTTCTGTCCGGATGTGATCGTGGATGCGATCATCGCAAAAAGGAATACAGGGACCCGGATCACGGACGCGCCCTTTGTCATTGGTACCGGGCCGGGATTTACGGCAGGGATCGACTGCAACTGTGTCGTGGAGACCAAGCGGGGCCACACGCTGGGGAATATCATCTGGAAAGGAAGCGCGATCCCGAATACAGGCGTTCCGGGAAATGTGGGCGGCTATACCATCGAGAGGCTGATCCGCGCCTCCGGGGACGGAAGGATCGAGCCGGAAGTGCAGATCGGAGACAGTGTGGAAATGGGGCAGCTCGTGGCAGTTACGGGCGGAAATCCGGTATATGCCCAGATGTCAGGCATCGTAAGAGGAATGCTCCAGGAGGGAGCGCGTGTGAAAACCGGACTGAAGATCGGTGATATCGATGCGAGGGCAGAGATTTCCCATTGCTATACCATTTCCGATAAAGCGCGGGCCATCGGAGGCGGCGTGCTCGAAGCGGTGACAGGATATGAGCGGATGAAAGGAAGATATGCCTCTGTCATACTGGCGGCAGGCGCAGGGACGAGATTCGGCGGAGATAAACTGAGCGCTCCTGTTCGGAACAAACCTCTGTATCTGCATACGGTGGAGAGGATGCAGTCATTCGGCTTCCCGGTCTTTTTCGTGACGGGAGATGAAGAAATCGCCCGGGAAGTGCGGAAGAGAGGCCTGTATCCGGTCCGGAATACAGAACCGGAGAAAGGAATCTCCAGATCGCTGAGACTGGGGCTGAAAAAAGCGCTGGATGATAATCCGGATCTGGAAGGCGTGCTTTTCTCGGTCTGTGACCAGCCCTGTATGGAGACGTCAACAGTCCAGAGGATCTTTAATACAGCGACACGTCATCCGGGCAGCATTGTCTGTGCGGGCAGCGGGGCAAGGACCGGTAATCCAGTTTTCTGGGATCGTCGTTTCTTCGGAGAACTGATGGAACTTTCCGGAGATAAGGGAGGAAGACAGGTGATAAAAAGACACAGGGAGAAACTCCGAATCGTGCAGGCTGACCCGGAGGAATTGAAAGATATTGACAGAAGGGAAGATCTGTCGTGACAAAAAGACCGGAATCACCGTCGGAGAGAGCGGAATGACATTCTGCAGACAGGCGGGGAGAGGAGATGAGACAATGGCGCAGAGACGTAGGAAAAGAGTGGCCGTCGTACAGTGTTACGGAGGATGCAGGGCGAAAGAGAAGGTTCCGCTGGAAGAGCGGAAAGGAAACTGTGAAGAGATCCTGGCATTTTATCCCGCCGGAGTATCAGAGTGCCGATGGGGATGCCTTGGGGGAGGAAGCTGTGTGGAGGTCTGCCGTCCGGGAGCAGTCAGGATCAACGGACAGGGGATCGCGGAAGTGGACCGGGAAAAATGTGCGGGCTGCGGGCTGTGCGTGAAAGCCTGTCCCAGAAAACTGATCCGGCTGACATTTCCGGAATACAATATCTATCCGGCGTGTGTCAATGAGGATCCCGGCGCACAGACGAGAAAAGAATGTGACACAGGCTGTATCGCCTGCGGGATCTGCGTGAAAAACTGTCCTGTGGACGCCATCGGCATACAGAATGATCACGCGGTGATCGATGAGGAAAAATGTATTTCCTGCGGCATGTGCGCAGTCAAATGTCCGAGGGGAACAATCAGGGATTATAATGGGATTTTCACAACCCGGGAAGAGCAGGGGTGAGGATATGAAAGAGAATTATTGCTTTATGGTAAACGGTATTCTGCGGAGCACAGACAGGGAGAAACCTCTGCTCCGGTATCTGAGGGATGATCTTCATCTGCACTCGGTCAAGGACGGATGCAGCGAGGGAGCCTGCGGCACCTGTACCATTATCGTGGACGGAAATGCGGTAAAATCCTGCGTGCTGACTACAAAACTGGCCGCGGGACACAGTATCATCACCACAGAGGGGCTGAGCGAGGCGGAGAAAGAGGCATTTGTCTATGCTTTCGGATCCAAAGGTTCTGTTCAGTGCGGATTCTGCATCCCGGGAATGGTCATGGCGGGAAAGGCTCTGATAGACAGGGTGCCGGACCCGACGGAGGAAGAGATAAAAACAGCTCTTAAGGGAAATGTCTGCCGCTGTACCGGATATAAAAAGATCATCGAGGGAATCCAGCTTGCGGCTGCGATCCTGCGGGGCGATGAGAAGATAGAGGAAACGCTGGAGAAGGGCGAGGAGTACGGCGTGGGAAAGAAAGCGTTCCGGCTGGATGTGAGGGAAAAGGTTCTGGGGTATGGAGAATACCCGGACGATGTGGAGCTGGAGAACATGGTCTATGCGTCGGCGGTGCGGTCCAGATATCCCCGGGCGAGAGTGCTGGAGATCGATGCGGAGAAAGCGAAGGCCCTCCCGGGAGTGCTGGCGGTTCTCACAGCAGAAGATGTGCCCAATAACAAGGTGGGGCACCTTCAGCAGGACTGGGATGTAATGATTGAAAAGGGGAGCGTGACGCGGTGTGTGGGAGACGCGATCTGTCTTGTCGTTGCGGAAACCCGGGAGATCCTGGAGAAGGCGAAGAAACTTGTCCGGATCGAATATGAAGAGCTGAAGCCGGTGACGTCGGTGTGGGAGGCGAGGGCAGAGGACGCGCCCAAGGTGCATTCAAAGGGAAATCTCTGCCAGAGCAGGCATGTCACAAGGGGAAATGCGAAGAAAGCTATCGCGGAATCGAAATATGTTGTGACACAGGAATACAGCACGCCTTTTACGGAACATGCATTTCTCGAGCCGGAGTGTGCGGTGGCGTTCCCCTATAAGGACGGCGTCAAGGTTTACTCTTCGGATCAGGGAGTCTATGATACCCGGCACGAGATTTCCATCATGCTGGGATGGGATCCGGATCGGGTTGTGGTTGAAAACAAGCTGGTGGGAGGCGGATTCGGCGGAAAAGAGGATGTTTCCACCCAGCATATCGCGGCGCTGGCAGCGCTGAAGGTGAACCGGCCGGTCAAAGTCGTGTTTTCCAGGCAGGAGTCTATCAATTTCCATCCCAAGCGCCATGCCATGGAAGGAACCTTTACGCTTGCATGCGATGAGAACGGGATCTTTACCGGGCTGGACTGTGAGATCTACTTTGATACAGGAGCATATGCGTCGCTTTGCGGACCGGTCCTGGAGAGAGCCTGCACTCATTCCGTGGGACCTTACTGTTACCAGAATACAGATATCCGGGGATACGGTTATTATACGAACAATCCGCCGGCAGGCGCTTTCCGTGGATTCGGCGTCTGTCAGAGTGAGTTTGCTCTGGAATCAAACATCAATCTGCTGGCGGAGAAGGTGGGCATCTCTCCCTGGGAGATCCGTTACCGAAACGCCATTGAACCGGGCAAAGTCCTTCCGAACGGGCAGATCGCAGACTGTTCCACTGCTCTGAAGGAGACCCTTCTCGCCGTGAAAGACGCCTACGAGAGCAATCCCGGAAGAGCAGGGATCGCCTGTGCCATGAAGAACGCCGGCGTAGGCGTAGGCCTGCCGGACAAAGGAAGGGCAAAGCTGATCGTTCATGACGGAAAGGTGGAACTGTACAGCGCCGCATCTGATATCGGTCAGGGATGCGCCACCGTCTTTGTCCAGATGGTCGCCGAGACCACAGGACTTGGAAAGGAGAAAATCCGGAATATGGGCGCAAACTCAGAGGTGGCGCCGGATTCCGGGACCACCTCCGGTTCCCGCCAGACGCTGATCACAGGCGAAGCAGTGAGGATGGCATCAGCGGATCTGAACCGGGATCTGCAGGAGACCGGCGGCGACCTGGAAAAACTGGAGGGGAAGGAATACCTTGCTGAGTTCTTTGATCCCACAGACAAGCTGGGGGCGGACGTGCCGAACCCGAAGAGCCATGTGGCTTACGGATTCGCCACCCATGTGGTCATCCTGGACGACGAGGGCAGAGTGAAGGAAGTCTATGCGGCTCATGATTCCGGCAAGGTGGTAAATCCCATCGCCATACAGGGACAGATCGAAGGCGGCGTACTGATGGGGCTGGGATATGCTCTGACAGAAGACTTCCCTCTGAAAAACAGTGTGCCCCAGGCAAAATACGGCACGCTGGGGCTGCTGCGTTCGACGCAGATCCCGGATATCCATGCGATCTATGTGGAGAAGGAAGAACTCCTTCCCTTCGCCTACGGCGCAAAGGGGATCGGAGAGATCGCTACGATCCCCACGGCTCCGGCGGTACAGGGAGCGTACTATGCGATGGACCATATTCTGAGGACAAGGCTTCCCATGGAAAACACATACTATTCAAAGAAACAGAAAGCGGTGAGGTGATCGATGAGGATCGGTGCAGTGATCGCTGCGGCGGGGACGCCCGGCGGATTCCGTGCGAAGGAGACCGAAAAGCGGCTTGCAAAGCTGGGAGCAGTCTTTCTGAGAAGAGAAGAAAGGAATTTAAAAAATATGACCTGAAACGTTTTTTCAGAGAGAAGGGGGGAAAGATGAAAAAGAGAATTTTAGCGGCGATACTGGCAGCAGGGATGGTATTTTCCATGGCAGGATGCTCCGGAGAGAGTGATGACAGCCAGACTGCGGAGAACACAGACGGACAGGACAGCGGCGCAGCGGCTGAGAATGGGAGGAGCGCGGAAGAAACAGAGATCCAGGTATTCATCGCGGCGAGCCTGAACGCGGTGATGACAGATCTGGCAGAGCGGTACAAGGAAGAGCATCCGGAAGTAAAGATCACCTTTAACGCGGACAGCTCGGGGACTCTGCTGACGCAGATCCAGGAGGGGTATGAGTGCGATATCTTCTTCTCTGCAGCGCAGAAGCAGATGGATGACCTGGAAGCGGACGGGCTCATGGTCGAGGGAACGAGAGCCAACGTGGTCAACAATCAGGTTGTAGTGATCACATTGAAAGACAGCGGGACAAGCGTGACTGGTCTTGAAAATATCGGAGATGCGGAGAGTATCGCCCTTGCAGGCGGAAGCGTGCCGGTGGGAAGATATACAAGACAGGCGCTGATCAGCCTGGGAATCCTTCCGGAGACGGATGATCCGGCGTCCATCACAACAGAAGAAGTATCAGAAGCGCTTGGCGGCGTGGAGATCAGTGAGCAGGACAATGTTAGCAAGGTGCTCACGGCAGTCGTAGAAGGTTCCTGTGAGGTGGGTACAACCTATTATTCCGATATATACGGATATGAGGATGATCTTGATATCCTTGAGACAGTGAGTTATGATCTGACAGGGGATGTTATTTGTCCGATCGCACGTGTTGTAAATGAAGAGGCAGACGAGGCGCAGACTGCAGCGGCAGAGGATTTCCTCGCATATGTACTTTCAGACGAGGCGAAGGAAGTATTTGATTCCTACTATTTCGACACAAATGTGGAATAAAGACAGATAAAATGCGGCAGAAAGGGAGCGGCACACGGAAGGAGCGGTACGGTGCGCCGCTCCCTTTCCGGCGGTAACGGACGGCTGCGCAGTGAGGAGGAAGACGATGAAAGAAATGCTGGAGATACTGGAGAAACTGGACTGGAGCCCCCTGTTTATCTCGCTGAAAACAGGAGTTGCGGCCACGGTCATTTCCTTTTTTCTGGGAATTTATGCGGCGCGAAAAGTGGTGAAGGCTTCACCCGGGAAAAAGGCGGTCATCGACGGGATACTGACTCTGCCCATGGTGCTTCCGCCCACTGTGGCCGGCTTTTTTCTCCTGCTTCTTTTCAGCAGAAGGAGACTTTTAGGCGAATTCCTGTTTGATCAGTTCGGATTTAAGGTGGTGCAGACATGGGTTGGATGTGTGATCGCGGCCACGGTCATTGCCTTCCCGCTGATGTATCGGAATGCCAGGGCGGCGATGGAACAGATCGATGTAAATCTGGTCTATGCAGGGAGGACTCTCGGCATGTCAGATATTGAAATCTTCTGGAAAGTCGTCATCCCGACAGCGGGACCGGGAATCGCTTCCGGGACGATCCTGACATTTGCAAGGGCGCTGGGAGAGTACGGGGCCACATCCATGCTGGCGGGAAATATTCCGGGAAAGACAGGGACCATCTCGCAGAAGATCGCCATGGTCATACAAGACGGAGACTATCTGACTGCCGGGATCTGGGTCGTCATCGTGATGATCATCGCCTTTGTCATTATTTCCCTGATGAATCTGATCTCGGGGAAAAGGATGAAGAATGTGGGGAGGTGGTAGGATATGGCGATTTCTGTGGAGATACATAGAAAACTGAACCGCTTTATGCTGGATGTAAGTTTCCGGAGTACATCCCGGCGTATCGGGATACTGGGCGCGTCGGGATGTGGAAAGAGTATGACGTTAAAGTGCATTGCCGGGATCGAGACGCCGGATGCCGGGCGGATCGCAGTGGAGGACAGGGTCCTTTTTGACAGTGACAGCAGGACCGACCTGAAGCCACAGAAGAGAAATGCAGGGTATCTTTTCCAGAACTACGCGCTGTTTCCCACCATGACGGTGGAGAAGAATATCGGAGCCGGACTGAAGGGAAACCGTATTGCAAAAGAGAAAAGGGTAAAGGAAATGGTGCGGAAATTCCGGCTGGAAGGACTTGAAAAGCAGCTTCCGGGGCAGCTTTCCGGCGGGCAGCAGCAGAGAGTGGCCCTGGCGCGCATCATGGCCTATGAGCCGGATGTGATCCTTCTGGACGAGCCGTTCTCTGCGCTGGATATGTTCCTGAAGGACCAGCTGCAGAGAGAGATGGTGAACATGCTGGAGGACTATGAAGGGACAGTGATCATGGTATCCCATGACAGGGACGAGATTTACCGCTTCAGTGAGGAACTGCTTATCATGGATCAGGGGAAGATCGTCGCTGCAGGACCGACGAAAGAAGTATTCCGGAATCCGGAGAACAAAACCGCGGCGAGACTGACCGGGTGTAAGAATTTTTCGAGAATCCGAAAGCTGGGGGAAGAGACGGTGGAAGCAGTTGACTGGAACCTGGTTCTGCATGTAGAAAGAACAGTTCCGGAAGACGCAGAATATATGGGATACCGTGCGCATGATTTTATCCCGGTATGGGGAGAGAGGGGAGAGAATATGCTGAAATTCGATCCGGTGAGCAGCGCTTCTCTCCCCTTTGAACAGAATTACTATATCCGCTCAGGGGAAAAGGCTGACGCGGATGAAGTGATCTGCTGGTTTGTCCAGCGGGATGAACTCCAGCAGCTGAAGGAAAAGGGAAAACCGGATTATTTAAAAATAGAAGAAGAGAAAATATTGTTTCTCAGAAGATGAACGTAAAAAGTTCGTAAAAAATATTTACAGCAGGAAAAAAGTGTTATATAATCTCCTGAGTTATAGAGGATATGTCATTCATCGGCGTATCCTTTTTGTATGCTCTGCAGGAGCGTTCAGAAAGAGTGAAAGGAGAAGGTACAGCAATGGAAAACGGAAAAGTACAGCATGATATGACTTCGGGAAACCCTATGAAATTGATACTGGCTTTTACGCTTCCGATCTTCATTGGAAACGTATTTCAGCAGTTTTATAATATGGCGGATGCCATCATCGTAGGAAAGTTTGTAGGGACAAAAGCACTGGCAGCGGTAGGGAGTACTGGAACGATCATGTTCCTGATCTACGGGTTTGCCGTCGGGATGACGGCAGGCTATACGGTGCTCACTGCCCAGAAGTTTGGCGCGGGAGATCTGAAAGCGATGCGTCAGACCGTGGCGGGGGCAGCGATCCTTTCCCTGATCGTAGGGATCCTCCTGACGGCAGCTTTCATGATCTTTATGAAGCCGCTCCTGATTCTGATGAACACTCCGGCAGATATTTTTGACGACGCCTATGCCTATATCATGATCATCAGCGGCGGGATACTGGCCCAGATGCTCTACAATCTGCTGGCGAGTATACTGAGGGCTCTTGGCAACAGTACGGTGCCCCTTTATTTCCTGATCTTTTCCGCACTCCTCAATATTGTCCTGGACCTTGTCCTTATCATCGCCTTCCATATGGGGGCGGCAGGGGCAGCTGTGGCGACCGTGATATCGCAGGGAGTGTCGGGGCTTTTGTGTCTGCTGTACATTGCCAGAAAGGTTCCGGAACTCAGAATGCGGAGAGAAGACTGGCGTCCTTCCGGGGATATGCTGAAGATACAGCTTCGGATCGGTCTGCCGATGGCGCTCCAGTACTCTATCACCGCGATCGGGACCATGATGGTGCAGAGTTCCCTGAACATACTGGGTTCTACTCTGGTGGCAGCCTATACCGCAGCAGGAAAGATCGAGCAGGTCATTACCCAGGCATATGTGGCTATGGGAACGACGATCGCTACATACAGTGCACAGAATATGGGAGCAGGTGATGTGAGGAGGATCCGTCAGGGATTCCGCTCCATAACCATACTGGGGATTCTCTACTCTGTGATCGCGGCGGCGTTTATCATGACCGCCGGAAAATATATGACCTATCTGTTCGTGTCAGAGGATGTGGGCGTGATCATGGATTCAGTGGATATTTATCTGAAGTGTATTGGTATCTTTTTCATTCCGCTGGCTGTCGTAAATATATACAGGAACGGCATACAGGGACTGGGATATGGATTCCTTCCCATGACCGCCGGGATAGCCGAACTGGTCGGACGAGGGATCGTAGCGGTCATCGCGGCGGAGAAAAGAAGCTATACAGGAGTTTGTCTTGCCGGTCCGGCGGCGTGGGTCCTGGCCGGAAGCCTGCTTCTTGTCATGTATTTTTATATCATGAAAAAGGACATAAAAAAGATATTCCCTGAAAATGAAAAGGAATATCCGAACTGAATTCTTTATTGATTAGGCGAAGTCCAATGGCCATACATGCAAGACTGTATGTACAGCCATCGTCTTCTTTGTTCATGATCTAATCATAGCAGTGAATTGTGAATCGCCTGTGACAAGTTTTGAAAGAAATTTTGAAGATTATAAAATATAAATGAAGTTTTCTAAAAAAGTCCTGCGGATGGAATATCCGCAGGGAACGATGCATATCATGGAGCGCTGTTCACAATATGCATCGTTTCTTTTGAGGCATTGATCCATCGGGGCTTCTCAGCCTCGAACCGTTCGTGCAGCCATGCGATCGCCTGATCCATTCCCTCATCGGAGAGGGGAAATGTGGCACTTTCCTTGTCCTCCTCCGGTGTATCCTCAAAACACCATGGTTCGGGATAGATGAACACAGTGAATGTAGTACTGTTTTTTCCGTCATCGCCCCGGAAGAAGTAACGCATGCCGTGGTGGCTCCCGGAGAATGGTTCTTTTTTCAGTCCCCCGAAAGGGATCAGTCTTTTATCGATCATAATTTCAGTCCTTTCTGCGGCGCCATGATAAGAAAGTATGCGCCCGATAAGATCAGATAGAGTCAGCGGCCGGAAGAATTTCCTTCCGGTGCGCTGACTCTATTATAGTAAAAAAGTGACTGGTGTGCCAGTAGAATCAGGAAAGATCTCCGGGCGAGCTCAGGAAGGAGCCTGAAGAGGAGATTCTGCAGAAGAAATTCTGAAGAGGAGATCCTGCGGCGGAACACTTTGCGGTGTCACTGAGCTGCTTTTGCGGCAAATGTGGTGGTGACGAGATCTTCGTAGGGCGCTCTCTGTTCCAGCTCTCCTGCACTTTCCAGGATATCCTGGAGAAGATCGAAGCTGCTCTGCTCAAAGATCAGGTTGCTCTTCCACGTATCCTGATCATAATACCGGGTCACGATGGTCGTGATAGTATCCAGATCTGTCTCGGGAAATTGGGGCTCAATAATCTTCGCGATCTCCTCCGGCGTATGAGTCTGGACATAATCCATGCCCTTCTGGAGCGCATTGGTAAAGCCCTGGATAATATCCGGATTTTCGTCGATATAGCTTTTCTTTGCGCTGAAAGCAGTGTAGGGAACGTATCCGCTGTCCTCGCCCAGGGAAGCAACGACGTAGCCTTTGCCTTCCGACTCAAGAGAAGTCGCGCCGGGTTCAAACTCGACAGTGAAGTCTCCCTGACCTTCGGAGAATGCGGCGGCGGTGGAACCGAAATCAATGTTCTGGTTGATCTCAAGATCCGTCTCGGGATCGATGCCGTTCTCTTTCAGGATATATTCGAAGACCATCTCAGGCATCCCGCCTTTTCTGCCGCCGAGGACCAGGCTGCCTTTTATGTCATCCCATGTGAAGTCCGGCATTTCTTCCCGGGCAACCAGAAAATTACCGGCACGCTGGGTGAGCTGCGCAAAGTTCACCACATAGTCCGTGGCACCCTCGTTATAAGTGTAGATAGATGCCTCGGATCCCATGAAGCCGATGTCCGCCTCTCCGGAGATAACGGCAGTCATTGTTTTATCTGCGCCAAACGGGGTTAGCAATTTAGGCAAAGACAGCCTAAATAAAGTCGACGTGATCAACAGTGTAATCCTCTTTGAGGTGGATCTGGCGGATAGTATTCTTCCAGAACGTCCGCTTGTTCTCTGGATTAAGCGAAGAGTATATTCCCCGGAAGTCTTCCTGGAGGAGCTCCTCGATGAACGAGTAGTCCCGTTCTGGTTCAATGATTACTTTTTTCAGATCGGACTTCTCTTTTTCAAGCGAGTCGTACTCCTGGCTGTAATAATCCCAGGACACCCTTCCTTTCTGGAACAGGATGTTCAGGCGTTCCATTTCCTTCTCAATCTGCTCTTCTGTGCGGACCAAAGGTTCTTTTTTCTTTTGCTGTTTTATGTCTTCCACGCGGATCTTGTAGGCTTCAAATTCGTTTTCCAGGTTATCCAGCAGATATTTTTCTACCAGATTCTGGCTCACCTTATGGGTGTTGGTGCAGATCCGGTCGATCATCGCCCTGTTGCACCGGTAGTAGCAGTAATCTCTTTTCTCCCCCGTTTTGCGGTTAATGATGGACCTGCATCCGGTCCCGCACAGGATCTGACCGCAGACAGGGCAGCGTATTGTCCCCGAAAAATAGTAGATTCGCCCGGACGGGGCGTGCTTGATATTTTTCTTGCTGATCTGCTGCAGGCGCGCCCAGCGCTCCTCGGAGACGTAGGCGGGGCAGTAGGGAATCCCCCGGTATGTACCCTTATAAAACTCGCTGGACAGCATGGTCCTCAGAACTCCGTAAGAAAACGTCGGATCGAAATTACGCTGCATGTACCGGAGCGTTCCCTGCTTGCTCTGGTGCTTCTCAAAATAATCGTAAAAAGCATTTACCATATCCTCCTGGTCCGGGTCCTTCACCATGCATTTCTTTCCGTCTACGATTCCCACTTTGTATCCTCGGGGCATATTGCAGTCCCCGAATATAACTTTCCCCTGTCGGATTGATGCCTCATTTACGAATTTGATTCGCTCCGATGTGGTATCCACCTCATTCTGACCAATAGACAGCACGACATTGAGCTGCAGCCTGCCGTCCCGGGTTTCCATGTTTATCCCGGGCTCTGAAGCAGAAATCCAGTATACACCGTATTCATCGAGGATATCTTGCACCTTGTAAAAGTCGGACATGTTTCGGAACCATCTGTCCAGCCGCCAGAATAGGATCACATCAATCTTCCCAGCTTTGACGTCCTCCAGCAGGGCGTGGATCGCCTTTCGCTTCTTCAGCTCTTTCCGAGCGGTTTTCCCTTCGTCGGCATAGACTCCGACCGTAATCATACCGTGATCTTTTGCATAGCATGCTAGATATTCGCGCTGGGCTTCCAGAGATTTCCCGTGCATCATCTGCTCGGAAGTTGAGACCCGGATATAGATCGCACAGCGTTTGATCTTTTCTGACATGATATCATCTCCCTTTTGTAATTGTATGAAAAATAGGTACAAAAATAACAGCCAGCCAATGAACGGATGTTCTGGATTGTGTGGCTGTCCCGAAGATGATACAATATTTTCGGAACGTACTGCATCAACCTTCGGGAATGTAGTCATTTGCCGCTCGGTATTACCAGTACCGGGCGGTTTTATTATTCTTTCTGTTTATCTTTCTTGCCCCATTGCGACATTAGACCATCAATATGCTCAAACAGACTATCTTTTATGGTTGCCCACATCGGATCTAAAATAAAATCTATTCCCTCGCGGCGGGCGAGCTTAGCAGCAGGAACAAAATCGCTGTCTCCGGCTATAAGAATAATCTGGTCAATTTGCTTTTTGTATGAAAGCGAGGCTATATCAAGACCAATACGCATATCTACACCTTTCTGTTGAAAAGATATTGAAAAGTCAGATTCGCTTAAGTCTTCGATTCTCTTATCACCACTACAGATATCTTTCAGAGCGGAAGCGCTTATTTTATACGAAGCATAAGAATCTGATAATTCGCCCAGCCTTAAAGCTACTTTTCGCTGTTTTTTTAATTCAGAGAAAAAATTGTTTGTCCATTCATATGTCTCAGAGCGACGGAAATCAACACCCCTTTTTAACAGTGGATGATATACTGTCTTACCCAAAGGTGGACAATCGTAATAAAATATTCGATAAAGTCCACGATCATCGTATTTTTGTTCGTGCCGTAAATGGGCGGAACAATAAGCACGAAGTTCTGCCGCTCGTTTCGCCGGATCTTTTTTGCCCCACAAATATGCCGCGCGTTTACGATAAAATCCACCATCTACTAAAATAGCAGTTTTCATAAATTCCTCCTTAAACGAGTAAAGCCCTAGGTATCAGCAACTCCCGTATCGTGGGAAGCTTACCACCTAAGGCTTGTTTACTTAGTAACTTTCGTTACAACTATATAATATGCCCTAGGTAGTCAAAAATCAATACTTTTTTAAAAAATATTTGATTAATATTGTGTAAAGTGATATACTAGTAAAGCTGTCAATTTAAAACTGTAAAAATTTGAAGATCTTTCCGCTCTGGTGTTGGCGCACCGGGGCGGTTTTTTAAAATCCAAAAGTATGAGCCTGGTTCAGGTATATTTCAAAATGATCATACTCTTCATTATAAGTTTCTATTTTTTCTGTTACTGTATCCCCAGACGAAACATCCATCACATCCTCAGGATACTCGACTGTGGCAATCTTATCGCCCTGATACAAGACAGCTATGTACTCGATTTCGTCTATATCTACATCCGAATTA
Organism: Candidatus Mediterraneibacter excrementigallinarum; assembly: GCA_019120075.1. Taxonomy (GTDB): domain Bacteria; phylum Bacillota; class Clostridia; order Lachnospirales; family Lachnospiraceae; genus Mediterraneibacter; species Mediterraneibacter excrementigallinarum. The sequence goes on from DWVT01000055.1 coordinate 31,832, forward strand.
TTTGTGATCTCTACGATTATGCATTGATCACCCTGATTAGATTTTATTTCGATATCATTCGCGTGATTCTTATAGGATGGATTGGATCCAAGTTCCACGCTGGCTTCGATTTCGTAGTCCGAAAATGATTCTGGAGCTTCCATTCGTGCCACTACGGTACTTCCGGGAAGAACCATATCGAATCCATCATCATCCATATCTATTGTAGATCCGTTTCCATCTTTATAGTTAATCTGCACATCTAATTCATCTATGGTGGACTGACTATTATTCGTGACGAATAAGCACATTAATCCATCAAGCGTTTGTACAGCTTCGACTTGCACCTGATCAAGAACTGCGTCAGCATCCTCAAGATCTGATTCTCCTTCTGATATAGCGCCGGATTCAGTTTTTATGGAACTTAAAATTGAAGTAAAATCCTCTGAATAATTCCCTTCAGATCCCTCAGGCTCGAATAATGCGAAGGTCATCCATCCTCCTGAACAATTAAGTGTCACCATCGTACTTTGGTAATTTGTTCCGTTATTCGTAAGGCTTATTACCTGCTGGTAAGCATCTTCCCCCATTACTTGGACAGTTGATTCGTTTGTCAATTCGAAATTCTCATAAGATTGACTTAAACCTTGTGTGAATTCCTGTTGTACTGCACTGTCCATAATATCTTCGCCTTCGATTGGAGAAAATTGAACCATAAGCATACCGGTGTCAGGATAGAAATATAATGCGTTATTATCGGAATCGCCTTCTTCCCATGTGTCAGGAACGGAAAACGAATATCCGTTAAGGGAATAATCAAGCATGCTTTTAGATTCCGAGCTTACTACTTCCTGTTCGTTGACCGAGACTTCTCCGGATCCCTCGCAGGCGGTCACAGATGCCGCCAACATTCCTGTCAGCATAACTGCGACGATTCTCTTTTTCATAACTTTTTCCTTCTTTCCTTCGTATTTTAAGGAAACACCACATATTTTTATATAAACGCCGTAGCGGTTATACCTTTTCAACGACCGTTAGGTTATTCTTATTCATCATCAACTTCGTCATCAAGAGAATAATCAGAGGTGTATAGCTCGTCAGATGACTGGGATTGTCGGAACTCTTCGGCCAGCATAGTTTTATTGAATTCAGCCGTGGGTTCTATCTCAGTTACAAGTTTTTCCAATTCATCCACAGTTGTATAGAAGAATTCCTTTCGCATATTAACCTTGTTAACTCGTTTTTCGTTCAAGATATTATGAAGTTTGCTTTCCAATCCTACGGCATCATCCGAGAAGATGAAACTGTGTACATCAAATTTAAATGGTACAGATGCATCGCCAAGTTCGTTCACTCTATCTTGCGGATTTAGTCGTCTTGTCATACCGATCTTAAATACATTTTCTCCAAATGATCCAAGATTGCTGATAATATAAACATTTCCGGCCTTTCCATTCGCGAGATTAGAGATCTCTTCTTTCTTAACAACAACTTCTGCAAGTTGAGCCTGTAATGTGAGAATACGAGCATTAAGTTTTTCCATTTCTTCATCTTTGGCAGCAGAGAGCTGTTCTTTGAGCTTATCGATTTCAGTCTGATATTTAGACTCCTCTTTCTCTACTTTTTTACGTTCTGCCTCCAAAGCTTTACGCTCTTCTGCTTCTTGGCGCATCTGCTCCCTGATCGCAAGTTGTTCTTGTCGCGCTTGTTCTTTCTTTACATAATAGTTGTATTCGATTTTTACGGCGTTAATAAAAAGATATTCTATTTCGCCTATAAACTTTGTTAGAGTACCAGCTATGCTCTGGTTTCCATCGGCAGCGATTTTAAGATATTTTTGAGTTACTGTCTTTACATCTTCAATAGACTTATCCAGCTTTTCATATTTGAGGTTGTAAAGAATGTTCTGCAATTCGGCACGCAATGCAATTACCATTAGTTTGTAAATGGCCTGATTAGCTTTAGTTGTATAGCGCGCCGCGTACTTTTCTAACACGGAATTAATCTGTTTGTCATTTGCCCTATATGCTTTTCGAAGATCTTTTACATCCATACAATGAAGTTTCAGAATGATTGAAGGCGTAATCGCTTCCAAATCTGACAGATCCTTCTCTGGAAGTTTAATAGAATCTTGTGAGGGTTCATAATTCAAGTAGTTGTCTAAAGCATAATTTATCGACTTTACAAGTTCCTTTGAGCGATTAAGTTTATTTGTTTGTGTCTTTAAACTTTTGTTAAGCTTGCTTTCTTGTATTCGGAGATCGTTTAAACTATACCTTTTTTTGAGACTCTCTGCGTCAAGCTCAGAAATTGTATGCTCTAAATCAGAAATATGATTTTTTAAGTCAATTTCGGCTGCACGTTGCTTTTCTGAGTATTCTTCCTGAAGCTTAGTTTGTTTTTCATCATAATTCCTTTGCAATTCTTCGGTCATTTGCTTTACTTTATAGTAATCAAATGCACCAAGTTCATGTAACTGATTACGCATTTCAGCCGTTGCACTTTCGAGATTGGATTTATCAGATTGCAGTGTCTGATTTTCCTGCTGAAGCCGTGCAATTTCATTTTTAAATTCTTTGATTCGAAAAATATCTCCGAGTCCCATAAACTTTCCCTCTTTTCTCTTGTATTTCCGAGAAACACCACATTAATTAAAATCTTTCAACCGTAATTCTATTAGCTTCTTATTATATCCAAACAAGCGCGAAAACTGTGCTGTGGAAAAATCCAGGTGTTCTTCTATGTCTGCATCGGAAAGCAGTAAACTCATTGCAAACCGATCTGCTTCGATCTCGTACTTGGTAGTATTGAGCTGTGTCCGAGAATCCATAAAGATTGCGTTCGCTTTCTTATGCAGAAGCATATGCCCCAGTTCATGCGCACATACAAATAGTTTTTCCTGATCGGATAATGCTTCATCAATATAGATGATATTGTTACGCTGAAAGTACTGATAAAATCCTTTTACCCCATGAAGAGGATAAAAGACAAGTATTACATTGAGATGACTTATAATCTCAAAGGGATTCCGTGTTTTGTACTTTCTGACCAGAGAATCCACCAGCCGCTTAATATTCATAATATCAATCCTTTTTATACTTTTTCGGAGTGTATTTCTCCTTGTTCTTTTTCTTCGCCATTTCCATGCCGATTTGCATAGCTGACAGAATAGACTCAATCGCCTCCGGTGATGCCGGATCACCGTCAAACATGAGCCCATCCTGCTTGAGTAGCTGCTCGGTGTTGGCGAGGATTTCCTTAATATCCTTTTGATCCTTTGGTTTGAGTTTTGACTCCTTTTCGGTTTCCTCCTTTCCGGTCATTAAATAAGTAAGAGACACTCCGAAATAATCCGCAATTTTCTGCATTTTTTCTGGTTTGGGCGTATATTTTCCCTGCTTCCAACTGGTTAATGTCGCTGTTGTAACGCCTGTTTCCTTAGCCACTCGGTAAGCTGTGACCCCATGCTCTTTTAATAATTTTTCAAAAATTTCATACATAGCTTTCCTCTTTCTAAAATAACTTAGAAAACTATGCCAAAACTATTGACAAGCATAGAAACCTATGCTATAGTACAGACATAGCTTAGATAACTAAGTTAAAACTAAGGTTTCTTTAATAACTTAGGTGGTACTTTGATTATATAAGAAACCTTAGATAATGTCAATTCTTATATCGTCAAAGAGGAGGTGCAAAATTGTACGAAAAATTTCAGCAGTTATTGGATAAAACTAACAAAACTGCGTATCAGGTCTCAAAAGATACAGGAATATCTACGGCGACGCTTTCCAGTTGGAAGAATGGTGAATATCGTCCTAAAGTGGACAAGCTCAAAACCCTCGCTGACTACTTCGGAGTATCTATCGAGTACTTCCTTGAGTAGTATAGCAGAACACGTGTCCAATAATACGGACTCGATCCGGGGAGAGGAGGAAGAAAAAGTAATGAGATTTTATGAGTCGCAGACATTAGAGCGTGTCGGATTTGATTTCTACTGTGATGTTGCAAACAATATCGTGAAAGCCCGGAAAGAAAAACAGTTGACACAGGAAGAACTTGCAACAAAGGCAAAGATCAGAGTGTCGAGACTGTTAGGTATTGAAAATGTAAAAATTCGTCTGGGTTTAGATGATCTGGAAAAGTTATCTCAGGTACTGGACGTATCTATTGATTGGCTGATCGGCGCCGATCTGGATAGCCAATATGGAGAGTGCCTGTATTTAATCTGGCCAGAGTCAATGTCCGATTTTAAGTTATACAAGAAAGCTACAAGTAAAAGGATGGCGTTTCTATTATA
>DWVT01000004.1 GCA_019120075.1 Candidatus Mediterraneibacter excrementigallinarum
AGCGGCTCTCATCGCACCGGGAGAAGTGGAATTCCCCGCTGATGCCGAAGAAAGGTCCGGACTCGGTCTCCATATAGCAGTTTGTAAAAGAAAGGGGGCTGCCGTCCGGGGCGGTGCCGCGGAAATGGCTGTCGAGAGGGCGGCAGGTTTTCTTTTTGAAATCTTTGAGATTCAGTTCATATTTCATGAGATGGATTCCTTTCTCATTTTCATTGTCGGGTCTGTGCCTGGAAGCAGGCTCCGAAAATGAGAGATGTACCGTTTGGTCTGCATAGAAACGGTATAGTTAAAGTGATACAGGGGGCGGACAGAATACCGCCCCGGTGAGAAAAGGATAACATAAGGAGCGGAAAATGACAACGACGAATCTTGAACCGTTTTTTTATCCGTAGTAAAATGAATTCAGATTTTTATGAACACAAAGGAATATCTGTGAACAGGAGGAGGTTCTATGATAAATTTTGCAGTGATCGGAACGAATTTTATAACTGACCGTTTCCTTGAAGCGGCGTCAACTGTGCCGGAATTCTGCCTGAAGGCAGTGTACTCCCGGACGATGGAACGGGCACGGGACTATGCCGGCAGACATGGAGCAAAGCTGACTTTTGACAGCCTGGACGATCTGGCTGCCTGCCCGGAGGTGGATGCAGTTTACGTGGCAAGTCCGAACTGCTGTCACGCGGCGCAGAGCATACAGATGATGAAGGCGGGGAAACATGTTCTTGTAGAGAAGCCGGCGGCATCCAACCTTCGGGAGTTCCGCCGGATGAAAGAGACGGCTCTGGAGAATGGTGTTATCCTCCTGGAAGCGATGCGTTCCGTATTTTCCCCGGGATTTGAGGCAGTCAGAGAGAACCTGAGAGAACTGGGAATGATCCGGAGAGTCTCCTTTCAGTTCTGTCAGTACTCCAGCCGATACGATAAGTTCAAGAACGGGATCATAGAAAATGCGTTCAGACCGGAGCTGTCAAACAGCGCGTTGATGGATATCGGGGTGTACTGTGTTCATCCCCTTGTAGACCTGTTCGGCATGCCGGAACGGATACAGAGCAGCAGCCTGAAGCTGTCCAACGGATTTGAGGGAGCCGGGACCATCCTTGTGGAGTACGATGGAATGCAGGGAGAACTGATCTATTCTAAGATCACGGATTCCCGTGTCCCCAGTCAGATCCAGGGGGAAAACGGCGTGATGCTGATAGACAAGATACATGAGCCTCAGGAGGTAACGATCTTTTTCCGCGACGGAAGAGAAAAGAAACTGGATATCCCGAAAATTTCAAATAATATGGTATATGAGACGGAAGAATTCATCCGGCTGATCCATGCCGGAAAAACAGATCGTAGGTGGATTGAAAATTCTGAGACAGAGATGAAGATCATGGATGAGGTGCGTGGGCAGCAGGGAATTCGCTTCCCCGCTGATAACTGAAGAAAATACCTTTATTCTTCATAGTGACCACGACAGGCGTAGATGATCAGATTGCCATTGGTATCGATGTTATAGACGAGACGATGTTCGCCAGTTATCCTGTGACTGCATGCTTTTCGATATTTTAAAAGTTCCGGCTTGCCTATTCCTTTTAGAGCACCGTTACGGTCAATATCTTTTATGAGTTCGTTGATCCGTCTGACAAGCCGCTTGTCCTGCACCTGCCATTCTGTATATTGGCGCCATGCCGTGGAAGAAAAGATAATATTCATGCTTCGAACTCCTTTAGTTCATCGAGAGATTTGGAGACGATACCACCGGAAGAAATTTCGGACATGGATTGATCCAGCATAGTCAGATACTCCGCATTTCTTCTGGCTTTGATCAGATCGTTGTATTCCCGTTCGGAAACCATTACGACATTTTCGTTTTTCTTCCGGGAAATGATCACTGTTTCACCGTGGAAAACTTTATCACAGAATTTTTTGAAGTTCTGTCTGACATCCATACTTTTTGCTGCTATCATAGAAACACCTCCAAGTGTACTGAAAAACGTACGAATTTCTGTACTTTTATTATATGTCTCTATTATGTGAATGTCAATGGAAGTTATACAGCAAAGTTGAAAAAGTGCAACAGTAATCTGAAAAGAAATATGGAAAGGAGATCATTTTAAAATGACAAAATTTGAAGAATTCGAAAATATCATCGCGAAACTCCGTGCCCCGGACGGCTGTCCCTGGGACAGAGAGCAGACTCATATGAGCCTGAAAAAGCCGTGTATCGAGGAGGCGGCAGAGGTGATCTGCGGGATCAATATCCTGGATCAGACCGGAGACCCGGACAACCTGAAGGAGGAACTGGGAGATCTGCTCATGCAGGTCGTCCTGAATGCCCGGATCGCGGAGGAGGAAGGCTATTTCACCATGGATGATGTGATCCAGACTATCATTGACAAGATGATCCGCCGGCATCCTCATGTGTTCGAGAATGCAGTGGTCTCCGATTCCGGTGAGGTGCTGACAAAATGGGACGAGATCAAGAAGCAGGAGAAGGCGGGAAAGGAATGGACGGAAGCATATCTGCCTGCAGCGTTTGAGGAGGCAAAGGAACTGATCGACGCAGCGGCGGAGCGAAAGGCGATCCGGCTTGAAGAGAAAAAATAAAGAAAGAGAAATCCCGGAGAGAGCTTATGTCACTAAGGCAAGAGGCTTCCCTCCGGGATTTTATTGTTATATTGTTTCAACACGTTCCAGATGGATCACAAATGCGTGGAAATCCTCTTTCACCAGGGGAACGGTCACACCGATCTGCATGAGCTCGTCCCCGCCGTACACCTTCTGGCTTTCTGTATCCATATAGTCTCCTTCCGGATCCCAGGCCAGGGATGACTCTCCGCTGTGGAATCGGGCTGAGACTTTTTGCTCCGGCTCTGTCAGCGTGAAGTGCAGGAACCAGGTGCGGTCCCCGGGAAGGAGCCGGAATGTATGGTCTCCGTCACGGATGAAGGGGATTTCATCTCCCTTCAGCTGCTCCAGTTCTTTTACCGGTGTCTGGATCAGTTTTCCGTTCCTGATTTTAAGCTCCCGGGGGAGTGTCAGGCAGTGGATGCGGGGCTCTCCTTTGGAAAAGGCTTCCTCCTGTTCCCCGTCCATGCGGGACATCCATGCATAAAGGATCCGTCGGCCGTCCGGAGCTTCGAAGGTCTGGGGGGCGTAAAAGTCGAATCCGAAGTCTGTCTTTGTAAAATTCTGATCCAGGTCGGCATCGTCAAAGGTTCCATCCTGTTCATTGAACGTGACGGTCTTTACCGCCGAGAAGCTGGAGATATCAGCGTCCTTTTCATTGTCCCTCTTCTGAGGGCAGTAGAGCAGGACATAAGTTCCGTCCAGGCAGAACAGGTCGGGACATTCGACCATTTCATACTCTTCTGTTACAGCGGGGATGCCGGAATATTCCCAGGTCAGCCCGTCGCCGGAGCGAAACAGCGCCAGCGCGCCCTTCCCGGATTTTCTCTGTGCTCCTGTGAGCATGAAGTATGTACCGGATTCTGTGCGGAAAACTTTCGAATCACGGAAATGCTCTGTGAAATCCTCCGGTGTTTCCGCCACGCTTCCGAGCTTCAGAAATTTTTGCCCGTTTCCGGTTACTGCCATGCACTGATAGCTTTTTCTCTTTCCGTCTTTTTTTACATTACCTGTATAAAACAAATATAGTTTCTCATCGATAACAAGTCCGCTGCCGGAATAAGTTCCGCACATGTCATAAGTCTGGTCCGGCAGCAGTGCGCTTCCCTCGAAAGTCCAGCGGACCATATCCGGGGAAGTGAACATTCCCCATTCCTTATAGGAATGATCTTTTGCAAAGCGGTTCCACTGAAAGAACACGTAATATTTTCCGTTAAAATATGACAGCCCGTTGGGGTCGTTGAGAAGCCCTCTGGGCGGTTCAAGGTGGAAAAGCTGTTTTTTCTTCCTCAATCGATCATCTCCTTCCTTTTATATCTTCGGCGCCTTTAGTTATATTTAACACGATATCGGCATGATTTCCTATAGCATTTCATATTCAAAATATGGAAAAAACTAACTTTTTGCAGTAAAATAGACCTATGAGAGAATATAAGGAGACGCAGCATTCGCTGCAGTATAAATCAAATTCAGATCTGACATTTTACAGCGCGGGCTATGAGGCGTGCAGCCCCGGGTACAGTTACGGACCAAAGTTTCGTTCCTATCAACTGATCCATTTTGTTCTGGAAGGGAGTGGAAAACTGCATATCAATGAACATGTCTTTCAGTTGTCCGCCGGGGACGCGTTTCTTATCCCGTCAGGAAAGATTTCTTTTTATGAAGCGTCAAAGGAAGATCCATGGCATTACGCCTGGATCAGCTTTCTGGGGATCAGTTCGGAAGCGTACCTGTACCAGATCATGACCTCCGTGGACGACGTATATATCCTACATGGGCTTGACGTGGAAAAATACAGGGAGAAGATATTCGATATCCTGTCAATGGAAGGAAACCCCACCAGTCAGTATTTCCGCGCAAACGGCATCCTGTATCAGATCATGGCGGAACTTTTTTCGGACATCGGGTTCAGCGAGGAGAGCTGGGGGAAGGATTCTGTTGCAGATGAAGTGAAATTCTATCTGGATACGAATTATGCGGAGAAACTGGTGCTCAAGGATGTGGCAAGATCCTTCGGGATCCATCCGAATTATATGACAAGGACATTTCATGAGAAGTTTGGCATTTCACCCAAGAGATATCTTATGGATCTGAAGCTGAAGAAGGCCTGTCGTCTGCTGACAACCACCACCCTGCCGATCGCCATGATCTCCGGTTCGCTGGGATTTGATGATCAGCTTGCGTTTTCAAGGATATTCCGGAAAGAGTACGGGGAGGCGCCGTCGGAGTACAGAAAGAAGAGGCGGGGAGACAGCAGTCAATAGGAAAAGCCTGCAGGGGAATATAATTTTGATATAAAGAAATTAATAACAGTATATACAAAGTTATTTTGATATATCAAAATAACTTTACAAATTTCAACACTTATTCTATTATAATTATAGAGAGGCAGGCAAAACTCTTGATATAGGTTCCTGATTATTTAGAATGAATACGGAAAAACTGGAAACAGCCGAAGGATATTGTTTGATGGAGGCAGAGTATGATAAAAAGAGAATCTGTATTAAAAAGAATCCGTCCGTTTTACGAAAGTGAACTGATCAAAGTCCTGATCGGACTGAGACGTTCGGGAAAATCGGTACTTCTCCATGAAATTATGGAGGAACTGAAGCAGAAAGGAGTCAGGCAGGAACAGATCATATATATGAATTTTGAAGATTTTCAATATTCATATATAACAAATGCGAAGACACTATATGATTACATTTGCGATCAAAGAAAAAATGAGGAAAAATACTATCTGTTTTTTGATGAGATCCAGATGGTAGACGGATTTGAAAGAGTGATCAATTCGTTTCGAGCTACCTGGGACGTCAGTATATTTATTACCGGCTCAAACAGCAAACTGCTGTCAGGTGAACTGGCAACACTTCTTTCAGGGAGATATGTAACATTCCGTGTTGCGCCGTTTTCGTTTTCAGAGTGCTGTGAGATCAGAAATGTTGCAGCGCCGACGGATGAAGATCTGGTCGAATATATGAACTGGGGCGGGATGCCGCAGCGGTTTTCTCTTCACAGCGAAAGCGAGGTACGCACATATCTGCAGGATCTGTTTAATTCAGTTGTATTGCGGGACATTGTACAGAGGACAGGCGCAAGGGATGTGGACCTGCTGAACCGGATCATGGAATATCTGATGGCAAATCCGTCACAGACATTTTCTTCACAGGGAATCCTGAAATATTTCAAGAGTGTGGACCGGACAGTCAGTACACAGACGCTCTATAATTATCTGGATCATATACAGACTTCGCTGATCGTTTCCAAGGCGCAGCGTTATGATATCAGAGGGAAGAAGATTCTGACAACGCTTGATAAATATTATCTTACCGATCTGGGACTGGGCAGGATTCATAACAGCGGATTTAAGCTGGAGATGGGAGCGCTATTGGAAAATGTAGTCTACAATGAACTTCTGAACCGGGGATATGAAGTCTATGTGGGAAGCATCTCGGGCAGCGAGGTGGATTTTGTTGCATTAAAGGACGGAAAGAAAGAGTATTACCAGGTGGCATATTATCTGTACGACCAAAGGGTGATCGAGAGGGAATTTGGTGTATATGCTAATATTCCGGACAATTATCCCAAATACGTGATTTCCATGGATAAGATGGATTTTTCCAGAGAAGGGGTCATCCATCTGAATGCCATTAAGTTCCTGAGCGAAACCGTATGACAGAATGAAAATACCGTGGGGAACTGCTGAACATACAGCGGTTCCCCACGGATCTTTGTGCAGTAAGTCCTGCAAGCGGCTGCCGTGCCTGCAGGGGCAGGCATTTGCAGGCGCTCATTTTACGAATGTCTTCTTCGTTTTGTTTTCCTGTGTCTGCGGCTGCGGTGCAGGATCATCCATGCCCCTGCCGCGGAAGCAGCGGCAAGACCTGTCAGACCTGCAAGTCGGGAAAGGATCGAGGGATCCGTTCCGTCTCCGGTTTTTGGAGTCTCTTTTTTTATCTCGTCGGAGGCAAGGACATGGACGGTCTGATCTTTGTCGTTAACGTCCTCATGGGATGCTGTCAGAGTCCCATCCTGATAGAGATATTCAAAGATGACAAAATCTTTTCCCTCCAGTCCGGAGGTGTCGAGCTGAAATCTCATCTCCGTAGTCCCTTCCGTTTCCTGTGGGGTGAAGGCCGCAGATACACGAATCTCCTTCTCGTTCTCCGGATAAGGCTCTCCGGTCTCTTTGTCGATCACTACGCCCTGAAGTTCATATTCAAGCCCCGGGATCAAACCTTCCCAGGAGACGGTGTCAACGATTACAGCGTCTTTTGCGGCGGCGATATCATGGGTGCCGGTGTCCTCTCCCAGGGCGGTAGTTCCGATCCTGTGTTCCGGGAAAGTGATCTGCTGGCTTTCTGCGCTGATATCCCGGTGGGATGCGGCTTCTGTTTCACCGATATACAGGGTGTCAAAAACGGTGACGGTCCTGCCGGCAAGGGAGGAGGCGTCCAGAGAAATGTCGATCTCAATCTCCATCGAAGACGTCTCTGCGGTAAATGTCTTTTCTGCAGTCACCGGCTCACCGTCCTTATCGGTCAGCGGTTCTCCGGTGTCAGTATCCATTACCTGAGCATACAGAAGATATTCTTCTCCGACCTGAAGTCCGCTCATGGACACGGTGTCACGGATCGTTGTCTCTGCGCGTGCAATTCCTGCCTTCTTTCCGGTATCAGCGATGACCGCGCTGGTCTGAGGGATCTTTGTCTTTTCGTTTTCCACAGTGATCGTCAATGATGGCTCGCCTCCAATCCTTCCGTCTTCTGTTACTTCCACCTTCCGGATCTCTCTGGAAAATGAGTAGCCCGGAATGCCTTCCGTTTCCTGAATACACCAGACGCCGGGCTCGATACGCTGAAGAATGATCTGCCCGTTTTCATCTGTGGTGTATGTCTCTCCCGATACGTCTTCAGAATCCTTCCATATCGTAAAGGTCACGCCTTCCAGCGGCTCCCCGGTATCGGATGAGACCTTCTCGAGGATCAGCGTTGTGGGGATATTTTCAAGCTTCAGTACTTCCGTCACCAGAGGTGTGTCCTGACCGGCGTATTGAAGTTCCACGTCCACGCCTTCTCCCGGCAGGACATATCCTGACGGCTGCCTGGTCTCTGTGACGGTGTATTTTCCAAGATATAGCTCGCAACTCTGTGCGTTCCCCTTTTCGTCCGTAGTAAGCGTATCCACAACCTCGCCCTTCTCCGCCCGGACCGTACCGTCCCCGGTCACGATATCTTCCGCCGCGGTGACGGTGAACTCCACGTCAGCCAGAGCGTCCCCGGTCTCGCTGTCCGTCTTCATGATGCGGATCCGTCCCATTGCCGGTGCATCTTCATATTTTACAGTTATGGGTTCTGCCCAGTCCCGCCCTTCCGTGATCTCAAATTTCAGATCTTCCCCGCGGAGATATCCGTCGGGGGCGTTCAGTTCGCGGAAATAGTAGACTCCGGCAGGAAGCTTCTCCGGGAGGATAAAGGATCCCTTTTCATCTGTCTGAAAGCTGTTATGAACAATCTTGGCAGGATACCAGGTTGTCATGGTAAGTGGAGTCTTGTTTTCGTCAAGAAGCTGAAATTCTGTTCCGGCAAGAGGAATCGTCCTGCCCGTTGTACTGTCTGTCTTTACAAGCTGTATTGGAGACAGGATCTTTTTATCCTCCAGGATGTAGTAAAGTGTCTGCCCTTCCTCTGAGATCGTGACTTCAAAGTCGTCGACAGGTTTCAGACCTTTCGGCGTATTCTTTTCGTGTACGGTATAGGTGTCATAGACAAGATTTCCGCGGCTGCTGAGGGCAAGCTGATCCGTGGAAGCATAGCCGTTCTCATCGGTGGTGATACGGAAGGTTTCCCCGGTGGTCTTTGATGTGAGTTCAAAGACAATGCCTTTGAGCGGAGGCATCTGATCCTCCTCTTCATCGGAAGGTTCGGCAAATTTGATAAGCTCAAGATCACCACGTATGACGTCGTTTTTTATGGCGGTGTCAGAAGTGTTGAGATTTACGGTCACACCGTCCTCACGGATCGTGAACTCCCGGGAAAGGATCCCGGTGTGGTTATAGCCTTCCGGTGGGGTTGTCTCCTCAATCCGGTAACTCCCATAGGGAAGCAGATCCGCAGAGGTCTGTGCGGTTCCGTTACTGTCCGTTGTTATTATTTTGACCACGTCACCGTTTTTATACGTTTTTCCTTCGACGACTACCGGATTGGAATTCAGGGAAATGATCTCGAACCGGGCGCCTTTCAGAGAAGCGCCTCCCTGGGCGGTGTTTTTACCCAGCTCGTTGTCCCACTTTTCAACAAGCACCCCGCCGCGGATCACGGTTTCGGGGATTGCCGCCTGGTTGTAGGTGCCGGCACTGTTACCCTGTGCTGTGATCCGGATCACGGAAACAGCACTGTTGAGGAGGTATCCGGCCGGAGCCTTCGTCTCCTGAATAGTGATGGTGCCGAGTGGAAGGACTACCTGTCCGCCGGAATAGTAAAAGTCATCGCCCGAAATTTTTGACCCGTTTTCAAATCGTACAGTGCCGTCAACGCCTGTTTTCATGACCCAGGTTTTCAGCGGCTTTCGTCCTTCTGCAGAGGGATCCGAGCTAAAAATGCCGTCATAATACCGGACCGTAAATTCTGCTCCGGAGAGAGTGGCATTTCCCTGAGGCACTTCCGTTCCCGTGTCCTTGTCAGTTTTATTCAGCAGAATTCGGACCGGGGTGCTCAGAGGGGGATCCTGAACTTTGACTGTTGTAGTACCGTTTGCATCCACCTTTGCTGTATAGATATTTGTATCAAGAATATATCCTAGTGGAGACTTTACCTCTTTTACATAATAAGTTCCTTCGTTCAGTTCGATCCTGTTTGAGTTTCCGCTGCTGTCAGTGATGAAAGTACCAACTTTATTTCTGCAGTCTTTTTCCGTGTATACGCCGTATTCTGCCCCGGCCAGACTGTAACAGGAATTTCCGGCAGTGAGTCCGGGATTGGAAGAAATCTTCTGCAGGATGGCATATCCCGTCGGATGAAATTCATAGCTCCACCTGCTTAATGGCTGATTTTCCCCACTGGTAAAGATTTCTCCGGATGCCTCAAAATTGTCATGGTTCGCATCAAGCCACCGAAGCCCGTCATCGTAAAGATCACGGTAGTGTCCGGCAGCGGGGTAACCGCAGCTGCAGGTCAGACCGTTGCCATAGTTGATCTCGACATAATCACCGCCGGAATACCATCCGCTCACATGGTTAAGCGCAGTCCAGAGAAATGCCTGCTTCATCATGTATTTCTGGTCTGCCGAAAGCCCGGAACACCCGTAGTTGTCCACATAGTACAGCAGGGCACAGACAGTATCGATCGTATCCTGGTCATAGTATTCGAGAGCATTGTGGGATGTCATTGTGAGTCCTTCTTTGAAATGTCGTGTAGGATCTGCGCAGAAAAGCTTTTCGCCGGATGATGTGCCAAGGATTCCTTCAGACCAGTGATCAAGAGAGGTCCATTCCCCATCTGTCCACTGGATCACGTCTATTCCGCCGGGGATTTCGGCACCTTTTTTGATATAGGCAGATGTGATCGTTTCGCCGGCAGATCTAAGGACAGGTTTCCCGGCGGAATTGCTGGCCGCGGCTTTAGAAGCCTCCGGTTTTGTGCTTGTGTTTCCTCCATCCGATTGCTTTTGCAAAGAGGAGGCCTTTTCAGTGACGGTCAGTTCAAGAGTGCTGTCCTGTGGGGGCATCAGGAATACCGCGTTCCCGTTTTCATCCGGCTCCAGGGATTCGCCGTTGAGAAGAAGCTGATCGGTTTCGTACCCTTCCTCTGTCTCGGCGGTGATCCGGACTTCCGTGCCGGATGGTATGAGCAGCTGCCCGGTGTCTGTAATGTCATAGCTTTTTTCTGTTTTCAGGGTTCCGTGTTCCGACTGTACCAGCGTCAACAGGTGGCTGGAATCAGTCTCCTCCGGCGTTTCATCTTCCGCCAGACTTACCAACCCAGTGCAGAACAGCAGGGCTGCGGACAGGATAAGCGCCAGAATGCGTTTTGTTTTTTTCATAATGTTCCTCCATTTGTGTTTTCAGGTAACGTTTCAGACAGAGGATTCAGTTATCAAGGGAACCACCTCGCTTTCTGCCAGTCAGTATGTCTGCGTGGAATAATACTCCGAATACAGAGCATGAAATAAAATGATTATCCGGCGGTAAGATCAGGGACAGAGGCCCTCCGCCTTAGATAAGATGATATGAGGATAACACAGGAAGAGTGTGGGAGGCAAGCAACGAATCGTATCA
>DWVT01000056.1 GCA_019120075.1 Candidatus Mediterraneibacter excrementigallinarum
GTGAAAATAGCAAGAGAGCATCACGCAGATCTCCTCCTTGCTGTAGGCGGCGGTTCTGTATGCGATTATGCTAAGGCGGTCTCAGTCTCTGTGAACTGCCAGGAGGACCCATGGGAAAAATATTACATCCGGTTCGAAGAACCCGATTGTGAGACACTTCCGGTTGGATGTGTCCTGACAATGGTTGGAACCGGCTCAGAGATGAATGCAGGAGCCGTTATCACAAATCATGAGACAAAGATGAAGATCGGCCACGTCTTTGCGGATGAAAAGATCATGCCCAGATTTTCTATCCTGAATCCAAAGTATACACTGACACTGCCTCATTATCAGATGGTGGCAGGGATTTATGATATTTTCAATCATATCTGCGAGCAGTATTTCTCGGGAGAGGATGACAACACCAGTGATTATATCAGCGAGGGCCTGATGCGCTCCCTTCTTCATTCCAGTCGTATCGCCAATAAGGATCCACAGAATTATGAAGCCCGCAGCAACATTATGTGGACTGCCACATGGGCACTGAACACTCTGGTATCCCGCGGAAAATCTACAGACTGGATGGTGCACATGATCGGACAGTCCGTAGGGGCGTATACCAATGCGACTCACGGTATGACACTGGCGGCTGTCTCATTGCCTTATTACCGTCATATCATGCCTTACGGACTTAAGAAGTTCAAACGTTTTGCTGTGAATGTATGGGATACAGATTCGACAGGAAAGAGTGATGAACAGATTGCAGAAGAAGGCCTGAAAGCCATGGAAAACTGGATGAGAGAACTGGGGCTTGTCATGAACATCTCAGAGTTGGGCGCAACCGAAGAGATGCTTGACGGAATCGCAGACGGTACCCTGATCATGCAGGGTGGTTATAAGATTCTTGACCGTGATGAGGTGAAAGAGATCCTGAAAGAAAGCATGTAGGAAAGAGGCAGGGCTGTTTTGTGAAAAAATATATTTTTATGATAATCTTAATCCTGTGTGCTTTCACAGCAGTATTGTCAGGTTGTACAGACGGCAGCCAGACAGAGAATACCGGGGCAGAATCGACGGATTCTGCCCCGGCTGAGACTGGAGCTGAATCTGGGGCAGGAGCGGATAAAAAGCCGGAAGCGCAGTCAGAAGAAAATGCGGCTGAAGAGGAAAATGTGACGGAGGAATCAAATATGGACAGAAAAATGATCGTTGAGGTTAATGGAAAACGTTTTACTGCTGCATTGGAGGATAATGAAGCGGTGGATGCTTTGCTGACTATGATGCAGGAGAAGCCGATCACCATTCAGATGACGGATTATTCCGGATTTGAAAAAGTAGGAGCTCTGGGAACGAGTCTTCCGACAAGCAACAGCCAGACAACGACACAGTCAGGCGATATTGTACTCTATCAGGGAAATCAGATCGTTATTTTCTACGGCTCCAATTCCTGGAGCTATACAAGGCTGGGAAAGATAGATGACCTGACTGGCTGGAAGGATGCTCTTGGAAGCGGAGATGTAACAGTGACTTTCTCGGATTGACAGAAAACAGATCATATCAGGAGGTGCAGTAATGTATCAGTATACGATGACAAAGGACTCTGGCTGCGGGTTCTGGGATTAGAGATGCCGTTTCCCGGAGAGGAATATGATAAATATTTATAATGTAGGAGGATATATTCCATGCACGTATTGAAAATCGCCCTCTTACAGATCTCCCCCTGCGGCAGTCTGGATGAAAATCTTGAGAAAGGGATACAAGCCTGTCAAAAGGCAAAGGAGCGTGGAGCGGACATCGCCCTGTTTCCCGAAATGTGGAGCAAGGGTTACTGGATATACGACCGCCCGGCGAAAGAATGGAAAGCGGAAGCGATATCTTCTGACAGCAGTTTTGTCAACACATTCGGAAGCCTTGCCGGGGAGCTGGATATGGCGATCGGAATTTCATGCTTTAGGGAGCGGAACTGATCCTTGTCCCGAATGCCTGCCCTATGGAGATTAACCGACTTTCCCAGCTCCGGGCGAGAGCTTATGAAAATATGCTGGCGATTGCTACCTGTAATTATCCCGAAAGCGTTCCAGACTGCAATGGGAGATCTACCGTTTTCGATGGTGTGGCATATCTGCCGGAAATGGAAGGCTTCCGTGACACCTGTATTCTGGAAGCGGGTGGGGAAGAAGGCATTTATCTGGCCGAACTTGATCTGGATCATCTGAGGAAGTACCGGAAGAGCGAGGTGCACGGCAATGCCTATCGTCGTCCCGAGAAATATGGGGTGCTGACATCGGCGGAAATACGGGAACCTTTTATAAGGTCGGACAGACGTTAAATTTAGAAGATTTGTTTATTTGCAAATAATTGTTGCGTATTGAAACACTTTCGGTGTATAATCAAGCAAAAGACAGGAAAGGAGTGTTTCAAAACGAAGTCAAAGTTTCACGAATATCTGACAATATTTCGAAAAATGCATGGTTATACACAGGCACAGATGGCTGAGAAACTTAAAATATCCCGCTCCACTTATACGAATTATGAAAACGGAAAACGTTCCCCTGATCTTGAAACACTGGAAGAAATCAGTGATATTCTGGATTGTACACTGGATGAACTGTTTGGGAAAGAAAAGAGAGCTTACGACGTAACAGGCAGAAAGAGACATAATGGATATCCCGAAGCGGTATGCGAAGCAGAACCGCCGTATCATAGCAGTGGACAGAATTCCGGAAAGAGATCAAAAAGAAAGCTGTTGATCGGGGCTCAGGATTTCCGCTATTTACGGGAACGAAATGCTTACTATGTTGACAAAACCAGCTTTGTAGAGGAATTTCTGGATTCCTGGTATCAGGTGACGCTTGTTACACGCCCCAGGCGTTTTGGAAAGACTCTCAATATGTCTATGCTTGCAGAATTTCTCGACTGTACGAAAGAATCATCAGCAAT
The DNA here is from genome assembly GCA_019120075.1 of Candidatus Mediterraneibacter excrementigallinarum. Taxonomy (GTDB): domain Bacteria; phylum Bacillota; class Clostridia; order Lachnospirales; family Lachnospiraceae; genus Mediterraneibacter; species Mediterraneibacter excrementigallinarum. The sequence continues at coordinate 2,920 of DWVT01000056.1, forward strand.
ATTTGCGGGGACAAAAATCAGTAAGAGTGAATTCATGTATGAGATCAATCAGTCTCCGGTTGTATCACTTTCTTTTTTGAATGTCAGGGCGGATGCTGCACATGAAATGATTTCGCAGATCAGTACAACACTGCGTGAAGAATATACACGCTATTATCCTTTTATAAGTGACGGAACAGTGCCTGATGAACAGAAAAAAATGTTTGATCAGAATTACGCATGCTTCACTCAGGCAGGAAACATAGAAGAAAAAGCAGAATGTCTGACTCATGCGATCACAGATTTATGCCGGATTCTGGAAGCATATTACAGCAAAAAGGTATATCTTCTTCTGGATGAGTACGATACGCCTTTTATCACGGCAAATTCGAAAGGATATTACAGTGAAGTACGAGGCATTCTTTCCGGGATGCTGAGTTCAGCTCTGAAAGGAAATCCTTCTCTGGAAAAAGCCATGCTCACCGGAATCCAGCGGGTGGCGAAAGAGAATATCTTTTCCGGACTGAATAATCTGGCAGTCTGTACAGTTGCGGATTCAGAGTATGAGGACTGTTTCGGGTTTACCGAAGAGGAAGTGAGGGAACTGCTTGAATACTGTGGCGCTGATTTTACAGAAGAAATCAGAGAGATGTATGACGGTTATCGCATCGGAACGGCAGAAGTGTATAATCCCTGGTCCGTCTCCTGCTATGCGGCGCGAAGGAAACTGCAGCCATATTGGGTAAATACCAGCGAGAACAGTATTCTCAAAAACGCACTCAAAGAACGGTCTGAGACCTTTTGCAGGGATTATAACGAATTGATCGAACACGGAACCGCGGAGGTTAATGCAGAACTGTCTACCGCATATTATGAAAATCCGGATGATGCCTGTCTCTGGGGACTTCTGATCAATGCCGGTATGCTGACGATTGCGGAAGATGTCGGGGATTCCCGTTACAGACTGCGGATACCAAACCAGGAGGTATGGAAAGCGTTCAGGGAATTGACTGCATTTTATCTCCAGGTAGAAGAGGGAATTATAGACACGCTGCTATATCATTTGTGTAAGGGCAACATGGATCGTTTTGCAGAGGAATATCAGCGTCTTCTGTTAAAACTTCCGTCATACCATGATCTGAAGAGTGAGAACAGCTATCATATGATGATGCTTGGAATGTGTGCTTTTCTCCATCAGACTCACAGAGTCGAGAGCAACCGGGAAAGCGGAACCGGAAGGGGAGATATTCTTCTCTATTCCAAAAAGACTGATTATCCTAATTTTGTCCTCGAGTTTAAGTATACAAAGGATCCTGGAAAAGACCTGGAAAAGTTGGCTTTGAGCGCAGTGCATCAGGCTGAAGAAAAGCAATATGATGCCCTGATGAAGGGAGACGTGATCTATGTCGGACTCGCACATCGCGGGAAGCATGCTGAAATAAAATGGACAAAACAAAAAGATAAAACAGTGCTTGAAACATAATATATCCTATGATACTATAAGGAAAGCAAAAGTAAGGGAGGTGGCTTGATGTCGGCTATTCGCTAACATAGGGACAATTGTTTTTCTCATCAGAATTGTTTACGATGAGTTCTTTTGTTGTACCTGTTTGCGGATAGGATCATCAGGCTGTCTTTTTTCTGGCGGTTTATTTTTGTACGCCCAAAATAGAGGAAGAGCAGCCGGAGAGTACTCCGGCTCATTTTATTTATTAGTACAGGGATATTGTATTAGTATTATATAGTCGTGATGGATAACAGCGGGATAGGTATGCGGATAACTCAATGTAACGGGTTATCCTTTTTTAGTTAAGAAAATTATCAGGGAGAAATAAAAGATCATGAAAGGAAAAGAGAAAAAGGAAGAAATATACCAATGTCTGAACTGCGGATGGACATCTATCATCCGTGAAGAAGAGACGCCTCCGGATCACTGTCCCAACTGCCTTTGCAGCATCCACAATGAGGACGAGGAAGGAAATGAATGCGGAGGAATATTGGAACCGGTAGGAATCTGGGTCAGGTCAGAAAAAGA
>DWVT01000057.1 GCA_019120075.1 Candidatus Mediterraneibacter excrementigallinarum
ATAAGGTGCTGGAATATCATATCGCGAAGAAGGCGGATATCACAGTCGTCTGCAAGGAACTGGAGCCGGGAGACGATGCGACCCGATTCGGCACGGTCCGCATGAACGAGTCCAGCAGGATTGAAGAGTTCGAGGAGAAGCCGATGGTGGCACACTCTCATACGATCTCCACCGGTATCTATGTGATCCGAAGAAGACAGCTCATCGACCTGGTAGAGCACTGTGCGGAGGAAGAGAGACACGATTTTGTAAATGATATTCTGATCCGGTATAAGAATCTGAAAAAAATATATGGATATAAGATCAACAGTTACTGGAGCAATATTGCTACCGTAGACGCATATTATAGGACAAACATGGATTTCCTGAAACCTGAAGTGCGGAATTACTTTTTCAGAGAGCTTCCGAGCGTGTATTCAAAGGTGAGCGATCAGCCGCCGGCAAAATATAATCCGGGCGCAGTCGTGAAGAACAGCCTTGTCGGAAGCGGAAGCATTATTAACGGCACGATAGAGAATTCAGTGATCTTTAAGAAAGTTTTTGTGGGAAATAATTGTGTGATCAAGAATTCCATCATCCTGAACGATGTATATCTTGGAGACAACACGTACATTGAGAACTGTATTGTTGAGAGCCGGGATACGATCAGGGCAAATACAAGGCACGTTGGTGAGAACGGCGTAAAAGTAGTAGTTGAGAAAAACGAACGATATGCATTATAACCGGCGGGCCGGAGATAGTGCGGAGGGAGAAAGGAGATCAGGAGAGTATGCAGATTACTGATGTACGCGTACGGAAAGTCGCAAAAGAGGGGAAGCTTAAGGCTGTTGTTTCTATCACGATCGATGATGAATTTGTTGTTCACGATATTAAGGTGATAGAGGGAGAGAAAGGTTTATTTATCGCAATGCCGAGCAAGAAAGCGCTGGACGGCGAGTACCGCGATATCGCGCACCCGATCAATTCAGGTACAAGAGAGAGGATCCAGACTACGATCCTCCAGAAATATGAGGAATCTCTGGCGGAAGAGCCGGAAATGGTCGTTGACGGGATGTGAATGAGGCGGCAGGAAGAAGAACGATAGAATAATTGAACAGTGAACATAAGGAGCGCCGCGGCGGGTGGTTTACCACTTTGGATGCGGCGCTCATTTTCTGCACGGTGCAGATCCGGGAAATGCTGAGACAAGGAGCAGGCCGGGGGACGGAGTCCGGGGGTTCATGGCAGCTCAAAGTGCATGGGACGGTGATCCGACGGGTGGAGAAATTCCAGCCTGTATGCGCAGAGTTTCAGCGGCCCAGGGGCCGCCGTGCCGCCGTACTTCCTGTCTCCGGCCAGAGGGCATCCGAGATGCGACATCTGTACCCGGATCTGATGATGGCGTCCTGTATCGAGCCGGATCTCAACTAGAGAATATACTGTCCCGTTCTCATTGCGCGTCCCGGTCACACGGTAATGGAGCCTGGCGGCTTTTGCCCCGGGAGTCTCTTTTGTGCAGACACGGGATGTGTTGGTCTTTCCGTCCTTTACGAGATAATCTTCCAGATCAGCTTCCGGAGGAGCGGGAATGCCGCAAACCTCTGCGCGGTAATATTTCCCAAAACCGGAAGAGGTGAGCTGGCGGTTCAGATCCTTTGCTGCTTCCGGTGTCTTTGCGAATACGAGGAGTCCTTCCACAGGCTGATCGAGCCGGTGGATGACGGCAAGATAGGGAGGCCTCCCCTGAGAAACGGATTTCCCCGGGAGACCGGAGCGCGCTCCTGCAAGATGATTCTTGAGGATGCTGACCAGGTCCGGCGTGCTGACGCGGCTGGTCTGGACGGGGATTCCGGCGGGCTTGTGGCAGACGATGATCTGCCTGTCTTCATAGATGATCCTGGGTTTCATTTTCCTGATTCCTTTCCTGGTTAATTACTGTTCACGCTGAACTGCTGGACTGCCGCCGCATGCGTGGTCGCCGCGCTGACATGCTCCTGCTTTGCGCTTCCTGCTGAGACTGCTTATGAGGGCGGCAGCAGTGGGTTTTATTCGCGCTTATGGACAGTAACCTTTCTTATCCGGTATTCTTGACTTTTGATGTCGTTCAGACTAAACTGATTATCATATAAAAGATCATTCAGGTCAAGCGCAAGGAGGAAATCCATGGTTAATAATGAGTGGGAACGATTTGGAGACGAGATACGACGGACAATACAGAATGCAGTGGATTCCCGGGATTTCAGCAGACTTAATCAGACCATAGCAGATACAGTGAACCAGGCTGTCGACAATGTGTCGCGGGGAATCCGAAACGGCGGCTGGTATCGGGAAAAGCCGATGAACAGAAACGGGGGCGAAAGTATGCCGGGGGGACAGCAGACAGGCCATCCGCAGGGGACGCCCTCAGAGATGAGGCCGGTAAAGCAGAACCTCTATCTAAAAGGGACTACGACGAAGATCGGCGGAGCCTTTCTTGCCGCTACAGGATATATTTTCGGGATCGGGACGCTGGTGCTTCTGCTCGTCGCAGCGGCGGCAGCTGTGGCCGGCGGATGGGGAACAATGCTGACCGCAGGAGTCGCGGCCCTTGGAGTTTTTACCCTTGTCTTTGGCTGGATGGCGGGGACAGGGACAAGCATGGTGTGCAGTGTGGGGCGCTTCAGAAAATATCTGAGTGTTCTTAAGGATAGAGAATACTGTGATGTGAAAGAGCTGGCGCAGAAAACAGGACGCTCTGTCAAGTCGGTGGTCAAGGACCTGAAGAAAATGATCCGGAAGGGATGGTTCCGGCAGGGGCATCTGGATGACCAGGGGACCTGTCTGATGGTCAGCGACGAGGCGTACCGTCAATATACCGGACTGATGGAGCGCATGAGACGGGAGAAGGCGGAGCAGGAAGCAGCGGCGGAGAAGGCAAGGCAGGAGTACTCAAAGCTGTCTCCGGAGATACAGAAGATCGTCCGCACCGGGGATGAATATGTGAGGAAGATCCGGGAGGCGAACGACGCGATCCCAGGTGAAGAGATCTCGGCGAAGATCTCGAGGATGGAGACGCTTGTGGACCGTATTTTCGACCGTGTAGAGCAGAACCCGGAATCAGTGGACGATATCCGGAAGCTGATGGAGTATTATCTTCCGACGACGATAAAACTGCTGGAGGCATATGAAGATCTCGACTCCCAGCCTGTCCAGGGAGAAAATATTATTTCATCGAAAAAGGAGATCGAGAAGACGCTGGATACACTCAACACTGCTTTCGAGAAGCTGCTGGACGACCTGTTCCAGGACACGGCATGGGATGTGTCATCGGACATCTCGGTGCTGAACATGATGCTTGCCCAGGAGGGGCTTACAGAGGACGGTCTTACCGGAAAAAAGAAAAACTAGAATGCTGTCCGGCAGATAATCAGAACGATCGCGCAGAAGTGAGCTGCGCATTGTATAAAATCACGGAGGAATGAAAAAATGAGCAATGAATTTGAAGATCTGAGCACAACGCCCACGCTGACCCTGGACCCGTTCCAGACTCAGGAAGAGAAGAAACCGCCGGTTGAGGCGGAGAAGCAGGAACCGGCACTGGATGAGAGTATCCTCACTGAGGAAGAGCGGAAGACGGTGGATGAGTTTGCAAAGCAGATCGATCTTACGAATTCCGCGATGGTGCTGCAGTACGGAGCGGGGACGCAGAAAAAGATGGCTGATTTCTCAGAGGCTGCCCTGGAAAACGTAAAGTCCAAGGATCTCGGCGAAGTGGGAGAGCTCCTGAGCGGCGTGGTAAAAGAACTCAGGGACTTTGATGAAGAAGAGGAAAAGGGGTTTTTCGGATTCTTTAAGAAGGCTTCCGGCAGGATCGAATCCATGAAGGCGAAGTATGCCAAGGCGGAGGCAAATGTCAATGAGATCGTAAAAGTGCTGGAGAAGCACCAGGTACAGCTAATGAAGGATACTGCTCTGCTGGACAAGATGTATGAGCTGAACCTTACTTATTTTAAAGAGCTGTCCATGTATATCCTTGCGGGAAAGAAGAAGCTGCAGGAAGTGCGGAGCACCCGGCTGGCGGAACTTACAGACAGGGCGCAGGCTTCCGGGCTGCCGGAGGATGCGCAGGCGGCAAAAGATCTTGACTCCATGTGCGAGCGTTTTGAAAAGAAGATCCATGACCTGGAGCTGACCAGGATGATCTCCATCCAGACAGCACCTCAGATCCGCCTTGTGCAGAATAATGATACACTGATGGTAGAGAAGATCCAGTCCACGATCGTGAATACGATCCCGCTGTGGAAGAGCCAGATGGTACTTGCGCTGGGAGTAGAGCACTCCACACAGGCGGCGGAGGCACAGCGCAAGGTGACGGACATGACGAATGAGCTGCTCAGAAAGAATGCGGAGAAGCTGAAGATGGCGACCGTCGAGACCGCGAAAGAATCGGAGCGCGGCATCGTGGATATGGAGACGCTGAAGGCAACGAATGAATCTCTGATCTCCACCCTGGACGAAGTGATGAATATTCAGAGAGAAGGCAGACAGAAACGCAGGGAGGCAGAGGCTGAGCTGCAGAATATGGAGCAGGAGCTGAAGAATAAATTGCTGGAGATCCGCGGATGATTCTTGACAACGGCTGTGTTTTTCGTTAGAATCACAGATAGTTCCGGTCTGGACCGGAAACTGTGCGATGAACGGGATTAGTATATAGGAAGGAATGCCACAGAGAGGAGGCGGCTGGTGAGAGCCTCCGCAGGACACTATAGAACCGGCCCGGGAGCTTCCGCATGAAAGTGCGGCGCAGGTCTGCGTTAGAGACAGAAGAGTGAACGACATATGCGCGGCTTTCAGACGGGCATGTGGAGTTAATTAGGGTGGTACCGCCGAGAGATTCGGTCCCTTGTTTTCAGGGACTGAATGTCCCGGCGTTTTGTTTTTTTTATTCCATAGGAAATTGTTTTTCTATGAAATAAAATGCTCCGCGAGGATCGCACTGCGGCGGATTGGAGGATGCCGCCTGTGCGACCCGCCGCAGGCGGAGAATCCTGCAGAGCAGGATTCTTTTTATAGTATTGTATTGGAAAAGGAGAAGGAAAATGGCAAAGGAAAAGAAGCTGGTACAGTCGATTACTTCCAGAGATGAAGATTTCGCGCAGTGGTATACAGATGTTGTGCGCGAGGCGAAGCTGTGCGATTATTCAGGCGTAAAAGGCTGCCTGAACTATCTGCCGAACGGATATGCGATCTGGGAGAACATCCAGGCAGATCTGGACAGAAGATTCAAGGAGACAGGAGTGGAGAATGTCTATCTTCCTGTCCTGATCCCGGAGAGCCTGCTGCAGAAAGAGAAGGACCATATCGAGGGATTCGCTCCTGAGGTCGCATGGGTCACCCATGGAGGAATGGAACAGCTCCAGGAGCGATTCTGTATCCGTCCTACATCTGAGACTCTGTTCTGCGATGTGTGGAGCAAGACGGTTCAGTCCTACCGCGATCTTCCGAAAGTGTGGAATCAGTGGTGCTCTGTGCTCCGCTGGGAGAAGACGACAAGACCGTTCCTGCGTTCCAGAGAGTTCCTCTGGCAGGAAGGACATACGATCCATGCCACATACGAAGAGGCGGAAGAGCGGACTAAGATGATGTGGGAAGTGTACAAGAGCTTTGTCGAGGAAGATCTGGCGATCCCGGTCGTTGCGGGAAGAAAGACAGAGAGCGAAAAGTTCGCAGGCGCCCAGGATACTTACACGATCGAGGCGCTGATGCATGACGGACAGGCGCTGCAGTCGGCGACCAGTCATTTCTTCGGAAATGCATTCCCGGATGCCTTCAATATTAAATATGCAGATAAGAACAATGAGCTCCACAGTGTCTACGAGACTTCATGGGGACTGTCAACAAGGATCATAGGAGCGATCATCATGGTACACGGCGATGACAGCGGACTGGTGCTCCCGCCGAGAATCGCTCCGGTACAGACAAGAGTCATCCCGGTCGCACAGCACAAGGAGGGTGTCCTGGAGAAGGCGAACGAACTGCTTGAAGCACTGAAGGCAGCAGGCTACCGGGCGAAGATCGATGATTCCGAGAAGAGCCCGGGATGGAAGTTCAGCGAGCAGGAGATGCTTGGAATCCCGACCCGTATCGAGATCGGACCGAAGGATATCGAGAACGGACAGGTTGTAGTCGTACGCAGGGATACCAGAGAGAAGATTGTTGTGCCGATGGATGAAATCACAGTGAAGCTGGGTGAGATCCTGGAGACGATCCAGAAGGATCTGTATGCGAAGGCAAAAGATTTCCTTGATTCCCACATCAGCACGGCAGTCACGATGGATGAGATGAAAGAGGCTGTCCAGAACAGGAAAGGCTTCGTGAAAGCAATGTGGTGCGGCGAGGAAGCATGCGAGGATGAGATCAAGGCTCAGACCGGAGGGGTGACATCCAGATGTATCCCGATGGAGGAGGAACATCTCTCTGATGTGTGCGTCTGCTGCGGAAAGCCGGCGAAGCATATGGTTTACTGGGGAAGAGCATATTAATACTTTGACTTGATGCAAAGAGCAGGATCCGGAAAGCGGACCTGCTCTTTTTCAGCCGGAATTTGTATCTGCGTATCTCCGGCAAGTCCGAAGGAGGAGCGGCGGGCAGGCCGTATTAAACAATCTGGGGATTTAGCGCTGCACCCGTCAAATCCGGATTAAATCTTTGAAAAATCCCTTGACATCCGAAAATAAACGTAATAAACCCTGACTTTTGCAGATAAACAGATTAAAAATGGCCGCAATCCCAGTATTTATGCTGGATTGTGGCCTTATCACTTTGTCATTTTTTCATGGTGTTTTTTCTATTTTTTTGTCTTTGCCAAAATTTTTTTTATTTCTCCCAGAGTACGGATACGTTTTCCAAAATCGATATCCATAATCAATCCAATATCTTTTAGTACTTCATCATAGTAATCAAACAGATAGTAGTTTTGCTGGACCAGACTGCATTCTGCTTTTGACAGGGAATCCAGAATTGCTCCGATACTGTATTTTCGTTCCAGTTTATTTTCCAGTATCCTTGCTATCGTCAAGGCGACAAAGCAGGTCAGAAAATGTGCTTCGATATGTTCTTTTGTCCAGACATACACTGGTCTGGCTTCCAGTTCGCTTTTGGTCACTTTAAAAGATTCTTCGATCCGCCAGAGTCCCCGGTACATGTCGATGATCTCATCGTCTGATGCCTCCATTTCACTGGTCAGGAGCATGTAGTAACCGTCCAGTGCTTCCTCTTCCCGGATCCTTTCCTCGTCAATGTCCAGTATGGATGAGGCGGTAAGGATCTCGCCGGTTTCCTTATCGTAATCTATTTTTTTGACATATTTTGCTGCCCCATAGGAAGTAGCTCTTGTGTAATTCCCTGGGTTTTGTGCCAGATCTCTGGCCTTTGCCAGTGCAGTTTCCCGTTCGGCTTTTGCCCGTTTGGCGTATTTTTCGCTCCAGAAGACAACCTGTTTCTCGTCCACCTGCTTTTTCATCTTTTTGCCAGTGACAGAAGTCACCAGGATCGTTCTTGGGGATTTTCGGGATTTCCGTTTATATTCTGTGCCAAGCCACTCATATCCCTCCTCTTTGAGGACATAGTCTTTGATCCCTTTTTCGGCTCCTCGGATGGACATGCTGAAAACATATCCATCATGAGTAGGTGTGTTGATCGTGTACCAGATGTTGTCGCCTGTCGTCATCCCTTTGTCGGCAATGGAGATTACTCTGCCAAGGTCAAACTGCTTTTTGATGCGTCCAAAGTTTGGCCTGTAGGTCAGGCAATCATTCGTATTCCCGGGAAAGAGCTCATAAGTAACAGGAATGCCCTGGTTATCCATGAAAAGCCCCATCTGTATGATTGGATTTGGCCGGTGCTCTTTGGAAATGCCTTTGTGAAGGAAGTCGTTTTGTTCATCTGTCTCGAAATAGTAGTTTGTAACATCATAATAGATCAGGCTGGTATCCCTGCCATAATTCGTTTTAATCCTTTCATTCATCCATATCTGTAGGTTTTCCCTGTGTCTGTCCAGAAAAGAAAGGCATCGGTAAACATCATCCAGGGAATAATCCGACCTTTCAAAGAAACGCTCCCGGCCATCATAGGAAGATTTCTTTGATGCGGGAAAAAGGAGTCGGGAATAAACAAGCATCTTCATAATGGCATTGGCATCATACTGTTCATTCGAGTGACGCTGGCGGTTAGTCAGGAAGGTATGGATGCCGAGCTCATGATAGATCCTGCTCAATGCGGCATAGCCGAAGTTTTTTCGCAGGTCATCGCCAAGACAAAGTCTGTCTGAATCGTAGAAAGTGAAGTGAATGGGAGCCTGCTTTTTCTTCTTTTCCTCATTCAGTTCCGATACACGTTTTGTAAAATGAGCAATCGGGTCCTCATACTGTTTTTCAAGTTCATCGAGCCAGCCAATAGATTCCACAGTTTTCTGGCGGGAGCATTTCTTAGCTTTATCGTAATAAGTATCAACGATAGAAAGGCGGATACGGCCATGAGAGTTCGGTGTTTTTTTAAGATACATAATAATCACTCCATGTCATATAATACTTATTATACCACAAAGCGTCATAAAACGCTAGCAAAATATGACAAAAACTAAAAATAAAAAAGGCCTGAAAGCCGCCAAACAAAAGACTTTCAAGCTATAAGCGAACATATGTTACTGCAAAACTGTGGCGGGCAGGCCGTATTAAACATTCTGGGGATTTAGCGCTGCACCCGTCAAATCCGGATTAAATCTTTGAAAAATCCCTTGACATCCGAAAATAAACGTAATAAACTAATCTAGCGTGCATGAAAATGAGGCGTTGTTTTTGTGCGCGGAAAGGATAATGACAAGATTATCCGCAGCCCCTTGTGACATAAGTCATGAG
>DWVT01000058.1 GCA_019120075.1 Candidatus Mediterraneibacter excrementigallinarum
GTCTCTTCCATCTCACGGCCGAAAATACTGCCCGTAACAAATCCCTCACGTCTAAGTTTCTTGGCTTTAATTGTCATGTCTCTTCTTTCAGCTTTTAAAGTATTCATTTATCTTTTCCTCCAATCACTGAATCGCGCTTAGCAAGCCTTCAACTTTGCGGTATGTCCGCCTGTGCGGACGTATGACAAATAGGTGTTGTTAAGTGTATTTCTTTGTTACAGTTACATTATAGCACCGCTTGTCAAGGGGGGGGATATCCATTTTCTGATTTTGGCGGAAAAGCGGAAAATGGGGGCAGACATCCAGAATTTACTCGCCGAAAAACAGTTTCATGTCATCCTCTACAGTGCCGATTCCGGTGATCCCGAAGTTTTCCACAAGGATTTTCGCCACGTTCGGTGAGAGGAATGCGGGGAGCGTGGGACCGAGATGAATGTTCTTCACACCGAGGTAAAGCAGCGCCAGAAGTACGATGACAGCTTTCTGCTCGTACCAGGCAATGTTGTACACGATGGGGAGGTCATTGATGTCATCCAGTCCGAACACTTCCTTCAGTTTCAGCGCGATGACTGCCAGGGAGTAGGAATCGTTGCACTGTCCTGCATCCAGCACGCGGGGAATGCCGCCGATGTCTCCCAGATCCAGCTTGTTGTATTTGTATTTCGCGCATCCGGCAGTCAGGATCACTGTGTCCTTCGGAAGCGCTTTTGCAAAATCTGTGTAATAGTTCCTTGATTTCGCGCGTCCGTCGCATCCCGCCATGACAACAAATTTACGGATGGCGCCGGATTTGACCGCTTCGACGATTTTATCTGCAAGGGAAAGCACCTGAGCGTGGGCGAAGCCGCCGATGATCTCTCCCTGCTCCAGTTCAGCCGGGGGCGCGCACTTCTTCGCATGTTCGATAAGGGCAGAGAAATCTTTCTTTTCACCGATTCTTCCCGGGATGTGAGTACAGCCCGGGTATCCGGCAGCGCCGGTGGTATAAAGACGGCCGCGGTAGCTGTCTTTTGGGGGAACGATGCAGTTGGTGGTCATGAGGATGGGACCGTTGAAGCTTTCAAATTCCTCTTTCTGTTTCCACCACGCATTGCCGTAGTTTCCAATGAAATTGGAATATTTCTTAAAAGCCGGATAGTAGTGGGCAGGGAGCATCTCGGAGTGAGTGTACACATCAACGCCGGTGCCCTGAGTCTGCTCCAGGAGCATCTCAAGATCCCGCAGGTCGTGTCCGGAGACCAGGATGCCGGGGCGGGTTCCCACGCCGATGTTTACCTTTGTGATCTCAGGATTTCCGTAGCTCTGTGTGTTGGCATGATCCAGGAGAGCCATTCCCTCTACACCGTATTTCCCGGTCTCCAGGGCAAGCGCGGTCAGGTCCTCTGCTGTGAGTGTATCGTCCAGAGTGGAAGCCAGTGCCCGCTGGAGAAATGCGTCGATCTCTTCGTTATCCTGCAGCAGTGCATTTGCATGTTTTGAGTAGGCAGACAGACCTTTCAGGCCGTAGGTGATCAGCTCCCGCAGACTCCGGATATCTTCGTCTTCTGTGGACAGGACTCCGACGTCGGCCGCTTTGGAGTCAAATTCTGATTCCGGTCCGTTCCAGAGCGCAGCCTCCGGAAGAGAGGAAGCATCCTCGAGCGTTGCGAGAAGGTCGTCTTTTATTAAGAGTGTCTCGCGGATCCGGGCTGTGATCATATTTTTGTCAAAATTGGCGTTTGTGATTGTGGTAAACAGGTTCAGTGTGATCAGGTGGTTTACCTCTGCGCTGATCTTTCCGCCCTCCGCGCGGACCGCTGTGGTCACTGCAGAGAGTCCTTTGGTTGTATAGACAAGCAGATCCTGCATGGCGGCAACGTCCGGTTTCTTCCCGCAGACACCGGAGATCGTGCATCCGGTGCAGCCCGCAGTCTCCTGGCACTGATAGCAGAACATTTTATTTTTCATCTGTATGATCCTCCTTGAAATGGATTTTATTGATTACTGGGAGAGTATAGTATGGATGAAAAGAAAAATCGGTTGTCAGAACAACAAAAAAGAAAAATCCGGCAGATCATAAAAATCTGCCGGATTGCAGGGAAAAGAGAAAAGTCTCTCCTGTGCCTGATTTCTATGCACGGTACGCCAGTTCAAGAAGATCCACGATCTTGTCGATCCCAAGAAGACTTGCGTTCAACAGCGCCTGGTGGGAATAGATACTTCCCCATTCAAGTCCAGTGTAGGTTTCATAGTAGAATTTACGTTCCCGGTCTGTCTTGCGGATCCGGTCCGCAGCCTTCTTTTCCGTCAGGTTGTAGCGCTCTGCGATGCGTTTGATCCGGTCCGCCTTTTCCGCACAGATGAAAACATTGATGCAGTCCACCTTATCCCTGAGAATGTAGTCGGCGCAGCGCCCCACGATAACACAGGGACCTTTCTCCGCAAGAGCGAAGATGATCTCGGATTGTTTCTGATACACTTTCATGTCAAGGGACGGCATATAGGACGCCGTATTGATGAAACTTGCATAGCTTACGGGAACTGAACTGTAGGCCGTGATGAAAGAATTCAGAGCGGATTCGTCTGCACGCCCGACGCTCTCTTCGGTATACCCCAGTTCCTCTGCAGCCATGCTGACAAGCTGGTTGTCATAAAGCGGGATTCCAAGACGGTCAGCCAGTTTTTCTCCGATTTCATGTCCGCCGCTTCCGAACTGACGGCTGATTGTAATGATCTTGTATTCCGACATATCGATCCCTCCTTTTCTGATTAATCTTTGATATTCCGGACATTTGTTATCTGCCTTTATTATAACTCTGGCAGGGCGGAGATACAAATATAACTTGTTGAATTTGTGAACGGTGCCGTGTACTTTGTACAAAGTACACGGCACCGTTCACACACCGTTCACAGAATTTCCCTGTCCCTGAGTATGGTTTGAACAGCAGGGGAGAAGGCTTATGATTAAAGAAGATATGTGAAATATGGTGTCAAAGACGGTAAAATCCAGTATAATACAATTAATGTGCCGGTCAGTGAAGGAAAACGGCCGGCAGATCAAAAAAGAAACAGGGGATAAGATAAACATGCAGAAGAAAAGCAAAGAGAGGACAAGCTGTGATACATGCGCGTTCTATGCATATGACGATGAGTATGGAGAATATTACTGCGATATGAATATGGATGAGGACGACTATATGCGGATCATGTCGGACCGATATTACCAGTGTCCATATTACCGGAACGGGGATGAATATGCGGTGGTAAGAAAGCAGATTTGAGAAATGCACAGAAATGAGCAGATCAGAAAAGTGCAGTTTATAAAGAAACATTTGAGTTTATAAAGATGTCTGAGATAAGGAGTTTGAGATGCCGGAGAAGACCAGAAAAACAGCGGTTTTATTTGATGTAGACGATACATTGTATGACCAGACGGTTCCGTTTAAAGAGGCATATGCGGAATATTTCGGGGCAGAGCCTGCAGTGCCGGCGGATGTGATCTACCCTGTCACGAGAAAATACAGCGACCGGGTATACTCCCGGGCGATGGCGGGAGAGATCACAATGGAAGAAATGTATATCTACCGGGTGCAGAAAGCCTTTGATGAATTTGACATTTCCATTACGGATAAAGAAGCGCTTGATTTCCAGAAAATCTATGCAGACCGTCAGAGACATATCCATATGTCTCCTTTGATGGAGGAGATACTGAGTTTCTGTTCAGAAAGGGCGGAACTGGGAATCATTACCAACGGGCCGTCCGCTCATCAGTGGAATAAGGTGAAAAGCCTTCAGGCGGAGAAGTGGATCCCGCACGGGAATATTTTTGTATCCGCGGATGTGGGAGCGGAGAAACCGGAGAGGAAGATCTTCGACTGCGCGAAGTTGGCGATGGGACTGGAGGATACTGAAATCTGGTTCGTCGGAGATGCGTATGCACTGGACGTGTTGGGAGCGCTGAACGCCGGATGGAACGCGGTGTGGATGAACCGGAGACGGAGACAAAAGCCGGAAGATGCGGTGAAAACGGGACCGGGGAGAGTGGTCTGCGTGGAGACGGAAGAGGAATTGGATGGATTTATTAGAGAACTTTTGGAGTAGATAACTTAAACGTGGATTAGAAGAAATTTATAAAAAGGTAAATAGCATGCAGAACTGGAAAGAACTGTTCCGTCCCCACATTCTGGAGCGGGGACGGAACTATTATGAAGAAGGAGCTGTCGTCTCCCTGGACAGGACAGACACAGGGTACCACGCAGAGGTGGAGGGGACCGAGGATTATGAGGTGTCCATTGAGATACAGGACGATGAGATCACGGATATGTACTGCAGTTGTCCTTATGCGGATTCAGGAAACTACTGCAAGCATATGGCGGCGGTGCTTTACGAGATCGAAGGCGGTCCCGGAGATCCTTTTGAAGAACTTGCAGAGTGGAAAAACGAGCGGCTACAGGCGGTTCAGGATCTCATAGAACGGATACCGGAAGAAGAGCTTAAGAAACTGATGGCCTCACTTATATGTCAGGACGAGGATCTTTATAATCGGCTCATGACCCAATATGCCCCGCTCGGTCCGGCAACACTGTCCCGCCTGAAGCATCAGATTGATGAGATCGGCTGGAAGTATTCTGACAGAAGCGGATTTATAGATTATAGAAATGCATATGAATATGTCGGGGCTCTTGGGGCTGTGCTGTATGAGAACGTTCCTCAGTTGCTGAAAAGAAACTGTCCGAAGGAGGCGTTTGAACTTACTAATTATGTTTTCCATGAGATCGGGAACCGGGAGATGGACGATTCGGACGGTGGTTATACTTATATAGGAGATGTGTGCTATGATCTCTGGAAGAAGACTCTTATGGCAGCGGACGAAGAGCAGGAAAAGCAGATGATCCGGTGGTTCAGAGAACATCGGAGGAACTATGTGTCAGAGTATATGGAAGATTATCTTGAAGATTTTCTTATCACGGAATTTCATGATGAAGGACTGCTGAGGGAACAGATCCGGGAAGTGGATGAAAAGATAGAGAAACTGGAACAGAGCGAAGCGAAAGACAGTTGGAACTATCAATACCTGTATCCCTCTTGCGTTCTCCAGAGAGTCAGTCTGATGGAACGCCTGGAGTGTCCGAAGGAAGAAATACGGCGATATAGAAACAGATATCGACAGTTCCACGAAATCCGTGAGGCGGAGGTAAAAGATTATCTGCTCTCAAAAGAGTATGACAGGGCGGAAGCCGTATTAAAGGAGAGTAAGGAACTGGATAAAGGTTCTCCGAGACTCGTATCAAAATACAGTGCCAAACTCATCGAGATTTACGATATGACCGGACAGAAGGAGAAATATAAAAGTGAACTGATCTGGCATATTTTTGAGTGCGGGGAGTACGGGCTTGATAATCCTCTGAAGCTGAAAGCAGTGTGCAGTACGGAGGAATGGCAGGAACTGAGAGGAAAGATGCTGGTTTCAGAGAAACTTCGCACGATAAGGTGCGAACTGCTTGACCATGAAGAGATGTATGACCGTTTGATGCAGGAAATCCGGACGTCCGGAAGCATCAATGCTCTGGACCGATATGAAAAGGTTTTAAAGAAACAATTTCCGGAAGAAGTGCGCGACATGTATGTCAGATATGTGCAGCGGGCAGCAGAAGGAGCGGCACAGCGGAAAGCATACCGGGATCTGATGGGATATCTGAAAAAAATCCGGAGATATCCGGATGGAAGGAACATCGCCGAGAAGACGGCAGCGGTCTGGAAGGAGATATATAAAAGACGGCCAGCCATGATGGATGAACTCCGGAAAGCTGGATTCTGAGAAAACATTTAAAAGGAGGTCTTTCAACAATGTTTTCAATTTTTTCAGGAAAAAAGAAATCATCAGAACATAAAACTTACGATCCTTCTGTAAGGCGGCCTGTTCTTCGCTGCAGTATCTGCACCGGAGAGCAGGTCGCAGGATTTCAGCGGCTTGATGATGGAAAGTTTGAGGAAGTCATGCTGATCCGAAATCAGGAGGATCTGGAGTCCTTTCGGGAGCAGTATGGAATCAAGGGAGATATCGAAAAAATTTACTGATAAACAAAGAGGTTTACAATGCGGGATTATAATGAAAATGATATTGAGAAACTGACCATATACACGAAAACCATACCGGCGCATGCGGCTTCTTTTGCAGAGTTTCCCTCTTCGCTTCACCCGGATATCCGCTCTTATCTGACCTCCCACGGCATACCCCGTCTCTATACCCATCAGGCGGAGATGTTTGAGAAGGCGCATCAGGGAGAGAACGTGGTGATCACCACGTCTACCGCCAGCGGAAAGACTCTGGGTTTCCTGCTTCCGGTACTGCAGGCAATCCTTGAGGATCCGCTCACCCGGGCGATCTTTGTCTATCCGACGAAAGCTCTGGCGGCAGACCAGTACCGGGCGCTTCAGCCTATACTTGAGTATTTCGGCGAGGGGCGCATCGCCGCAGGAGTTTACGACGGAGATACCATGCAGGCGGAGCGCAGCCGGATCCGCAGGAGCGCGAATATCATTCTGACCAACCCGGAAATGCTGAATGCGGCTTTCCTGCCGAACCACAGCAAACACGGGTTTGATTTTATTTTTACCAATCTGAAATATGTTGTCATCGATGAACTGCATACATACAGAGGGGCGTTCGGCGCACATCTGGCGAATATTTTCCGGAGGATGAAAAGAGTCTGCGGCTATTACAGGTCAAAGCCGCGGTTCATCTGCAGTTCTGCCACGATCGCAAATCCGGTGGAACTCGCGGAGCGGATCTGCGGGGGAAAATTCACCCTGATCGACAGAGACGGATCTCCGGCGCCGGAGAAAGAATACCGGATTCTGCAGCCGCCGGAGATCCGGGGAAATAATGACAAGATCTATGGCAGACGTTCAGCCTCCTCAGTTGCCGCAGATCTGATCCCGGAACTGGTGGAAGAGGGCAGGCATTTCATCGCATTTGGCAGGAGCCGCAGGAATGTGGAAGTGATCCTCAAGGAGTCCAGGGACAAGCTGGATGCTGCCGGATTTCTGGGGCATGGAGACAGCGGAAAGATCGCCGGGTACCGAGGCGGCTATACGCCCCTGGAACGGCGGGAGATCGAGCGCAGGATGACGGAAGGGGAGCTGGCGGGGCTGGTGTCCACCAATGCGCTGGAACTCGGCATTGACATCGGCAGTCTGGATTCCACGGTGATCGTGGGATATCCCGGCACGAGGGCGTCCTTCTGGCAGCAGACTGGACGTGCCGGAAGGAGCGCGGGGAGTAAAGAACGGGACGGAGAAAGGTGCGTCAACTATCTGATCCTTGAGAACCAGCCCTTTGATCAGTATATCGCCATTGATCCGGAGTGGCTGTTCTCAAATTCCAGTGAGAACGCCATCGTGGATCCGGATAACCTGCTGATCGAGCTGGCGCATATCCGGGCAGCGGCAGCGGAGATGCCCCTGTCTCTGGATGATGCCGCGCTGTTCCCGGATCTGGGCGAGGTGATTCCCGTGCTTATGAACGCGGAGGAGGTAAAAAGCCTTTCCGGGCGCTTCGCATGGGCAGGACCGGCGTTCCCGGCGGGAGATTACAGCCTGAGGAATATGGACAGGACCCGGTTTAAGCTGATCGTAAAAGACGAAGTGGAGTTTGTGGACGGAAGAAGGCAGGCGAAAGGTATGGGCCGGGAGGTCACCGAGATGGATGAATCCCAGGCATATCATGAACTGCATCCGGGCGCGGTATATATGCATGAGGGGGTGCTCTATGAGGTACTGAAGCTGGATCTGGTCAGCCGGACCGCCGAGGCGGTGCCCTTTGAAGGGAATTACTATACGGTTCCGGCAGGAACCGAGGAGACAAGGATCCTGCAGACCTTCCATCAGGAGCAGGCTGGAAGGACGACGATCCACTTTGGGGATATCAACGTGAACGAAGTGATCTCCATGTATAAGAAACTCCAGTTCCACAACCATCAGAACCTGGGATATGTGGAGCTGACACAGCCGCTGCAGAAGGATTATGATACGGAGAGTACATGGATCGAGATCCCTGAAAATGTGGTGGAGGTCTATCGCAGCCTCCTTGTGCCAAACCGAAATGGAGAACTGGTGCTCAATAACCATTTTGAGGGACTGTGTTATGCGCTGAAAAATGCGGCGATGATGACTACGATGACGGAGCGGGATGACATCGACGCGGTGATCTCCAACAATGCAGTCATTCCCGATGAGCGGAAGGATCAGGTGGTTTCGCTTTATATCTATGATAAATATGAGGGCGGTCTGGGGTATTCTGAAAAGATTTTTGAGGTTGTTCCTCAGATCATTGAGAATGCCATACGCATGGTAGAGGGCTGCTCCTGTGAGAGCGGATGTCCGGCGTGCGTGGGGGATTATAACCTGGACCGGAACATGGTGCTCTGGGGATTGAAAAACCTTCTGGAAGAGAGTGAGCCGCCGGAGTTTGAAAGAAAAGAAATTGAGGAAGCTCGTCCGTTTATTCGGAAAGGTTTTTCTTTCTATAGACTGCCTGAGGAGTGGGAAGAGTTTTGCCACAGTGTGATACAGAATGGGGAGAGCGGAGGCGCTTTTCTGCGGACCGCAGAGCAGGTCGAGGTGAAAGGACACCGGCTGATCCTGACCGTGGGAAATACATTTTACGAGGAATGGCTGAAGGACCCGGATAATCTCCGTGCATTGGAGAATACACTCCGGTATCATGCGGTATGCCCGGCGGATATGCAGATAGAGGTACGGGTTGTGGAAAACCGAGAGAAAACAGAGAAGATCCGTGGAAAACTCCGGCGGAGATATGATGATCTGCTGTCCTAGGCGGCAACATGGTGCCTGCAGCTTTCCCGGAGGAGAAAATGCTTTTCCGGAGCAGAAAAGAGAGGAAGATCGATCGGAGGATCATCAGAAGATCATTGGAGGATCAGAGGAAAAGATGACGGAAGAAACAAAAACAAAACAGATCCACTTAAATGAATATCAGAGAGCGGCGGTGCTTGACGAGAGTCCCGCCTGTGTGGTGAACGCCAATGTTGGAAGCGGAAAGACCACTGTGCTGATCGAGAAGATCCTGTACCTTCATCAGGAGAAGCAGGTGCCGCTGGAGCAGATGGTCGTGCTTACGTTCACGAATAAGGCCGCAGATGAGATCGCGGAACGTCTCATGCGGAGAGAACCGCAGATCACCTCAGAACAGGTGCAGGGATTTGGGACGTTCCACAGCGTGGCACTGCGGCTTCTTAAAAACCGTCTCTCCGTGGAGAAGGCGGGCTGGACAAAAGAATTCACGGTCATGGATCCGGATGAGGAGACGGATCTGGCGCTGAATATCATTGCGGAACAGGGACTGAAGGTGAAATACAGAAACCGGCTGAAGAAAAGGCTGGAGCAGGAGTATCAGGCTTATCTTACGGGAAAGGAAGAGAGCCGTTATAAAGATGATCTGTTCCGGCTCTATCCCCTCCTTCTGGAGGAGAAGAAGAAACAGAACAAAATGTCCTTTGCGGATCTGCTCCGGGTGAGTATGAGCCTGCTTTCGGAAGGAGAATGGCATCCGGAGTGGGTGATCGTAGACGAAGTGCAGGACAGCGACAGACTCCAGTTTGAGTTCCTTGAAGCGCTGTGCGGCCCGCAGCAGTCTGCGAAACTGTTTGCAGTTGGCGACCCGAACCAGGTGATCTACAGTTGGCGGGGGACCGGGGAGAATATGTTTTTTCTCCTGAAACATCGCTTTGGGGCAAAGGAACTGACCCTCCCCGTAAACTACCGGTCCAATGCATCAATTCTTGAAGCTGCGAACCGGTTCCTGCAGTTTGGAGATCAGATCCGCGGAAGCAGGGAAGAGACCGGAAAGATCGTGGTAAAGAATCATTACGATCCGTTTCAGGAGGCGGAGTATCTGGCGGATCGGATACGGAGACTCCATGAAGCGGGAAAACATTACGGTGCGATCGCTGTATTTTACCGCCTTCAGAAGCAGTCGGAGATCCTTTTGAAAGTATTTGGAAGACAAGGAATTCCCTGCGAGCTGTCAGTGAAGAAAACCCTGAAAGATATTCCGGTATTGGACTGGGTGGTGAAAGTATTCCGTTTCTCTGTAAATCCTGCAGATGCGCAGACAGCGATGCAGGTGTTGACAGATGCGAGGTATGGGGAGAAGTGTACAAAGAAACAGGCGCGGGACATTGTAAAACGAAGTATTGGAGAGAAGCAGGAAATGCCCGCCCGGATCGCGGCTGTTCCCTCAGGGGAAGGAAAGGCGGGGGGATCAGATCAGTTTCTACGGAAGATGCAGGAATTTCAGGATTATTTTTCCGGAAGAGGAACCGGAAAAGGGGAGAGCCCTTTTGCAGAGGAACTGTTTGCTTACTTTGGGCTGAAGGAAATGCTCCATCCCACGTCAGCAGAATACGAATCTGACGAGAAGAAAGTGATGGGATTCCTGGAAAAGATGTGCAGAGTCTGCTCCGTCGGGACGGGAGAGCGTGATTTCGTGGACTGTGTTCGGGAATTTATCAACAGCTCTGCACTCTATGGGATGAAGATGGATGCAGGGGAGAAAACCGCAGACGAGGAACAGAGCACGGAGAAGGCGGGGGCGGATACGGTGAAACTGATGACCCTTCACGCTTCCAAGGGACTGGAATTTGATACGGTGTTTCTGACCGGGCTGAACCAGGGACTGATCCCGCTGCGGTGCAGGAGCTTTGAACAGGAGGAAGAGGAGCGGAGACTGTTTTTCGTGGGGATCACCCGTGCCAGGAATGAGCTGGAACTGTCCTGGTATACCAGTCCCGGGGAGCCGGGCGTGCTCGGGGAACCCAGCCGTTATCTTCAGATGATACCCCAGCATCTTCTGGAGAGGGAGGATGTGCGGACAGTGGAAGAAAAACGGAATAATCTGCAGCAGATGCGCAGGGAAGTACAGGAGCAGATCAGGAAGAAATGTACAGCGGCTGAAATGAAACCGGAGAAGAAAGATCAGGAAAAGAAAACTCGGGAAAAGAAAGAAACCGGCTCTGAGGTTCCGGAAAAGGAAAAGGGCGCAGGATTCCGGGCAGAACCGTCGGAACAGCGGGTGCGTCACAGAAAGTACGGTGAGGGGATCCTGGTTTCAGAGGATGAGATGACGGTGGAAGTGGAGTTCCCTGGATACGGGAGAAAACAGTTCCTGAAGGCCTTCGGTGAAGTAGAGATGCTGTAATCCGACCTTCCGCCCAGGGAGAAGAACGGTATCAGAAGGCGGTTCCCGGCAGGTGTGATCACAGAGGAAAGAGGCGCCTCTCTGTCTGAAAACAAATCGGCGCCGGGAGAACAGGGACGGAAGATCATCTCAGAAACAGATCGATCACATGGAGCACACCGTCTTCATCGTTTGAGTATGTGATAAAGTCGGCTGCCTCTTTCACAACATCCTGGGCGTTCGCCATGGCGACTCCGAGCCCGGCGTATTCGATCATTGAGACATCGTTATAACCGTCTCCGCAGCAGATCATCTGGTCTGCGTTCAGCCGGAGGCTGTCCAGCAGTTTCCGGAGAGAGTATGCCTTGTCGATATTCTGAGGCATGATCTCAAGAAAATAGGGCTCCGATTTGTAAATGTTAAGCAGACCATGATACTGTGTTTTCAGCTGATCCATCAGAATATCCAGAGTATCCGGATCACCGGGGATCAGCATTTTATTGACTGGAAAAGTGAGCGCGGATGGAAAGTCATCGACGAGGCGTACTTCCATGCGGTTGATGGCGGACTCTTTTGCCGTGTACTGATTCGGGCAGATGCCGGAAAGGATCTCGGTATCTGTGTACGTGATGATGTCTGTGCCGGGGTAAGTCTTCACTGCGTCAAATACCGGACGGATCACCGCGTCAGGGAGGGCGCGGTCATAGACGACCTCTCCGGTGGAACAGCAGGTGATCCGGGCTCCGTTAAAGGAAAGCATATATCCGCCGTATTCATCCATATGAAGATGTTTTGCCAGCGGAGCGACCCCGTTGATGGGACGCCCGCTGGCAAGAACGACGATTCGGCCGGCTTGCTGAATCTCTATCAGCGCTTTTCGTGTCGGCTCAGTGATCTCTTTTTTGGAATTCGTAAGAGTGCCATCCAGATCGAGTACGAGAATCTGGTATTTCATATTGATAAATCCTCCTGTGAGTCGTGGATCTGTGATCCGGATTGATATCCTGAAAGCCTGTTCAGGATCTGCACATTTCGGGATCCTGCAGTTTATCGACGATCTGGGCAAAATTCATGCCGTGAGAGGCCTTCACAAGGATTGTATCCTTTTCCTTTAATATCTTTGAAGAATCCCGGAAGAAATCGTCTTTTGTAAGATATTCATGGATCTCTATCTGTGAGGGAACAGAATTTTCTCTGGCTCCCCGTGCAGTCTCTTTGGAGAGCTCGCCGATACAGACGAGAACATCAATACCGCAGTCTGCTGCGTATTTTCCGGTTTCATAATGCATCTGAGGACCGCTTTCACCGAGCTCGAACATATCACCGAGAATGGCGACGGCCCGGGTGTCTGCCTCTGAGAGAACGGCGATAGATGCCTGCATGGAGGCCGGATTGGCATTATAGCAGTCATCGATGATGGTATAATGTTCTGTTTCAATCAGATTGTTGCGCCCTGCCAACGGAACGAGTTTTTCAATCCCGCGGCGGATTTCGTCGGAAGTCATGCCGAGAGCAGTTCCCACGGCTATGCCGGCAAGAGCATTGTATATCATGTGATCTCCGGGGATGGAGATATGCGCCTCAAATTGTTCTGACGGTGTGATGAATTCGGCAGTGGTCCCGCGAAGTCCCATATTCCGGATCGAGCCGGCGTGATAAGGACAGGACGGATCCAGCCCGAAATAGACCGGAGCGATCCCGTTTTTGGGGACATATCCGCGCAGCTTGTCGTCATCTCCGTTGAGGATGATCGTTCCTTCCGGATTCATATAGTCGAACATCTCGGTCTTTGCCCTGAGAATACCGTCCCGGGAGCCCAGATTCTCGATGTGTGCCACGCCGATGTTGGTAATAACGCAGATGTCCGGGCGTGCGACTCTGGCGAGACGTGTCATCTCTCCGAAATTGCTTATCCCCATCTCAAGGACAGCAATCTCATGCTCTTCCCGGAGATTAAAGACAGTGAGAGGGAGACCGATCTCGTTATTGAAATTACCCTCAGTCTTAAGAACATTGTATTTCTCGCTCAGTACCGAAGCAATCATTTCTTTGGTGCTGGTCTTGCCTACGCTGCCGGAGATCCCCACGACTTTGATGTCAAGAGATCTGCGGTAATGTTCCGCGATATCTTTTAATGCCTGCTCACAGGATGCCACCTTTATGTAAGGATAGGGAACATCGCCGAGATCCTGTTCAGATACAGAACAGAGAGCGCCGTTTTCCATCACCTGTGGGATGAAGGAATGGCCGTCTACACGGGCTCCTTTAATGGCGATGAACAGGCTGTCTTTCTGAACCTTCCGGCTGTCGATCACAACGCTGGAGACTTCACAGGCTGCCTTTTCAGCGTCGCCGTGGTAAATCCCGTTACATGCTTCTGCTATTTTCTGTAATGACATATTTTTCATAAGTCATAAAATCCTTTCTTGTATTAATTGAAAGATTTCTTTAAGCCTTCGGCTCTGCCCAGAGAGCTCACTGGTATCTTGCTTCCAGTGATTTCCGGATGATCAGTTCGCACAGGTCTCCGTACTCGATCCCGATAACTTTTGCCTCTTTCGGGAGGAGGCTTGCCGCTGTCATGCCGGGAAGCGTGTTCATCTCGAGGCAGTAGAGATTGCCTTTTTCATCGAGAAGGAAGTCTGCACGGCTGTATACATTGAGCTTCAGGGCGTGATATGCTTTGACGGTGAGTTCTTTCATACGGTCAGAAATCTCTTCGCTGATATCTGCCGGGCACACTTCATCAGTAGCACCGTCCTGATATTTGTTCGCATAGTCGAAGAATCCTGTTTTAGGAATGATCTCGATGGGGGGGAGCGCCTCGCCGTCAATGATGCCGCAGGCAAACTCCCGGCCTTTAATATAAGTTTCGATGACAACCTCATCTTCGTAGCGGAAAGAACTTTCCAGTGCACTTTCGTATTCTTCTTCTGTATTGACGATATACACGCCGATGCTGGAGCCGCCGGAGCAGGGTTTTACAACTACCGGAAGAGAAAGACCGAGAGCGCTCAGCGAATGGTCCGCCGCGTTCTTGTGCAGGCATACTCCATCGGGAGTAGAGACCCCGGACTGCAGGAATACCTGTTTTGTAAAGCCTTTGTCCATGGCCACGGCGCAGCCCAGAGAATCGGGACCGGTGTAGCGGATACCCAGCAGGTCAAAAGTAGCCTGAAGTTTCCCGTTTTCACCTTCGCCTCCGTGAAGCCCCAGGAAAGTGATATCAGCCATACGGCACAGCTCGATAACGTTCGGCCCGAGGAAACAGTCGGACTGATCCGGCCGGGATGCTTTGACTGCCTCGAGATCCGGCTCCTCCGTGCCGATGTTCTTCGCAATCTCCAGTCCATGTCCCGGGAGGGTGAAGACATCCTCCAGATTTTCAGGCGGATTTTCAAGTCCCATGAACACATCAAGCAGATAAGCGTCGTGTCCTTTCTCGAGAAGTGTCCGGCAGATTCCGGCTGCGGAGGAAAGGGAAACGTCCCGTTCCGTGCTGAGTCCTCCTGCTAAAACTATGATCTTCATGATATTTATACCCCTTTATTTTTAAATATTTACATTGTTGAGAAGCGCTGTCTTTGTGTCGTAGAGCTTCTGAGAGAGATCCACATAAACTTTATGCGGGTTGAAGAGACGCTTTGTCTCATCCCACAGAGTATCTTTTTCCTGTCTGCAGAATTCCGCGATCTCCTTTACGGAAGGAGACTGATATTTGCACTCCCCGCGGATAAAGACCGGTTTCAGAATTTCTTTCATGGTGTAGGTGCCGCCTTCGAGACGGGTTTTCTTCCACGTCGCGTTGGGGTCAAAGAGGAGCAGATCCTGTGAGGTATCATACTTCTCATCGACAAAGCAGATCAGGTCCGCGCGCATCTTGCCGGTCTCTTTGTCATAGATCCGGTAGATAGTTTTGTTACCCGGATTCGTGATCTTCTCTACATTCTCGGAAATCTTGATCTTTGGAATGAACTCGCCCTCTTCGTTCTGGATCGCGGCAAGTTTGTAAACGCCCCCGAAGGACGGGCAGTCCTTGGAAGTGATCAGGTTGGTTCCCACACCCCAGGAGGTGATAGCTGCGCCCTGGATCTTCAGGTCGTTGATAAGAAATTCATCCAGGTCGTTCGACGCGGCAATGACCGCATCGGTAAATCCTGCGTCATCCAGCATCTTACGTGCTTTTTTGGAAAGGTACGCAAGGTCTCCGGAATCCAGGCGGATACCGTAGCTCTTCGGGTGGATCCCTGCGTCTCTCATCTCCTTAAACACACGGATCGCGTTGGGAACGCCGGACTTCAGAGTGTCATAAGTATCTACAAGAAGGGTGCACGCGTTCGGATAGAGTCGGGCATATTCCTTGAAAGCTGTGTATTCATCTTTAAAACTCATGATCCAGCTGTGCGCATGAGTTCCGAGAACCGGAACGTCAAACATCTCGCCTGCCAGTACGTTTGAGGTACCGATGCAGCCTCCGATGACTGCCGCTCTTGCTCCGTACAGTCCGGCGTCAGGACCCTGTGCCCGGCGAAGACCGAATTCCATGACTCCGTCTCCTTTTGCGGCATGGACGACACGGGAGGCTTTTGTCGCGATCAGACACTGATGATTAATGATAGTGAGGATTGCAGTCTCTACAAGCTGTGCCTCCATGATCGGAGCTACAACTTTGATCAGAGGTTCCCGCGGAAAGATCACGGTCCCCTCCGGGATCGCGTAGATATCGCCGCTGAAATGGAACCCGCTTAAATAATGAAGAAAGTCTTCGCTGAAGATCCCGAGTCCTCTCAGATAATCCACATCTTCATAGGAAAAGTTCAGATTTTTGATATAATCAATGACCTGATCCAGTCCTGCCATGATGGAGTAGCCGCCTTTGTTCGGGTTCTCACGGAAGAACATGTCAAAGATAACGGTCTCGTTTTCCTGGGTTTCAAAGTAGCCCTGCATCATGGTCAGCTCATACAGATCTGTCAGCAGGGTGAGATTCTGTGCACTCATATTTTTTCCCTCTTTTCATTTGTCCGCTCCTGCACAGGCGCCGTGTACAGCGTTCGTCAAATAACTGTACTGGTATGGCGGCATCCGTGCGGGCTGAAATATTCGAGTGTCGTTTTCAGCCGGTAAACGGCTGTGATTTGCGATTTTCTTTTGAATTATAGCATATGTCAGAGAAAAGTAAAAGGATATGTGTCAGGAAAAACGGACAGTACTGCTGTTTGTATTTACAAGAAAGTTATGGCATAATATGATACAAGAGTGCTTCAGCGCGGAGAGATCCGTGCATCAGTTAAGCTGTGCATCAAAGCAGAGTATTGGTATGTCGCCTGTTTATAGGACATACAGCATGGCAGCAGACAGAAAGGAAGATCAAAATGGCAAAACGTGTATTTCTTATTGTACTTGACAGCGCCGGCGTGGGCTATGAGCCGGATGCGGACCGGTTCGGCGACGTGGGCAGCGATACATTCGGAACATGCATCCGGAGCGGAAGACTTTCGGTTCCGAATATGGAGAAAATGGGACTGTATCAGATCGAGGGGACTTCTTTTGAAAAGGAGGGTGCACCGGAAACCGGGTGCTGCGGCAAACTGAGGGAACAGTCTGCCGGAAAGGATACGACTATGGGACACTGGGAGATCGGAGGCGTCATCTCGCCGAAACCGATGCCCACATATCCCAATGGATTCCCACAGGAACTGCTTGACGAGTTCGCGGAGAAGACCGGACGGGGCGTGATCTGCAATGAAGTCGGCTCCGGAACGGAGATGATCCGTAAGTATGGAGAGGAGCAGATGCGGACCGGAAAGTGGATCGTCTACACTTCCGCGGACAGTGTATTCCAGATCGCGGCTCACGAGGAAGTGATCCCGCTTGAGGAATTGTATGAGGGATGCCGTATTGCAAGGAAAATGCTCACCGGGGAAAATGCGGTAGGGCGTGTGATCGCCAGACCCTATGTGGGGGAGGCACCGAATTTTACAAGGACAGTAAACCGGCACGACTTCTCGCTGGAACCTCCGAAGGATACGATCCTTGATATGTTGAAAGCAGCGGGGAAAGATGTTATCGGAGTAGGAAAGATTTATGATATCTTCGCAGGAAGAGGATTGACAAAGACATTTCCGAATGAAGGAAATGAGAAAAATATGGACGTCACGATCTCTCTTCTGGACGAGGATTTTGACGGCCTGTGTTTTGTGAACCTGGTGGATTTTGATATGCTCTACGGACACAGAAACGATATCAAAGGTTATACGGATGCGTTGAATGCGTTTGATAAAAGACTGGATGAGTTCCTGCCGAAGCTGCGGGAGGATGACCTCCTCATGATCACGGCGGACCACGGATGTGACCCGGGCTTCCCGGGAACAGATCACACAAGAGAATATGTTCCCATTCTCTGCTGTGGAAAGAAGGTAAAAAGCGGAGTGAATCTGGGAACCAGAGAAAGCTATGCGGATATCTCTGCCACGATCGCAGAACTGTTCGGGATCCGGTATACCGGAGACGGGGAGAGCTTTCTCGGCGAGATCATGTAAAACAGATGCCGATATAGAAAATGCGGAACCGGTTTATACCAGTTCCGCATTTTTTTTGATCGTTTCTCTTATGATGTTTTCCACATGATCGCCGATATGGCGCTTTGTGTCTTTGTCAAGCTGATCCGGATAGATCGGTTTGCCGTATTCGATGACTACATGGGTCTTTTTTATTTTCGGAAAATGATTTTCGAAGATCTCCGCCGTATTGTTCAGCGAGATCGGTACGATGGCACATCCGGTCTTTGTGGCGATCTTGAAGGCTCCGTCGCGGAACGGGAGCATGGTCAGCTCTTCGCCTCTGTTTCTTGTGCCTTCAGGGAAAACACAGATCGAGATCCCGTTTTTGATATCGTCGATCGCCTGGAGGATGGTTTTCAGTCCCTCCTTCGGATTCTTCCGGTCAAGAAACAGACAGTGGAGACGTTTCATCCAGCTTGTCAGTGTGAGATAGCGGTCCATTTCCTTTTTGGCGATATATCCGGTCAGACGTTTGCATCTGCTGTAAGTAAGCAGGATATCAAAGTAACTTCTGTGATTTGCGATGTAGAGGACTGGCTCGTCAGGGACATTTTCCTCTCCGATCACAGTGGTCTCTACGCCGGTGATCCCCAGTATGAACCGGAACGCCCACTGGACGATGCGCAGGGAACTGATATCCCGTGCATAGGGATTAAATTTTCCGATGATCCATTCGACGATCAGCACCGGAATAGTAAGAGTCAGATAGAACATAAGAAAAATTACAATACATATAAAACGAAACATCGGGGTATCCTCTTTTGGTTGATTTTACAGGCGCCAAAGCGCTTCTTCTATTATATATCAGCATTATAGAAAAAACAAGATAATAGACACAAGTTTTAATAACTATATCAATGTCCAGTTACTGTGAGCAGTGACAGAGAGAAAGCAGAGAACAGTGAGCAGAGCAGGAGTGCGTTTTTCCATGGAAGGGAATAATCTGCGCAGGATCTACATATGTTTATAGGGAAAATGCTGCGGGGAAATTGCAGGTGAAACAATTCGGAAGAATATGTACGGTTTTCTGCGTTCTCTGTGCCTTTGCTTGTCTGCTGACCGGATGTGTCACGAGAACACAGAAGACGCAGAAGATAAGAGATCTGGAGTTTACCGTGCTTGATAAAGACGCAGCGCCCGAAGAGCTTAAGCTGTTGATCGAGGAAAATAAGGCGAAGCCGTTCAAGCTGACATATGCCGACCAGGGATCACTCTATATTGCGGAGGGATACGGAGCCCAGCTTACAACGGGATACAGTGTGGAAGTGAACGGACTGTATGAGACAGAAGACGCGGTCTATATACATACAAATCTACTGGGACCGGAAAAGGGGGAGGAGACAAAAGAAATCACCACATTTCCTTATGTGGTAGTTCAGCTCGAGGATGTCGGGAAAAATGTCATTTTTGATTGAGGAGGACAGCGATGGAGTTAGTCAGGAAACCGATTCATTACGTCAGGGAAGGAAAGCGGACGTTCGACCAGTTTTATCTGGACGAGGATTACAATGTCCCGGATGCGAAAGAGGATGTGCAGCGGATCATTCAGGGAACAGCGGAGGTGAAGACGGAGGACATCCGTCTTGTGGAAAATTATGTGCGGATCGCAGGGAAGGTCTTTTTCCGGATCCTGTACGTGACGTCCTCTGTTGATCCAAAGCCCGCCGTGCTGGAGGGGAAACTGCCGTTTGAGGAAATGGTGTATACGGAAAACGGGGAGGAGGACAGTTTTTTCATCCAGAATGTCCGAACGGAATTCAGCTCCTCTGTAGTGAATTCCAGAAAGCTCAGCCTGAGAGTGATGGTGGAACTTGAGATCGGGCGGGAGCGTCTGGAGGATGAGGAGACCACGGTGGATGTGGAGAGCGACATTCCGGTCTATAAAAAAATGAAGAAGATCAATCTTCTCAAGGTTGCGGTTACCCGGAAGGATACCTACCGGATCAAGGAGGAGATCACGCTGCCGGGGACAAAGGAGAGTATCGGTCAGATCCTGCTTTCGGAAGTGGAGATAAGAAAACTGGATATCCGCGCCGGACAGGATGAACTGCTCCTGCGGGGAGAACTTCTTGTATTCTGCATGTATCTTTCCGGGGAGGAGAAGCCGGACTGGATCACACAGACAGTGCCTTATGAAGGGCGTATTTCCTGCGATGGGGTAACAGAAGATATGTATTACTATGTCCAGCCTGCGCTGGAAGATACACTGGTTGATATCCGGATGGATGAGGATGGAGAGATGCGGATCCTTGGAATCGAGGGGACGCTGGGCCTTCGGATGAACATTTACGAGGAGGAAGAGATGGAGATCCTGGAGGATATGTATTCTCTGGAGAAGCGGTGTGTATTCCAGACCCGGGAAGCGGTCTATGAGGAGCTGCTCATGCAGAACCAGTCAAAATGCCGTGTGACGGAACGGCTGGAACTTCCGGAACTTAAGGACGATGTGCTGCAGATCCTTCACAGCCGGGGAAGCATCCAGACGGAGCACGTGCAGAATACTTCGGAGGGGATTCAGGTTGAGGGAATCCTTCATGTCTCGTTTCTGTATATGCGGGCAGATGATATGGAACCGTACGGGAGCTGGCAGGGAATGATCCCCTTTTCTTATCTCATTGAATGTGGAGGAATGACAGACAATGTATGCAGTAACATGGCATATCATGTGGAGCAGCTTCTTGTCACGCTGGCGGGAAGTGAAGCCGTAGAGATCAAGGCTGTGCTGGCGTTTGATACATTCGTGAGAAAGACGGTTCCTGTGGAAGTGATCACAGAGGCGGAAATGCAGCCTATTAATATGGAAGAAATGGATCAGCGTCCGGGGATTGTAGGACACATTGTTCAGCAGGGAGAGGATCTCTGGAGTCTGGCCAAAAAATATATGACGACAGTTGAGGGAATAATGGAGGTGAACGGCCTGCAGGATGAATCGACAAAATCAGGGGATAAGCTGTTGATTTTTAAGGAAAATATGAGTATACTGTAATAATGTATACAAGATACAGTATGTAAAGGCATACAGAGCCCGGAAAAGGGGCTCTGTATGTATCTGTACGGATTGGAGGACAAAGGATGAATCAGGTCGAATTAAAAGCGCTTGCCAAGATCAATCTGGGACTGGATGTACTTGGAAGAAGGGAAAACGGATATCACGACGTGCGTATGATCATGCAGTCCATCTATCTGTATGATACAGTAAAGCTGACAAAACAGAAGGAACCGGGGATCCGGGTTGAGACAAACCTTGGTTTTCTTCCGACGGGGGAAAACAATATTGCATATAAAGCGGCGAAACTGCTGATCGATGAGTTTGGCATTGATGAAGGAATACGGATCCGGCTGGACAAGCATATTCCTGTGGCGGCCGGACTTGCGGGAGGCAGTTCCAATGCGGCGGCAGTGCTGTTCGGGATGAACCGCATGTTCGGACTCCATCTTTCCATGGAACAGCTGAAAGAGCGGGGCGTAAAGCTTGGCGCGGACGTGCCCTACTGCATCATGAGAGGGACCGTGCTTGCGGAAGGCATCGGGGAGGAACTGAGTGTTCTCCCGCCCATGCCGAAATGCGCGGTGCTCATAGCAAAGCCGCCTGTCAGTGTCTCCACGAAAGCGGTATATGAGGCGCTGGATTCCAAGGAAATCACAGAGCATCCAGATATTGACGGGATCATTGACGGGCTGAAGGCAGGGGATCTCAGGAAGATCGCGTCTTCCATGGGAAATGTGCTGGAGGACGTCACGATCCCCATGCATCCGGTCATCGATGAGATCAAAAAGGAGATGAATGCCGCCGGAGCGCTGGGCGCCATGATGAGCGGAAGCGGGCCGACTGTGTTCGGTCTGTTTGAGAGCCGGGCAGCGGCAAAGTCAGCGCAGAAAAACATAAGAGACAGGTCACTTGCGAAACAGGTGTATGTCACCAATATACACAGTGTCAGGAGGAATTAATATGAGTACAGATTTTGAAGTTACGATGAATGAATATCTCCCGCTGAGAGACGTTGTGTTCAATACGCTGAGACAGGCAATCCTTCGGGGAGAACTGAAGCCGGGAGAAAGACTGATGGAAATCCAGCTGGCAAACAAGCTGGGGGTGAGCAGGACTCCGATCCGGGAGGCAATCCGCAAGCTGGAGCTGGAGGGGCTTGTCCTCATGATCCCGAGGAAAGGCGCTGAGGTTGCGGAGATCACGGAGAAGAATCTGAGGGATGTGCTGGAAGTGCGGTGCGCGCTGGAGGAACTGGCAGTGCAGCTTGCCTGTGACCGGATCGACGAGGAGGGACTTGAGCAGCTGCGCTCTGCGGCGCTTCATTTCCGGGATGTGCTGGACAGCGATGATATCACGAAGATTGCCGAGGCAGATGTGGCCTTCCATGACGTGATCTTCCAGGCCACGGATAATCGGAGGCTGATCCAGCTTCTCAACAACCTCAGGGAGCAGATGTACCGCTACCGTATCGAGTACCTGAAGAAGAAAGAGTGCTATCCCCAGCTTATTGCCGAGCACAAGGCGATCATCGATGCGATTGCGGCGGGAGATAAAGAGAAAGCGACCAGTATTACGGGACAGCATATTAATAACCAGGTGGATACTGTGGTGGGGACACTGAGGCAGAAGGAGTAGTTGATCTTTTTTCATGGGTGCCGTGTACTTTCTCAAAAGTGCCTGGCACTTTTGAGAAAGTACACGGCACCCATGCAGTAATAAATTCAGAATTTTCGGAATAAACCTTCTATTTCTGTCCATACTCCATATAAGATTCAGGAAATTTATGGAATATGGAGGAAATACATATGGAACAGGTATACAATAACGACAAATATAAAAACTGGAGTATTTTTATTCTCTCATTGCTTCTCGCAGTGATGGTGACAGGGATTGTATTCTGTCGGACCGGTGCTGCGGCCGAGGCGGAGATGCAGGAAGAGCTTGCAGATGAGATCCTGCGGTTCCACGTGATCGCCAACAGCGACAGCAAAGAGGACCAGGAGCTGAAACTGAAGGTAAGGGATGCGGTAGAGGAATATTTCATCCGTGAGATGCCGGAAGGGATGTCCTTAAGAGAGACGGAAGACTGGGTCCGGGAGCATACGGATGAGATTGAGAAGACCGGGACAGATGCGCTGCGGGAAGCCGGTTCGGATGATCCGGTGAACGCGGCGGTGACAACCTGCTGGTTTTCTGACAGAACCTGCGAGGGAATCTTTTTCCCTGCGGGAAACTACCGGGCGCTCCGGGTGGAGATCGGCACCGCGGAAGGACATAACTGGTGGGGCGTACTCTATCCAGGGCTCTGCTTTGGCGACGCGGTCAATATTGTGGACCAGGATGGAAATCGTGAAAAGATAAAAGATGTACTGACAGAAGAGGAATATTCCGGCGTGACGGCGACATCTGATTTTAAGATAAGCTGGTATTTCTGGAAAGGAAAATAAAAAATGACAGAATTTTTAGTGAGACATTTTATAAAAGACTATGAAGATGTGGAGAAGGTGTCTGTGAGGACGGCGTACGGTGTACTCGCCAGTTTCGTGGGCATCTTCTGTAATGTGTTTCTGTTCGTGGTGAAATTTGTGGTGGGACTTGTCCTGAACAGTGTTTCAGTTACCGCGGACGCGTTTAACAATCTGTCCGATGCAGGATCCTCCATCATCGGCTTCGTGGGAGTGAAGATGGCGGAGAAACCGGCGGACGCGGATCACCCCTTCGGACACGGAAGGATGGAGTACATCGCTGCTCTGGTGGTTTCCTTCCTTGTGATCGAGGTGGGATTTACATTTTTGAAAGATTCCGTTGGAAAGATCCGTACACCGGAGGCGCTGACATTCAGTCTGACATCCGTTGTGATCCTGCTTTTATCCATCGGAGTAAAACTCTGGCTCGGACTGTTCAACAGGAAACTGGGAGAAAAAATAGACTCAAAAGTTATGAAAGCGGTTTTCGCAGATTCTATGGGTGATGTGATCACCACCGGCGCAACAATCCTGTCCCTGGTCTTTTTCGGGCTGACAGGGATCAATATCGACGGCGTTGTCGGTTTGGGAGTTGCCCTTGTTGTCATGTGGGCCGGAGTCGGGATCGCAAAAGATACGCTTGAGCCCCTGATCGGAGAGGCCATTGATCCCGAGGTTTATGAGAAGATCAAGAGGTTCGTGGAGAGTTACGACGGAATTGCGGGAACCCACGATCTGATCGTACATAACTATGGCCCGGGCCGGAGTATGGCATCGATCCATGCAGAGGTGCCGAATGATGTGGATATCGAGAAATCCCATGAGATCATTGACCGGATTGAGAGAGAAGCCGGAAAGAAGCTGGGATTATTTCTGGTGATCCATATGGATCCGGTGGAGATGAAGGACGAAAAAGTGCTGAAGATCCGGGAAAAAACGCAGGAGATCCTGCAGGAAATGGATCCGGCGTGCAGTATCCATGACTTCCGCGTGGTCCGCGGTGAAGATCAGATCAATCTGATCTTTGACATGGTCGTTCCGCTGGATTATGATGAGGAGACGAGAAATGAACTCCCTGCCAGGCTGGCGGAGCGGCTCAAGCAAGTTGACAGCAGATACGAATGTGTGATCACGGTAGACTACAATTTTGTTGCAAAAGCAGAAGAATAGCGAAAGAAGGAAACGAAAATGTATGAATTTGACGGAAGAGTACGGTACAGCGAGATCGATCATACCGGGAAGATGACTCTGCCTGCCCTGATCAATTATTTTCAGGACTGCAGCACTTTCCATTCGGAGGAGGCAGGCCTTGGCATGGAGAGACTCAAAGCGGAGAAAAAAGCATGGATCCTGTCCTACTGGCAGGTGATCGTAGAACGTTATCCGGGACTTGGAGAGAAGATAACGACAGGAACATTTGCCACTGAGTTTAAGGGACTATACGGGAACAGAAATTTCTATATGAAAGATGCAGAAGGCAGACGGATTGCCTGTGCAAACTCTATCTGGGTGTTCATGGATCTGGAAAAAGGACGCCCGGCGCGTCCGTCAGAAGAACATATCCGTCCATACGGGACAGAAGAGCCGCTGGATATGCCCTACGAGGGACGTAAGATCCTGATGCCGGAGCATTGCGTGGAAATGGAATCTTTTCCGGTGCGGAAATACCATATTGATACGAATGAGCATGTGAACAACTGTCAGTACGTGCAGATGGCACTGGAAGTGCTTCCCAGGGAAATGAAAGTGAGACAGCTTCGGGTGGACTATAAAAAATCAGCTGTGCGGGGAGATACGATCTATCCGAAAGTGGCACAGGAGACGGAGCGGACAGTGGTGGAACTGTGCGATGGAGATGGGAAACCCTATGCAGTGGTGGAATTAAAATAAAATAGAGAACAGGCGGGGGGGAATCATCAGATGTGCCAAAAGGCATATTCCGGGATTGCAAGCGGCCGCCAAGGTCTCGGGAAGTCCGGACTCTGGCCCGCCGCCGGTACAAAAAAGGAGCGGGAACCGGGCAAGCCGGCACTGCTCCTTTTTGCGTGTCAGAGGACACTCAGTCCAGCCCGGCCAGAAGATCTTCCAGTACATCCTCCACGGAATCCGTCACGTAATCCGCGTGGTAGGAGATGCCCGGTGCCGCGTTGGACATGGCATAGCTTCTTCCAACCAGCTCAAGCATCTCCACATCATTGTACTGATCACCGAAAGCAATGCATTCTTCCGGACGGATCCCGAACAGTTTCAGAAGGTGTCCGAGAGCAGTCCCCTTGTTTGTGCCCGGAGCGATGAAATCGATCCAGATATTTCCTGAAGTTACGACCTTGATTTCAGAACCAAACATGTCCTGAAGGTGTTTCAGATATTTGTCTATGATATGAGGTCCGTCCTTCATATTTGCGATGGCGATCTTGAGGATAGGACCATGTATCTTTGTGATATCGTCCACAATCTCGGTTGTGTTGTGCATCACATTTACGATGTGATTTACAAAATCCGGGTTGTTGTCCTCAATGAGGCAGGTGTCCTCACGGGAGACGACAATGTCGAAGTTTGCCTCTTTTTTGATCTCGTGGATGATGCGAAATGCGAGATCATCTTCTATGATACCCCGGAAAACTACCTCGCCGTTGTGGATACAGATAGAGCCGTTCTCTCCTATGTAGGAGATCTCATCTTTAATGGCATCAAACACACGGCGTTCGTTGTCGTACTGGCGTCCGCTTGCCGCGACAAAGCGGATCCCTTTCTGTGTCAGTTCATGTATAAGCTGTATGGCGCGGGGAGTAAGTTCCTGCGCTCCGTTCTGGAGCAGCGTGCCGTCCAGGTCGCTTGCGATCAGTTTAATCATTGGAAAACCTCCGTTAAATTCAGCGTATGAGTTTTTTCTGGTAAACGGTATCCGCGTGAAGGCGGATCCTCATCTAGTATAGCGTAAAAGCTGCCCAGAGAAAACAGGAACTTTAAAATTTCGGTTTTAACAGAATTGTTACTCTGCGATTTAACAGAAAAGAAATACTTGTAACTATTCTGTAATAGTAATATAATGAAAAGTGTGCTGTACAGGGAACTTACAGCCTGTTTTGGCGCATAGACTTATAAAGTAAAAATAAAGGGGAAGTCAGACATGGGAAAATATTTTGGGACTGACGGTTTCCGCGGCGAGGCAAATGTTGTACTGACCGTGGAGCATGCATTTAAAGTAGGACGTTATCTTGGCTGGTACTTCGGACAGGATCATAAAGCAAGGGTAGTGATCGGAAAAGATACAAGAAGGAGCAGCTATATGTTTGAGTACGCGCTGGCAGCCGGCATCACAGCTTCCGGAGCAGACGCTTACCTTCTTCATGTGACGACCACTCCGAGCGTGTCCTATGTGGTAAGGACAGAGGATTTTGACTGCGGTCTTATGATCTCTGCCAGCCACAATCCGTTCTATGACAACGGTATCAAGGTGATCAACAGTGCCGGACATAAGATGGAAGCGGAAGTCGAGGACAAGATCGAGGCATATATTGATGGAGAAATCGGGGAACTCCCGCTGGCAACAAAAGAGAACATTGGAAGAACCATCGACTATGCGGCGGGAAGAAACCGTTATATCGGCCATCTGATCTCGCTTGCAACCAGATCATTCAAAGATATGAGGGTCGGACTGGACTGTGCAAACGGAAGTTCATTTACGATCGCAAAGAGCGTGTTCGATGCGCTTGGAGCAAAGACGTATGTCATCAACAATGAGCCTGACGGAACCAATATCAATACAAACTGCGGTTCCACACATATCGAAGTGCTTCAGGAGTTTGTAAAAGAGAAGAAGCTGGATGTGGGATTCGCGTATGACGGTGACGCAGACAGATGTATCGCGGTGGACGAGAATGGAAACGTGGTTGACGGAGACCGCATCATGTATGTCTGCGGAAAATATCTGATGGAGCAGGGAAGACTTAAAGACAATACGATCGTGACAACGATCATGTCCAATCTGGGACTGTACAAAGCCTGCGACAAGATCGGCATGAAATATGAACAGACTGCAGTTGGCGACAAATATGTTTACGAAAACATGATGAAGAACGGCTATGTTCTGGGCGGCGAGCAGTCAGGACATATTATCTTCAGCAAGCACGCAAGGACCGGCGATGGTATCCTTACCTCTCTTATGGTTATGGAAGTCATCCTGGAGAAAAAACAGAGCCTTGGAAAACTTGCGGATGAAGTGAAGATTTATCCTCAGCTCCTTAAAAATGTGCGTGTGAAGGATAAGAAGACCGCTCGGGAGAATCCGGCAGTCCAGGAAGCAGTTCAGAAAGCTGCGGACGCACTGGGAAGCGACGGGCGTATCCTTGTCAGGGAGAGCGGCACGGAACCGGTGATCCGCGTTATGGTAGAGGCGTCTTCTGATGAGATCTGTGAGAAATATGTGGACAGCGTGATCGAAGTGATCGAGGCGCAGGGACTGACAGAATAGAAGTCAACAGGAAAAAGATAAGAGCAAAAATATCCCGGCATTACACGGAGGGCTGCTCCGGTGATGCCGGGATATTTTGTGCGATACGCCCGGAGAGCGACCGCTGTACTTGCACGAGCGGGCATCCGGCGGGCAACGGTCATCGAGCGGCAATGCTGCGAGATGAGCGAGGTATCGCGGTGAGCGGATAGGGGAAGGAATCTTTCCCTATCCGATTGTGATAAGCCTGGAAAGCTCGTAAATTATGAAAGAAATTACTCGATTACTTTGAGCCATCCTTCCGGAGCTTCGATGTGTCCCATCTGGATGCCTGTCAGAGTGTCGTACAGTTTCTGGATCGTCGGTCCCATCTTTTCCATGCCGCTCGGGAAGCAGATCTCTTTTCCGTGATCTACGACTTTTCCAACCGGGGAAATGACAGCAGCGGTTCCGCAGAGACCGCACTCTGCAAAGTCTTTCACTTCATCAAAGTATACGTCTCTCTCTTCTACTTCCAGTCCGAGATAATGTTCTGCAACGTACATCAGAGATCTTCTTGTGATGGACGGAAGGATCGTTGTGGAATGAGGAGTTACGATCTTGTTGTCTTTTGTGACAAAGATGAAGTTAGCTCCTCCGGTTTCCTCTACTTTTGTTCTTGTGGCAGAATCAAGATACATGTTCTCGTCAAATCCGTTTGCGTGAGCTGTCACGATCGCGTGAAGGCTCATGGCGTAGTTCAGTCCGGCTTTGATATGTCCGGTTCCGTGCGGAGCCGCACGGTCAAAATCAGAAACACAGATGGTGATCGGTTTTACGCCGCCCTTGAAGTACGGTCCGACGGGTGTTGTGAATACACGGAACTGATACTCGTCGGCAGGTTTTACGCCGATGACCGGATTGATACCGAACATATACGGTCTGATATATAATGTAGCTCCAGATCCGTAAGGCGGAACATATGCTGCGTTTGCCTTGACAGTCTGAACAACAGCATCTACGAAGCGATCCTCCGGAAATACCGGCATTTCAAGACGTTTTGCAGAATCAACCATTCGTGCTGCATTCAGGTCCGGACGGAAAGTTACGATGTGTCCGTCTTCTGTTGTATAAGCCTTCATACCCTCAAAAACTGTCTGTGCATACTGCAGTACGCCGGCGCATTCGTTCATTGTGATGTTCGGATCATCGATCAGAGCACCTTCGTCCCATTTTCCGTCTTTATAATTTGATACATATCGCTTGTCAGTGGGCATATATCCAAAGCCCAGATTTGCCCAGTCAATGTTTTTCTTCTCCATTGTATATCCTCCATTCCTCTGCAAAAGCAACCCATCTATTATTTACTCCGCCATTATAATACTATCCTTAAAAAAAATCAAGAGTGCGCTCGGTTTTTTCACATAACAGTCTGATCCTGCGCAAGAAAGAAGGGGTCGTTGCAAAATAGATGAGTAATCATCTATGGAGCAATGGCTCCTTTTTTATGTCTGAAAACAGAAAACGGACTCCGAAGAGCCCGTAATCCATGGTATAATTAGATATGCCTACTAACCAAAAATACCATAAAAATTATACCGAATTCGGCGAGCCTTATCAACTGGTTTTGCCATTAAATTTG
>DWVT01000059.1 GCA_019120075.1 Candidatus Mediterraneibacter excrementigallinarum
TGGCTGGAGGTCCACAGACTGGCTTAAGAGACAGTGAGAAAAGAGAAAAATGAGCGGCGGAAAAGGCATCTGAAAGGATGCCTTTTCTGTTGCAGAGAATAAGGAAAAGAATTATACTAGACAAAGTAAAAAACACGGGAGACAGATTTATGGAATATACATTTTTCTCACTCACTCTCATCAATATTCCGCTGGTCCTTTCCGAGTTCCTGTGCTGTCTGATGCTGATCGGTGCACTGACAAGGAAAAGGCCGGACAAAAAACGAGTGGCTCCTGCCTATATCATGTACAGCCTGCTCCTCATTCTTCCGGGAGATTTCTTTTACCTCAGGGGACTCTTTGACAGCCCGCTGATCCAGTTGGTCAATATGTATCTGGAGGTGGCGGCGTGCATGCTGCTGTTAAAAGCGGCATACCGGGAGCCATGGAACGATGCGGCGGTCACGGCTTCAACAGTAGCCTTCCTCTCCTGGCTGTTGGACGATATGGAAGGTTTTTTTCTCGCAGATAATTACGATCTGAGCCTTCCCGGTGACCTGGCGGCATATATGGCAGTGAACTGCCTGGCGATCCTGGTCCTTACCGGACTCGCCGCATGGTTTATCTCAAGGAAACATCTCGACGAGGAATACAGAAATTTTCTGTCCGGAGGCAGACGGTTCGGTTTCTGGAGGGGGGTTTTCTTCCTTCTTCCGGCTGTGAGGGTCACAGCTGTGGAACTGGTAAACGAAAGGATCATGCTGAACAACAGCAATCCGGTGGTCTCCCTGTTCCTGCTCCTGATCGTATACGGAGTCCTGAACTATATTTTTCGCTGCGATATGCAGACCAGGAGGATACAGGAGCAGCAGATGCACTTAAGGCAGCAGGAACTGTATATACAGAACCTGGAGAGTGTGCAGCGGGATGTGAGGATCTTCCGGCATGATTTTAAAAACCGGATGGCAGGAGCGGCTCTTCAGGCGGATGAGGGGAATCTCCAGGCAGTCCAGGAATTTATCACGGAGGTGACCGGAAAGTTTGAGAGGAAGATAGGGGAGAAGATCTTCCAGACTGCCCAGCTTGGGAATATCCGGATCGCAGAGCTGAAAGGGCTTCTGGCGGTGAAGGCGGCGGAGATGCAGCGCCGCGAGATCCCCTTCCGTCTGGAAGCGGCGGCACCGGTCACGCGGATCGCCATCCCTGCCGGGGAACTGTGCAGGGCGGCAGGGATCCTTCTGGACAATGCGGCGGAGGAGACAGAAGCCTTCCTCCGGGAACGGGAAGCTGATGGAAAAAGAAGAGATGAAACATTTTCTAACGGAGAAGACCCGGGAAAATGTTCCGGTATCGGTGTGACAGCACTGTTCTGCGCCGATGAAACAGGAGTGAGCATCCTGGTCAAAAATCCTGCAAGGAGTCAGGTCCCGCTCTCACGGATATGGAAAGAAGGATATTCCACGAAAGGATCCGGACGGGGTATGGGACTGACCAGTTACCGGCAGATCGTGGAATCGTATGAACATGTCTCCTCCATGACGTATCAGGAGGACGGTTTCTTTGTGCAGGAACTGAAAATAGGGGTGAAAGGAGGATGAGGCGATGATCCCCATCTATCTGTGTGACGATGAACCGGCCGTGCGCCGGGCGGTGCGGAGCGAACTGGAAAAAGAGATCCTGATCTCCGGATATGATATGGAAGTGGTCTGCGATACCGGCAATCCGGAGGAACTTCTTGGTGAGGTGAGGGAGAACGGGAAGAGAGGCATCTATTTCCTTGATGTGGATCTGAAGGACGGAGAATACACGGGATTTACGCTGGGGCAGGAAATCCGCAGGGAAGATACGAGAGGATTCCTGGTCTACGTGACAGCGTTCGGGGAGCTTGCCTTTGAGACCTTCCGCTATAAGCTGGAGGCTCTGGATTATATCGTAAAGGAGAACCCGGAGGAGATGTTCCGGGGGATCCGCAGATGCCTGAACGTGATCACAGAGCGTATACAGAATGAGCAGGGGGAAGACACCCCCTATTTTACAGTGAAATTTATGGATACGGTGCGGCACATTCCGGTGGATGACATCCTGTATTTTGAGACCGGAGGAAAAAGCCACCGCATCATACTCCACGGGATAAAGGGAAACATGGATTTTACCGGAAGCATCCGGGATTTACAGAAAAGTCTGGGAAAACAGTTTCTCCGCGTGCACAGAGCCTATCTGGCAAATGTGAGCCATATCCGGGAACTGGATGTGAGGGACAAGAAAGTCGTTTTTACAAACGGGGAGGAATGCTTCTTTTCCCGCAAGGTAAAAAACGAACTGGTCCGTCTGCTGGATCTGAACCTTCAGACTTAGGTACGTTCAGTCACATGTCTGTTCAGGCACGAAATGTGCTGTTTGGGCAAAAATCCTCCGAAGCGCAGCCGGCTGCGCCATAATATACGAGTAAAATATCAGCCGGAGCGCTTCCGATGATCTGAGTTCCCGATGGTCGGAGTATGTCTGAGCATCACAGAGATCGGATCTTCGGAGAAAGAAAGCACCGGCGGAAAAGCGGAGGATAACGGACATGGCAAAAGAGACAAAAGTATGGGAAGTCATCAAGAACGCGGGATATGAACCGATCGAGAATAAAAGCATCATCGTTTCATATGCCCCGGAGAACTTAAGCGATGCGATCGTAAAATTTTTTGGATTGGATAACCAGTTTTTTGTACTTCAGATCTGCAGGGCTGAACTGGTTCTTGTTCCATTCGGCAGGTTTTCAATGGAACTGAAGAGGGAAGTGACTCTGTCCATCCCGTTTTCGGAGATAAAGGGGCTGGAGATAACAGAGAAAGGATTAAATTATCATCTGACGATCAGAACAAAGGATGATGTGATCACACTTTCTGTCCAGCAGAAAGAGCTTAGCGGAATCAGGACTTCCGGCTTTCTGGGGACCACTATGCTGGGCGGAAACTGGCACAGCAGGAACATGGACGGAACGCTGAAGATGCTGAAAGAAATTCCTGTGTAAGTTGCAGAAAGAGGATCAGAGGACTATAATCATCTCAGAAATCCGGAAAAAAGAGGAGATGAACGTCCATGAAAAAGATATTTCTTATCGCAGCGGCAGTCATCCTGATCCTTGGAGCCTGTGCAGGCGGAATCCTGCTCTGGACCTGGCACAGCTATGAGATGCCGCAGATCAAAGGAGATACTGCAGAAAGTGAAAGTGATGACCTGGAAGAGATAAGCTGGAAATGGTTTTCTGAATATTTTCGCCAGTTTCACGGGATCTTCGTTCCTCCGAACTACCATATCGTTCACGCGAGGATAGAGGATATGGAACTTCTGACTGATCTGGACACCCCATATATCCAGATCGATTATGAAGTCTACGCGCCGTTCGGCGGTTCCGGGATCGTGAAGGAGCTTGAGTTGATGGATACGGATACCCGGTGGCTTTATACAGGCCAGATGGTGCTCTGCTGGAAATCGGATGGAGATGATGTTTACCGGATCACGGAGAAGATGAGCCCGGTCCAGTATCAGATATCCACGCCGGAGTTCCAGGAGGAGAGACAGAAACCTCAGACGCAGCATTTTAAGATGAAGACAGATGAGCCCATGACTTACTACATCCGTGACGGCGTGCTCTACGTCACCTATGATTCCGGCGAGAATTTTATCGAAGTGCCGGATGGATACGAGAAGGTCTGCAGCCAGTCCGGAGGAACCTATAATGAACTTCTGCCTTATAACAGCTATGTGATCACAGAAGGATTTACCGGTTTCGTGACAGGTCATTCTCTATTGTACAGTACGGACCGGGGAGAGACCTGGAGCGAGAGCCAGATCCGTCAGGGCGGTTATGCGGCGAACCCCTTCCTTTCCGTGACGGACAACGGATATTATGTGACGATGGCGGTGGACCGTTCTCTGGGGAATGATTATTACGGCACATATTACTCGGAAGACCTGGAAAACTGGACTTCCATCACACTGCCGGACTATTTCTGCACGAATCTGACCTGCTCCTTCTGGACCAGGGACGGAAAAGGATATTACGCAAAGGGCGGAGAAATGATGGTCACTCAGGACGGCGGAGAGACATTTCAGGACATCACGATCCCGGAGGCAGAAGAGATTACCGGAGAACTGGGATTTGACCCCTTTGATACAGTGGAAAAGATGTATGAAAAA
Organism: Candidatus Mediterraneibacter excrementigallinarum; assembly: GCA_019120075.1. GTDB lineage: Bacteria > Bacillota > Clostridia > Lachnospirales > Lachnospiraceae > Mediterraneibacter > Mediterraneibacter excrementigallinarum. The sequence goes on from DWVT01000059.1 coordinate 4,168, forward strand.
GATGGAATCCTGTACGTGGTGATGGGACAGGGAGATGACGGGGACTATATGAAGGATGGAAAGCTGGCAGAGGCGCTGTACCGGTCAGAGGACGGGGTGAACTTTTCCTTTGTAGAAGAGATCGCGGACGATACGCCGGAGCAGGCGGGCTGAGCGATGGACAGAGGTTATTTCGCCTTGATCAGTATCACGATGCGGAATTCATCTTCCGTGTAAGTGATATCCAGCGTCCCGTCATATCTGCGGACCACATCACGGACTGAGACGATTCCCAGTCCGTGAGAACGGGCGTCTTCCTTGTCGGTGAGGAAGGCGTCCTTTTTCTTTTTAACCTCATTTCTCTTTGAATTTACAATCTCATAGCTGAAGTAGCCGTTATCTGTATACCGCGCTTTCAGAGAGAGGTGCCGTTTTTCTGTCTCCGGGATCTTCAGGCATGCCTCAATAGCGTTATCTAATGTGTTGGAAAGGATGGTGCAGAGGGAGACCGCATCAATGCCCAGGATCTTATCGATATCCACATGAAAGAAACTGTCGATAGCGGCATCTTCGGCAGCGGTGTATTTCGCGTTGAGCACGGCATTTACAATACTGTCTTTACAGAAACGGCGGGTTCCGGTTCTGACGTGTCCTGCCAGATCTTCAAAATATTCCAGTGCATTTTGTATATCCCCCTTTTTCAGAAGTCCCTCTATAACGGAGAGATGGTTATTCATATCATGTCGGATTTTCCGGATCTGCTGCTGGTTCTGATCCAGTTCCTCATAGTAGCTTTTCTGGAGCTGAAGGTTCCTGCGTTCCATATCCGCCAGAATGGTGTCGGCAAGCCTGGTGGCAAGGCAGATGGTTCCGAAGTTCGTGACGATGCAGGCAACCATGCACAGGTAAACCACCGATTCAACGGCGGAGGAGAGTTGAAAAGAGATCAGACTGATGACTGCGGTCAGTGAAGCAAGACAGATGACGGTAAGGAGCATCCAGGACCGCTGATCCAGCATCCCGCATGTTCTTGAAAGGCGTTCGCCCATGAACCTGTGGAAGAGATACCAGAACAGGATCAGAAAGACCTGTGCCAGGACGGAAAAGAGATAGTTTTTTATGCCCATATCATCTGAAAAGGAAAAGAAGATAGTTGCCCCCAGGCTGTTGTGCAGAAAGTTGAATGCCGCGACAATCGGATAGAAGATCATGACGATCCCCAGCTTGACGAACCACTGCCCACGGAAAAGGAAGAAGACCGTCGCGAGAAAAAGACCGAGCATTCCGATAATATTGACCGGATCCCCGGCAAAGAGCCTGACGCTTCCTGTCATGCTCAACAGGAACCATGCCAGCAGTTTCCACGGGCGGGAATCCAGCGGGCGGATAGCGCAGCAGACAGACCTGTAGAAAAAGCAGCCCTGTATAAGATAAAGAATGATACTGAGAAAATGGATCAATGTTTCCATATGAGTTCCTCCTGGTAATTATCGGATCGGACTCAGCCGTTTAACATGGCTTTTGCAAACGCTGCCGCAAGGTCGTGGCGGTAGGGACGGCTGGCAGGGAGTTCTTCTCCTCCGCAGATGCAGGAGGAAGCGCCAAGGTCCGTGACATGACGAAGGTTGACAAGGTAACGGTTGTGGATGCGGAGAAAATACTCCGGCAGCCCTGTCTCGATGTCTGTCAGTTTCCCGTAGAATTCATAAGTGCGGTCATTTGTCACGGCAGAAACCTTTTTGCGGTCGCTCCTGAAATAGAGGATATCCTTTAGCGGAATCTTCAGGCTACGGCTTTTCTGCTCGATAAGGAAATACCGGTCGTCCAGGCGTTCTGTCTCTTCCAGGGCGAGACGCAGCACCTCACGGATCTTTTCTTCCCGGTAAGGCTTCAGGATATAGTGGAAGGCATGGACTTCATACCCCTGGAACACATAATCCGGATAGGCGGTGACAAAGATGATCACAGTCTTCCGGCACTTCTCCCGCAGCCTGTGGGCTGTCTCCATCCCGCTTATCCCGTCCATCTCGATATCCAGAAAAAGGATATCCGGCTCCGAGGACGGAAGAGCGGACAGAAGTTCCTCCCCGGATGAAAATTCTTTTATGGTGTAGGAGACGCCGCAGAGCTGCAGTTCCGTCTCCACTGCGTTCCGCAGGGATCTTCTCAGTTTTTTCTCATCATCGCAGATACAGATCTCCATGTATGTGCTCCTTCTCTGTTTTTTACGGATTACCGCTCTTCATTATATCTGATTTCAGAAGGAAACGCCATATCTGATTATAAAAGGAAGTGTCAGACTGTAGATATGGAAAATAGAATGGTATGGAGAATATCGGACCGACCTGCCTGTTAAACTTTCCGTAATCTCTTCAAAACTTACCTTTTGGCAAAATAGTTTTTGTTTGTTTATGTACCTATAATTAACAGATGCAGAGCTGGATATAGAGAATCTGACAGAGGAGGAAATATTATGCTGAGAGTTGAAGATCTGATTAAAACATATCGTACGGGAAGCCGGGAATATCCGGTGTTGAAACATCTGTCATTTCAGGTGAAGAAGGGAGAATTTGTGGCGGTGATGGGACCGAGCGGTTCGGGAAAGACTACTCTTTTGAACTGTATCTCCTGCTTTATCCCACATGATTCGGGAAGGATCCTTTTAAACGGACAGGATATTTCCGGTTTAGATGAGCAGGAACTTGCGAAAGTGAGAAATCAGAACCTGGGATTTGTCTTTCAGGATTTTATGCTGCTGGACGGATTGACGGTATTTGAGAATATCTGCCTGCCTCAGGTGATCGCGGACAGACCGGTTCCGCAGATGGAGGCAAAGGCAGAGCGGTTCTGCGAGGCATTTGGGATCGGAAGGATCCGGGACAAATATCCGGCAGAGATTTCCGGAGGAGAAAAGCAGCGGACCGCGGTGGCGCGGGCACTTATGAACTCGCCTTATATCCTGCTCGCCGATGAACCCACAGGAAACCTGGACAGCCGTTCCTGCCGTGCTGTGATCGATACATTTCTACAGGCGAAAAAGGAGATGGGAGCGACCGTGTTCATGGTGACTCATGACAGTTTTGCGGCATCTTTCTGCGACCGTGTCATCGTTTTAAGAGACGGCATGATCTTTACGGAACTGACAAGGTGCGGATCAAGGCGGGAGTTTATGGATGAACTTTTGGAAGTGCTCAGAGAACTGGGGGGTGAGGAAGATGACGAGGAGTAAGGTGTTCGCAAAGCTGAGAGAAAAGAGCAGAGGACAGTACAGGATGCTGGCGTTTTGCATCTTCCTGTCCGTACTTCTGATCGGAGCATTCGCCATGATGTATTTCGGACCTACAGTGCAGGATTTCCTTCCGGAGGGCGGAGATACCCGGAAAATGGCAGGGCTTCTCATGGGCGCGACGGCAGTGGGATGCGCTATCTTTACTCTGTATGCGTCCATGTTGTTTTTTCGCTATAAAAGCCGGGAGTACGGGATTTTCCTGGCACTGGGAGAGAAGAAGCGGAACCTGAACCGAATGCTCTTCAGGGAACTTTCCTCACTGACATTATCAGCTTCCCTTGCAGGTCTTGCAGTGGCTGTCCCGGCATCCTGGCTGATCTGGAAACTGTTCGAACTGTTTCTGGTCTCCACGGATGAGATGGTCTACAGGTTGGGAATCCGGGGATTTTTCGTCGGGGTGGGCTTCGCGCTTATACTGGCACTGCTTCTTGGCATTGCAGGATACCGTTTTGTGCGGCGTACAGATATCATGAAGATCCTGCGTACTTCGCATCAGCCGGAAATGGTGAAAAAGATTCCCGCATGGACGCTTCCGGCGGGGATTGTGATGGTCCCGCTGGGAATCCTCCTTGCGCTGGGGATTCCTCAGATGAGTGTCTATCTGCTGGGAAAAAGCGCTCCTTCCGCTACCAATCTGTTTTATATCCCTGCGGTGGCGGGAATCTATCTGATTCTTCTGAATATCGTGGGAGGCGGCAGAGAGAAGAACAGGAAACGATTCTATAAGAATATGGTCTCAGTCAGTCTGATGCGGTTTTCTGCCAGATCCACTACGAGGAATATGTGCGTGATCGTCCTGCTCCTGTTTGCCTGCCTGTTTGCCTGCTCCTTCGGGCTGATCTATCTGGATTCCGGAAGCCTGGGCGATATGGAGGAGACAAGAGGATTTGCCATGCATTACCCGTCCGGAGAGAACCGGATCACAGAGAAAGAAATCTTTGATACAGCACAACAGTACGGCGTACAGATCCGTGATTACGCGGAGGACTGTGCCGCAGACCTGGTCATTTCCTACAATACTACGGATTATACGGAAGACGGGAACTATGTGGCGGTGGATGAGGACGATGCAAAGACAGCGCTGTTTCTTTCGGAGGAGACATTCGCGAAACTTACAGGAAGAAAGGCTGAGGTGGAGCCGGGAACTTACCGGACTGTGATCACGCCAGGATATCAGGAGAATATCTGGGAGCATGTGGACGGTCTGTACCGCGCCTCAAACCCGGATACAGGGAACGGGAAAGATCTCGTCTTTGCGGGGACTGTGGAAGACGGCAATCTGCCTCTGATGTCAGATCCTTATGCTTATGTGATCGACAATAGGGATTATGAAGAATTGACAGAAGGGATCAGCAGGACATGGACTGAACAGCTGATCATGTTTGATGTGGACAATCTGGAGGGCTCATATCCGTTTGCAAAAGCATTGTATGCGATGTATGTCAGGGGGGCCTCTGAAGAGACGTTCGTGATGACTCTTTATGACAGGTGGGAGGAAGAGAGAGCCTGCGAAGCCGGACAGGAATATGAATATTCGGGCCGCCTGGAGGTGACTCCGGATGATACAGGGCTCTTCGATGACTGGAAATATGTGCCGGATTTCAGGATTGTGTACAGCCAGGATATCCTTCAGAGCATCAGTGTGTACGTCATGCTCTGCCTCTATATCTTCATTATCACTCTCGCTGCGGCAGCGGTCATGACTTATGTGAGGGGCATCTCTGTCGCGGCGGATAACCGGGAGGTATTCCTGAGCCTGAGGAAACTTGGCGCAGACGAATCTTATCAGAAATGGGTCCTGAAAAGCCAGCTTGCGAAGATCTTCACCTATCCGGGCGCGCTGGGATGTATGGTGGGAATGTTGTTTGTCCTGGTGCAGAACTGGATCAATGACAGGCGCTACACTGTCTCAGAGATTAAAAACCTCTGTATCCTGGGCGGAGTCTGTATCCTGGTGCTGCTGTTCTTCTATGTGATCTACCGGAATGTAAAGAAAAAGGCGGAAGAGATCGTATTGTAAGAAAGTTGCGGAAAAAGGAGCAGAGGTCTATAATACATGAGGAAACAAATTCTGTTACAGAGGAGTGATCGGAGTTGAAACTGACCATGCTGGGAACCGGCAGAGCGGTGGTGACCGAGTGTTATAATACCTGCTTTGTACTTCACGAGGAGGGAAGATATTTCCTCGTGGACGGAGGCGGCGGGATCGGACTTCTGAGCCGGTTAAAGAGCGCCGGTATTGAATGGAACAGAATACGGGATATGTTTGTGACACACCGGCATATGGATCATATTATGGGGATATTGTGGATGATCCGTATGATCTGTCAGGCATCGAAGCGGGGAGAATACGAGGGGGAAGCGAGGATATACGGACATGAAGAAGTGATACAGATCCTGAGAGAAGTTTCATGCATGCTGCTCGCGGAAAAGGAGAACCGTTTCATCGGGAAGTCCGTGAAGCTGATCCCGGTAAAGGACAGGGAAGAACGGGAGATCATAGGTCATAGAGTATGTTTTTTCGATATCCAGTCAACGAAGGCGAAGCAGTTCGGATTTACCATGGATCTGAGGGAGAATGACCGGCTCACATGCTGTGGAGACGAGCCGTATAATGATTCGGAGAAGGAGTATGTTCAGGGGAGCAGGTGGCTGCTCCATGAAGCTTTCTGCCTGGCGCGGGATACGGAATGCTTTCATCCCTATGAAAAGCATCATTCCACGGTGAAAGACGCGTGTGAACAGGCAGAGAAACTGGGGATCAGGAATCTGGTTCTGTATCACACGGAAGATACGGATATGGTAAATCGGAAGCAAAGGTATACAGAGGAGGGAAAGCTGTACTTTTCAGGGAACCTGTATGTGCCCGACGATCTCGAGACCATCTGTCTTGATACAGGCGACTTTGATACAGACAATCTTGAGAAAGGCGAAAGTAACCCGGACGGAATCCGAACAGAAGAAAACAGGGAGGACGATGCGGCGATGGGAGAAAAGGAACAGCAGAGGCTGGAAGCATTTGAGAAGATGCTGCAGAACATTCAGAAGGAACATGACAGTATTCAGAGGCAGATGGAGGACCTGAAGGACAAAGGAAAGACAAAGTCCGCCACATACCGGCAGCTCATGGGGCGGAAGATGACCTATCAGAGCATGATCAGCATGTATGAGGTTTACGGACTGCTCTGACCGGGGCGAGGAACATCAGGGAGGGACAGCAGATGATAAAACTTCTCGCGGTGGATATGGACGGAACCTGTCTGGACAGGAAAAGCCGGATCACGGACGAAACGATCCGGGCGCTGAGAGACGCTGCGGCAGCGGGGATCACAGTGGTCCCCGCCACCGGTCGAAGTATGGCATGTATTCCCCACAGACTGGCGGCAGGAACCGTAAGAAAAAATATAGCAGGCTATGGAAAGACGGCAGAGGATGCCCGCAAGAATCGGGGACTGTTCCGTTATGTGATCACATCCAACGGAGCCCAGGTGACGGATGTTGTGGAGAAGAGGGAGATTTTTCAGGAGATGATACCGAGAAAGTCTGCCCTGGCTCTGCTTGAGTCATGCAGGAAGATCCGGCTGGGAGTCACTTCCCATATAAATCACGAATATCTTCTGCAGGGGAGACTTCTCGTTCTGCTGGGGCATCTCATCTATGGAAGGGACGCCGGAGCAGTGAGATGGGTGCGGGACATGTCCGGAACTGTGAGGATGAGCAGATATGAGATAGAGGAACTGCAGTTTTATTTCATGTCTTCGTCGGCAAGGGACGAGATCCGCGCAGTACTTTCCGGTTTCCCGGAACTTTCTGCCGCGTATACACGGCTGTATGTGGAAGTGTTTGCATCAGGTGCATCCAAGGGAAATGCGCTTCAGGCACTGGCTGATCATCTGGGAATCCGAAAGGAGGAGACTGCCTGTATCGGGGACGGAGAAAATGACCTGTCCATGTTTCAGGCGTCAGGTCTTAAGATCGCCATGGGAAATGCGGTGCCCGAACTGAAAAGAGCCGCGGATGTGATCACCGCGGGGAATGACCGGGACGGTGCGGCAGAGGCGGTGAGGAAATATGTCCTGTAAATAGCAGCTCGGAACGACGTTTTCCATTCCTGAGCACGGTGTGAACTGTAATCCGTTAGTGGCAGAGAATTGTGGAAAATTCACTGATTATATTGTGCTTTGGCGCCTTGTTCTGTATAATATAGACAACGTTTTTTATTATGATGAAAATACGAAAGTACCAGGAGGTAAGGCGATGAAGTATTTGGTTGGAATTGACAATGGAGGTACTTTTTCAAAGGCGGCGATCTTTGATGAAGACGGGAAGCAGATCTCGGTGGCAAGTGTGCCTACGGTGACGCTCACACCCAAATCCGGGTATACAGAGAGGGACATGAATGAGTTGTGGGAAGTGAACGCTCAGGCGGTTCGGGAGGCAATCCAAAAGAGCGGGATCGATCCGAAGAATATTGCGGGGGTATCTTTCTCCGGCCACGGGAAGGGGCTGTACATGGTAGGATATGATGGGAAACCCTCCTATAACGGAATTATCTCAACGGATGCCCGGGCGTGGGAATATGTTGAGAAATGGGCGCAGGACGGAACAAAGGAAAAGGTTTACGATAAGACATTTCAGGACATTCTCGCCTGCCAGCCAGTGAGTATCCTTGCATGGCTGAGGGACAATGATCCGGAAGTGCTGAAGAGGACACAATATATTTTCGCAGTGAAGGATTATATCCGGTTCATGCTCACTGGCGAGGCATATGCGGAGTATACGGATTTTTCCGGGGCAAACTTCGTAAACCTGACCACAAAAGCATACGACCGGGAACTGATGGAACTGTTCGGTCTCGGAGAAGTGTATGACAAGCTCCCTCCTCTGAAATATTCTTCTGACATCTGTGGATATGTTACAAAGGAAGCCGCTGAAAAGACGATGCTTCCGGAAGGAATCCCTGTGGCGGCAGGAATGTTCGATGTGAATGCATGTGGGATCGCATCAGGTCTGTCCGATGAAAATGAGATGTGCATGATCGCAGGGACCTGGAGTATCAATGAGTTTATCAGGAAGACACCGGTGACAAACGGGACCGTGGCACTCAACTCCATGTTCTGTATTCCGGGTTATTTCCTGGTGGAGGAGTCCAGCCCCACGTCTGCCGGAAACATGGAATGGTTTATCCGCAATCTGATGTCATATGAAAAGGCTGAGGCAAAGGCAGCAGGCGGATCAGTGTATGATATCACAAATAAATGGGTGGAGGAGATTGAGCCTCAGGACAGCGATATTATCTTTCTTCCCTTCCTGAACGGGTCGAATGAGGATGCTCTGGCAAAAGGGACTTTTGTAGGTCTGACCGCATTCCATAACAAACATCATATGCTTCGTGCAGTATATGAAGGAATTGTATTCTCACATTATACTCATGTGAGAAAACTTCTGAAGAACAGAGAAACTCCTTCTTCGGTGAGACTTTCCGGCGGTGCGGCAAATTCGGATGTATGGGTTCAGATCTTTGCGGATGTTCTCCAGATCCCTATCGATGTGATCGAGGACAAGGAACTGGGCGCTCAGGGGGCGGCCATGGCAGCCGGGATCGCGGCTGGGATTTATCCAGATTATCCGACTGCGATCAGCAGGACCGTGACCATCACAAAGACGGTTCAGCCGAGAAAAGAATACGCACAGATTTATCAGGAAAAGTATCAGAGATACAGAGCCGTGATCAACGGTCTGTCATCTGCCTGGAAATACTTTAAAAATTAAGAGATGTTATTACGGAACGGTCTTTTATACAGATCCGGGACGCGGCAGAATCCTGCCGCATCCCGAATCCTGTTTGCCCGGATAAATCCGGCAAGTGATGCTATAACAGTTAAAGAATTGATTTTACATGATTGATCTCTTCCTGTGTGGCCTTTGCCGCCGGAACATAATAGCTTCTCTCTCTGGCTGCATTATACAGTTTCTCCTGGGACATCTCGCACTGGTTGCGGATCTGTTTTAAACACTGTTTGAGTTCTTTGTCTTCTGTCTGGGGAATCATATCCCCGAACATTTTCAGTTCACCGTTTACGCCGACCAGAGCGTCGGCTACCATTGCTTTTTCTTCCATGTTATCGTTACCTCCTACAGAAATTTCATGAGTTCCTGTTTGTTTTTCATCGCGGAATCCGCTGCGTCCTGAAACAGTTTTTTGATCTCCGGGTCCTGTGCCTGGGATGCGTACTCCGTCATCTTGCAGTGAGTGGTGTTGTAACCGCCGATCAGGTGGCGCAGGTTCTGCAGGTCAAGAATGGATATTTCTGACATGTCTGATTTCCTCCTTTAAAAGAAATAATAATTGAAACAAGGTTCAGTCGTTATTATGTCCCGCATCTTTGCTCTTTATGAGTGAATGCGAGATGAATTCATGAAAAAGAGCCCTCATTTCCGGGGAGGAACGGTACATGCACTCCGGATGCCACTGAACGCCTATGGCGAAGGGATGTCCGGCAAGTTCGATGCCTTCGATGGTGCCGTCCTGTGCCCGGGCGCTGACCAGCATGTCTTTTCCCGGAGCATTTACAGACTGATGGTGAAAACTGTTTACATAGAGGACGGAACCGATGTACTGCCGGAGCCGGCTGTCACGTTCTGTCCGGATCCGGTGGCTGATATCGCTGCGGGACGCAGACTGCTGCATGTGATCCAGGACGTTTCCGCCGGGAATCAGTTTCATGTCCTGCCATATACTCCCTCCGCATGCAACACTTAAGATCTGCATTCCGCGGCAGATCGCAAAGACGGGTTTGCCTGTTTCAAGGATCTTTTTCATCAGACGGATCTGGAACAGATCTACGGTGATGCTTGTCTTTCCGTTTCCTTTTTTCGGCTCCTCGCCGAACAGAAGCGGAGTGATATCCCCGCCTCCGCAGAAGAGAAAACCGTCGCAGAGCCCGGTGTACTGGTCCAGGATACGGTCACTGCGCACAAGAGGCAGGATAACGGGCAGCCCTTTTGAATAGCGGACTGCCTGAATGTAGGGATTGGTGACAAACTGGCGGTTCCCTGTGAAACCGCAGACAACGATTCCGATGGTTGGCTCCATAAAATACTCCTTTGCTTTTCATGAAATATCAGATCAGAAAATTCTAAAAGCTGTCCCTCTGACGTATCATAGACTATGTAAGAAAATGGTAATTTATGCATGGGGGATTTTATTGTGATCTGACCGGGAGTAAGTTATAATGAACTCAGATGCGGAACGGAGAAACGCGGGGAGAAAGAATCAGGCCCGCGGAGAAAGCGAAGGGAGGAGTGAAGAATGGTAAAATACAGATGCAGCGTGTGCGGCTATATTTTTGATGAGGATGCAGAGGGGAAAAAGTTTTCCGAACTGAAGGAATGTCCGGTCTGTCATCAGCCGGCGGACAGATTTTATCTCTATGAGGAGGAAAAGCCGGCTGCGGTACAGGAGAAGAAGGAACTGAAACTGGATTATCCGAAGGAATTCGTCCGTCAGGATGATTCCTGCAGGTATATGAAAGAGATCCATGAGATGGCGGTGACAGGGAAGAGCATTTCCGCGGCTATGGGAACGGAGATTCCCATGCCGGACTGGGATGATATCCTGATCCTGGGAGCGCAGTTGGATCCCATGCCTCTGGATGAGGATGCGCCTGTGGACACCAGGACTGTGATCGGAAAACATGCGGCGAAACCGCTGGTCCTGGATAATCCGGTGTATATTTCACATATGTCCTTTGGGGCCCTTTCAAGGGAGGCAAAGATTTCTCTGGCAAAAGGTTCTGCGATGGCACACACCGCCATGTGCTCAGGGGAGGGCGGTATCCTTCCGGAGGAGATGGAGGCGGCGGAGAAGTACATATTCGAGTATGTGGGAAATCTCTACAGCGTGACGCCGGAAAATCTGAGAAATGCAGATGCCATAGAGATCAAGATCGGTCAGGGGACAAAGCCGGGGATGGGTGGTCATTTGCCGGGAGAAAAGGTGACGGAGGAGATCAGCCGGATCCGCAACAAACCGATGGGCAAAGATGTGATCGCACCGTCCAGATTCCCGGGGATCGAGACAAAGGAGGACCTGAAGAATCTGATCGCACAGCTTCGGTATGCGTCGGAAGGAAGACCTGTGGGAGTGAAGATCGCAGCGGGAAGGATCGAGAGGGATCTTGCCTTCTGCGTCTACGCGGAGCCGGATTTCATCACCATCGACGGCAGAGGCGGAGCTACCGGATCGTCCCCGAAGCTTCTGAGAGATTCCGCCAGTGTGCCTACCATTTATGCATTGTACCGGGCGAGAAAATATCTGGACAGCGTCGGATCGGACATCAGTCTGATCATCACAGGAGGACTTAGAGTTTCCTCGGACTTTGCAAAAGCGATCGCGATGGGGGCGGACGCGGTGGCTGTGGCTTCCTCCGCTCTGATCGCCATGGCATGCCAGCAGTATAGGATCTGCGGGACCGGAATGTGCCCGATGGGGATCGCGACTCAGGATGAGGACCTGAGAGAACGGCTCCACGAGGACGCCGCGGCGGCAAGAGTGGCAAATTTCCTGAATGTATCCCTTGAGGAACTGAAGATGTTTGCGCGGATCACAGGACACGAAAGACTGCATGACCTGTCCGTGGAGGATCTGTGCACGGTCAGCAGGGAGATCAGTGAATTTACCAATATTCCTCATGTATAATGCATAATTCAAAAGGATAATTTAGAAGGAGGGCAGGCGTATAAGATGCGATGGATCGATATGCATTGTGATACGTTAAGCGAGATATGGAGAGGAAACGCACAGTCCCTGGAGTGCAACGGACTGTGCGTTGACCTGGAGAGACTGAAGAAAGCAGGGGCGAAGACACAGTTCTTCGCCTGTTTTGTAAATGCGGCAGGTTCGGGCAGCGATGTGTGGGAGCGGGCATGGAAGAATGTTCTCGGGATGACGGAACTTGCCCGTTCGTCAGAAGGAGAACAACTTCATTTCATCAGAGAAGCAGGGGAGGTGGAAGGCGGAAACCCGATCAATCCAGTCCGCCCTCCGGTTCCGGAACAGGAATTTTCCGGGATAAAGGGCATTCTGACAGTGGAGGAGGGCGGCGTCCTGAACGGGAAGATGGAGCGTCTGGATGAACTGTATCGGAGGGGAATCCGGCTGATCACGCTGACCTGGAACTATGAGAACTGTATCGGGAGTCCCAACAGCCTGGATCCGCAGGTGATGGAGCGCGGATTGAAGCCGTTCGGAATCCAGGTGGTGGAGCGGATGAATGAACTCGGCATGATCATTGACGTCTCCCATCTCTCGGACGGCGGATTCTGGGACTGTATCCGCTGCAGCCGTACTCCTATTGTGGCGTCCCATTCCAATGCAAGGAGCCTGTGCTCTCATCCGAGAAATCTTACGGATGAAATGCTCCGCGCCCTGGGGAACAAAGGCGGCGTGGCGGGCGTCAATTTTTATTCAGCATTTCTGAGAGAAAAAGACGGAACAGGCGAATCTGTGAGAGCGGGACTGGAGGATATTGTCCGTCATATGCGCCGGATGATGGATCAGGCGGGAGAAGACGCAGTGGCTCTGGGGACAGATTTTGACGGATTCGAAACGGAAGCTCTTCCGGAGAAAATCCGGGGAGTTCAGGATATGGATCTCCTCTGGGAGGCGATGAAACGGTCCGGTATCACGTCCCGGCAGATCGACAAGATCGCTTACGGGAATGTCAGCCGGATCATGAAGGAGGTATTTTCTTTTCAAGCGTGAGATGATAAAATGAAGAGCGGGAGCGGTATGCCGGATGCATGTGATGGATACCTGTGACGGATCGTACATGAACCGTAATATGAAGATATCAAGGCGTCCGGCATACCGCAGGAAAGGAAGAGACTGACAAAGAGGAGGACAAGAATGGAAAACAAAAGAATCATACAGGTAGAGGAGAAAGTCCCTTTTAAACTGCTTGTGCCACTGAGTATCCAGCACATGTTCGCCATGTTCGGCGCATCCGTGCTGGTTCCCTTTGTGTTTGGGATCAATCCGGCGGTGGTGCTGTTCATGAACGGAGTCGGCACCCTGCTGTTTATCCTGATCACTAAGGGGAGAGCGCCCGCGTATCTTGGCTCGAGCTTCGCGTTTCTGGCGCCTGCCGGGATCGTGATCTCAAAGTGGGGATACAGTTACGCGCTGGGCGGTTTCGTGGCGGTCGGATTTCTGGGCTGTATTCTGGCGCTGATCATCTATAAATTCGGATCGGACTGGATCGACGTTGTGCTCCCGCCTGCGGCGATGGGACCGGTGGTTGCTCTGATCGGCCTTGAACTGGCAGGAAGCGCGGCGTCCAATGCCGGCCTGCTTGACGAGACGATCAACACGAAAAATGTGATCGTTTTTCTCGTCACGCTCCTGTTTGCGGTGATCGGTTCCGTGGTATTCCGGGGCTTTTTATCCGTTATCCCGATCCTGATCGCGATCATCGCGGGATATGTGGCGGCGCTCGCATGCGGGATCGTGGACTTTTCCGCGGTTGCCGCGGCACCGCTGTTTTCGCTCCCCAATTTTTCGACACCGAAATTTAAATGGGAGGCGATCGTGATCATCCTTCCCGTGCTGCTTGTGATCGCGTCCGAGCATATCGGGCATCAGATCGTGACGGGAAAGATCATCGGACGGAATCTGCTGAAAGATCCGGGACTTCACCGTTCTCTGTTCGCAGATAACTTTTCCACGATGATCTCCGGTCTGATCGGTTCCGTGCCGACGACCACATACGGTGAGAACATCGGTGTTATGGCGATGACAAAAGTCTACAGTGTATATGTGATCGGCGGGGCAGCGGTGCTGTCCATCATCTGTTCCTTTATCGGGAAGATGACGACGCTGATCAACACGATACCGGGTCCGGTCATCGGCGGAATCTCATTCCTGCTCTACGGAATGATCGGAACATCGGGAATCCGTATCCTCGTGGAGTCTCAGGTGGATTACGGAAAATCGAGGAATATGGCGATGACTTCCGTGATCTTCGTGACAGGGCTCTCCGGGATCAATGTCCAGTTCGGCAGCATCCAGCTTACCGGTATGGTGCTGGCGTGCGTTGTGGGAATGCTGATGGGACTGATGTTCTTTATATTTGATAAGCTGAAGCTGACGAACGACCGGGAAGAGGTGTGAAAAATTTAACAGGTGCCGTGTACTTTGTACAAAGTACACGGCACCTGTTATTTTTTTAACTATCGAAAATCTTAAGAAATTGTTCCAAATTTCCGTCTATACTCCTCATTATAATAATTCCATGACAAGGAGGCGTTATATCACATGCCAGGAGACATAAGAAGAAGCCGGAACGGGAGGAGAAGACTGAACAAAAGAGGAAGAAGAAAAAGACGGATCCGCAGGATCCTGTCGGCGGTTGTAGTGTTCATTCCTCTCTTTGCCGCAGCTGTTTTCCTGAAGAATTTCATAGGGGATCACTTCGTGATGACAGATTCTGGCATTACGAGAGATACCGGTTCCTATCAGGTGCAGAATACAGCGGCGGCGCAGAGTATTACCGATGGTGAGATCCGGAGCAGACTCACGGAGATGGCTCAGACGGATGAGAAGGTCAGAAAGGTGCTCGAGCAGGCGGACCGGTATCCGCAGGACTTGCTGGAACTGCTTGCGAATAACGAGGAGACGGCTGATTTCGTACTGGATTATATGGAGAAAAAGGATGATTCCCCGGCAGAGAATATCGGCGATATCACTTCCGGTGAAATCCCCCTTCTGCTTCAGTGGGATGAGCGCTGGGGATATGCGAAGTACGGGGACAATATGATCGCCATCAACGGCTGCGGCCCCACGGTGGTGGCAATGGTGGCAGCAGGACTGACGGGAGACAATACTATTACTCCGTATAAAGTGGCGCAGTATGCCGAGGAACAGGGATACTATACTGGTGAGTCGGGCACAAGCTGGGAACTGATGACTGCAGGCGCAGAACATTTCGGCGTACAGGGACAGGAGCTGGGGTTAAGTGAGAACGGAATCCTCTCGGAGCTGGAGAGCGGGCATCCGGTCGTATGCAGCATGCGTCCCGGAGATTTCACCACCACCGGACATTTTATCGTTCTGACCGGCGTGGAGGACGGAAAGATCCGGGTCAATGATCCAAACAGCAGACAGAGGAGCGAAGAACTGTGGGACTACGATACGTTGGAATATCAGATCAATAACCTGTGGGCGTTTTCCACGATGTGAGTTTCAGAAATTTTTTGAAGAGAAAACGATATGAGCTTTAGGAGGGATAAAAAGGATGGAAAATCAGGGAACTGTGATACAGCTCAGTCTATGGGAGTCCATTGCAGGGCTGCTCTGTTTAAGCCCGGTATTCATTGCGGGGCTGGCGGTGACATGCATCATATTATACATGATACTGAGGAGAAAGAGCGGAGGGGCAGATCTGCGCACGATGATCTTTTCCGTATTGCTTTACTATTATCTGTGCATTGTGTTCTGCAATATTGTGGGCACGCCCTCGCTGAGTCAGCTCCTTAGAACCGCGTCCTACGGGGAGCCCCTGTTCGCTCCCAATATTAACCTGGTCCCATTTGCGGACGGGATCAGCATGGGATATATATTGAATGTGATCTGCTTCATGCCTCTGGGATTCCTGGCCCCTCTGATCAGCACGACTTATGAAAAGGCGGGAAAATGTTTCCTGCTTGGCTTTGGTGTATCTCTCGGGATTGAGATCAGCCAGATGTTCACTCCTTACCGGGCGACAGACATCGACGACCTTGTGGCGAATGTTCTGGGCGTAATGGCAGGCTGGCTGATCCTGAGACTGCTTATGAAGAGCAGAATGATACGAAGGCTGGCGGGAAAAGAACAAGATTGTAACGGATGCTGGTATCTGCCTGTGATCACGACAGGAATTGCGTTCCTGGCGACATTTATCAGCTAGCATGGCGAAAAGCTGTACCAGTTATCTGCTCAGAAGCCATGCAATGCCATCGGCACTCCGCTCCGCTGCATTTTTAAAATGGTTTCCCGGATTCAGCCGGAACACGGTATCGATTCCCTTCCTTTTATAAAAATCTGCAATCTCTTCAGTATTCCGGCGGACGCATTTTAAAACTTTGTTCCGTGTATGGTGTTCCCTGTCCCCGAGAGAAAAATAGAGATGATCTGTTTTTCCTTTTAGCTTATTAGAAAAGAGATACTCCTTTATGCCGGGGAACCAGAGAGAACCGGATATGCTGGCGGCACGGGAAAACAGATCGGTCTGGCAGACTGTGTATATGGCGAACAGTCCGGCAAGAGAATAACCTGTGATCCCGCGCCATGCCGGGATGCCATTTACTGATCTTTCGGCTTCCGGCATGATCTCCCCGGTCAGAAGTTTCAGATAATCGTCTGCCCCGCCGGTGAAAGGCGTATCCTTTTCTGAAAGGGGAGGAATATCCCACGGAGACATATCGTGATTCCATTTCAGATCACTGACGGTTACCAGGGTAAAATCGGGGCATTCCAGGGTTTGCAGATTCTGAAGTACCTGTTTCCCTTCCTGCCCGAAAGTATTCAGGTATATCACAGGTCTGTCCGGCCCGGCAGCCGGGAAAACAGTGACAGTCCTGTTTTCTATCGTAAATGAATTCATCGATTACACTTCCTCAATATTTTATTACCCGCTTATGAGCAGGCACATGTGGATTCAGACTTTTGGAATCCGGGATCAAGAAAATTATACTACATACAAAGTTGTTGAGGTCAAATAGAATTTGACCTCTATGATACCGGCTTGCTTCGTGCTTACGCACTCTTACAAGCCTCAAAACATTCGAAATCCGCTCATTTTTCTGCGAAAAATGGCTACTTTCTCATGTTTTGGGCGGGTCAAGTAGTCAAAATTCCTCTCACAAGCAAGCTTGCGTCGGAGTTTTGTCTATTTGACCCTGGTATCATCATAAAATTAGGGATAGTTGCCAAAATTTTCAAATATGGACCGGGCTGCATTTGGAAAGGAATGCAGTCCGGGATTTTTTATGCCCAAAAAGATTTGGAAATATTTCTGAAAAATTGTTATAAAATTCACAAGTCTCTGTTTGGAATTACCGAAATTCCGGAGGAAAATCCCTCTGTGGAAGAATGTTGGAATTTGTTGACAAATGGTCGGACCAGTGCCATAATACCTGTAATGCAGAAAACACCTGCAAGTAAATATAATTTCTGACTGCTTTAAGAAAGGAATGGTAGAAATGGTAGAGCGCCAGATTAAACTGACTGCAAAGGAAGATGTAAAAGAGTTTGTTAATGAGGCCAGCAAATGCGACTTCGATATTGACATTTTTTACAACAGAGTGGTTATTGACGCAAAATCAATATTGGGTGTATTAAGCATGGATCTGACTCGGGTTCTGACTGTAAGATGCAACGGACAGGACGAGAGATTTAATAACTTTTTGAACAAATATGCAGTTGCGTAAAAGAAGATGATCCGGCAATCGGCCGGGAGCTTTTGAACTATGATATGGAGAGACTCCGGAAGGACTTTCTCAGAAGCCGGAATACAGGCTTCGGGGAAATGGGACTTCCGGAGTTTTTCCGTTTAGGGGAAGACGGCGGTGATAAGAAGTGTTCACAGCGCCTGTTCCTTTGTGATAGAATAGGGATATGGATAAGCAAGAAAAAGATGAAGAACATTAGGAGGC
>DWVT01000060.1 GCA_019120075.1 Candidatus Mediterraneibacter excrementigallinarum
ATGTTCCTGGCGGAGGGCGGATGCTATTGTCTGCTCACAGCGGTGCTCATGCTGACGGCAGGAAGCGGGATTCTGCACCTGATCCGGAGATACATGGAAGCGAGACTCTCTTATTTTCAGTATCAGTATCCCTGTGTCTGGACGTTGGTCCTGCTGGCAGGGCTGACAGGGATCTGCCTGCTGGTTCCGGAGATCATACGGAGAGTTCCTTTTCAAGGAAAAGATCCAGGAGGCGGATGCTCTCGTTATTCTCCTGTTCCCTAAGCCATGATCTGAACCGTGCCTGACAAGTTTCCGGTTGAACCATCATAAGGATTGAGGTAAGATAGGAGGAGAATTTCAAATGGAAAGAGCAGACGGACAGGAGGTAAAGAGAATTGATCGAGCAGAAGGATTATATCATGCGGATCATACATGAGTGGATACGCACCCTCATCAAGCTGATCTTTAATAAGGACATTGACAGAGATGAGGAGGAATCCGTGCCTCTTGAAGTCATGGAGCAGTACAGGAAGCTGATCGCCATGATCGACGACGGGGAGATCAATGAAGCGGAGAATATCCTTCTTGACGGACTGGACGCGGGAAGCCGGGCATATTTTGAGATGGCGCTTTTATTTTACGAGAAACTGGGCGGAAAACCAGAGGCATTTCTCACAGAACATGATTACTCCCAGGAGGAAGTGATCGATGGGCTGAAATACGTAGTGAATTACTATGGATACGGAAGCCTGATGGACGCGTTTACAGAGGAACTGGGGTAGGTGAATATCTGCAGAATGTGTATCACTTTTTTCATAATCAGAATACAGAGAGGATATAAAAATGCTGAAAGCTGCGTTTATATGCGTGCATAATTCATGCCGAAGCCAGATGGCGGAAGCACTCGGGAAAAAATATGCCGCCGGGGTATTTGAAAGCTATTCGGCGGGAACGATGACAAAGCCGCAGATCAATCAGGATGCGGTCCGCATTATGAAGGAACTGTATGGCATTGACATGGAGAAAGATCAGTATCCCAAGCTTATCGATGAGCTGCCGGAGATCGACATCGTGATCACCATGGGATGCAATGTGCAGTGCCCCAGTCTGCCGTGCAGATACAGAGAAGACTGGGGACTGGATGATCCGACGGGGAAATCGGATCAGGAGTTTATCGCTGTGGCGGGGAAGATAGAAGAGAAGGTCAAAAATCTTGCCGAAAGAATTAAAAATCTGGAAAGAGAAAGGAATTGCGGAAATGAAAGAAGAATGTCTGATCTGTAAAGCACCGCTTGAATATCTGGAAGAGGGAATAATGATGGAATGCGCGGTATGTCATAAAAAGGAAATGAGCCGCACAAGGTGTATAAACGGTCATTATGTCTGCAATGAATGTCATACCAGAGGGATTGATACTGTGATAAGTTTCTGCCTGGAACAGGATTCGAAAAATCCCTATGAGATACTGGAAGGGCTGATGGAACTTCCGTTTTGTCATATGCACGGCCCGGAACACCATATTCTGGTTGGTTCAAGCCTGCTCACCGCATATAAAAATGCCGGCGGAGAGACAGATCTTCCCTCCGCTCTTCTGGAGATGCAGTCCAGGGGAAAAGAAGTGCCGGGAGGAGCATGCGGATTCTGGGGAGCATGCGGGGCAGCGATAAGCACAGGAATGTTTGTATCCATAGTTACAGGATCGACCCCGCTTGCGAAGGAAGCGTGGGGGTTGTCGAATCTTATGACTTCCTGTGCTCTGAAACGGATAGGAGAGATTGGCGGCCCGAGATGCTGCAAGAGAAATTCCTACGCTGCGATCACCGAGGCGGTGGATTTTTCAGGAAAACATCTGGGAGTGAGGATGGAACTGGGGGATATCCGGTGCAGCCATTCCGGCGACAATAATCAGTGTATCAGGAAACGGTGCCCGTATAACGGATAATGTAGTCCGGATTTCCGGACCGTAAATTTATAAACGGGAAATGTCCCGATATCAGGAGGAAAAGATCATGAGCAGTATGAAAGAAAAACTTCACACAGGAGAACTCTATCTCCCGGATGATGACGAGATCGTGGAGATTCAGACAAAGCGTCTTGACAGGCTTTACGATTACAACAGGATGCGCCCCACAGAAGGGGGGAAAAGAACGGAAATGTTAAAGGAGATGTTTGCGGAGATAGGAGAGGGATGCTATATCGAGCCTCCGCTTCATGCGAATATGGGAGGGGCATATGTTCATTTTGGAAAATATGTCTACGCAAACTTCAATCTGACTCTGGTAGACGATACCCATATCTATGTGGGAGATTACACCATGTTCGGCCCCAATGTCACGGTGGCGACAGCGGGACATCCGATCCTGCCCGAGCTCAGAGAAAAAATGTATCAATATAACATGTCCATCCATATCGGCAGGTGCTGCTGGATCGGAGCCGGTGCCATCATCCTTCCGGGAGTGACTATCGGGGACAATACAGTCATCGGCGCGGGAAGCGTTGTGACAAAAGACATCCCGGCAAATGTTGTGGCAGTGGGGAATCCATGTCGGGTGCTCCGGGAAATCGGAGAACATGACAGAGAATACTATTTTAAGGACAGGAAGATCGACCATGATATCATTTGAAAATGACTATATACAGGGAGCGCATCCCGAGATCCTGCGTCGTCTGGCGGAGACCAACATGGAGCCTCTGTCTGGTTATAGCGGCGATCCATACTGCGAGCGCGCAAGGGAGAAGATACGGAGAGCCTGCGGATGTGAAAACGCGGAGGTTTATTTCCTGGTAGGAGGAACCCAGACCAACGCCGTGGTGATTGATGCCATGACAAAGGGATATGAGGGAGTTGTCGCCGCCGACAGCGGGCATATCGCCATCCATGAAGCGGGGGCGGTGGAGTTCACCGGCCACAAAGTACTCACTGTTCCGGGAGATAACGGAAAGATCAATGGGAATGAACTGAGGCAGTATCTTCAGGGATTTTATCAGGACGAGAACCATGAGCACATGGTCTTTCCCGGTATGGTGTACATTTCCCATCCCACTGAGTTCGGGACACTGTATACGAAAGAGGAGCTGAAACAGATCTCGGAGGTCTGCCGGGAATATGAGATCCCGCTGTATCTGGACGGAGCCCGCCTGGGATACGGGCTGATGAGCAGAGGGACGGATGTGTCTCTCTCTGACGTTGCTGAGTTCTGCGACGCGTTCTATATCGGAGGGACAAAAGTGGGAGCGCTTTGCGGGGAGGCAGTGGTATTTCCAGGAAAGGCTCCGAAGCACTTTCTGACCTCTGTAAAGCAGCATGGGGCGCTTCTTGCAAAGGGAAGACTGCTGGGGATTCAGTTCGACACCCTTTTTACAGATGAGCTTTATTTCAGGATCAGCAGACACGCTATCGAGATGGCGGAAAAGCTCAAAGAAGTGCTGAGAGACAAAGGACTTCCCTTTGCGTGGGAGTCGCCGACAAACCAGCAGTTCGTGATCATGGATGACAGGAAGATGGAGCAGTTACGGGAAAAAGTGGTCTTCAGCTTCTGGGAGAAGGCGGATCAGTATCACACGGTGGTGAGGTTTGCTACAAGCTGGGGGACGAAAGAGGAAGAAATCGAGGAACTGAGGAACCTGTTGTAGACAGATGTTTCTACAATAATAATCTGTCGGTATCCGAAAGAACTATATCCGGGGAAGAATGGAAAAGTGAGGAAGGCACAGATGGCAAAATATGAAAAGATTGTATACGGAGATTTTGACAGGATATTAGAGAATCTCAACGACGCGGTGATGAGCGGGAGCACCTCTGCTTCCTATGAAGATGGGAGTGATTTCTGCCAGGGAGACTTCCGGTGCGCGGTGCGCATCTATGAGAGATACAGCTGGACCGGGGGCAACCGGGTGAGCATGTCCCTGACTCTGGCGGGCAGCGGCGGGGAATATTTTCTTTCCGCGATCACATCAGGCGGCAGCCAGGGAATGTTTTTCAAATTGAATACGATGGGAGAAGAAGCCTTTCTGGAGACTATTGCCGGGGTGGTGGATTCCCTGTGACAGAAAACATGCTGCGGGAAATTATTTCTCTCGCAGCATGTTAATTTCTTCATACCATTTTTCCGTCTGTCCGTCTGCATCGCTGTTCAGAAACACCGTCTGGTCCGGAAGTTTGATCCGGATCAGCGGTGTTTCGCCTTTTATGAGAAACATCATTACGTCTCCGGTTTTCTTACCTTCAAAATATCCTACAAGGACATTGTCTGTGTCTCCTCCGTTTACCCGGTCATAATCATCTTCCGGAAGTTTGGAGAGGAGTTCTACAGACTGGATCTCGTCCGTGGAAAAACTGCAGTCGTAGAAGGAATAGGAGAGTGTCACCTGGTCTTCTGTGACCTTAAGATCCGGGGAAGAACCGTCCAGGTCTCCCAGAATGACTGCAAGGACAATGCATACCGATACTGCGGCGATGCAGATAAAAACAGCGAACGCAATCCACCACTTTGCAGCGGGATGAGCCATGTTGATAGAATAACTGGAACTGTTCATCCTGTCTTCTACAAAAAGATGCCGGTCATATGGATTGGAGTACCATCCGTTTTTCCAGTATTCATCGTCATCGTCCCGGATCCAGTGATGTTTCTTCTTGATCACATACATTTTTCTCAGACTTACAATAGAACGAAGAGGAAATAAAAGGCAGTATTCCAGGATCCAGAGCGTCCAGACCAGGAAACCTGCCCCGGTATTGAGAAAACAAAAGGCAGGGCAGAGGATGCCTGCGGCAAGGTTAATCCTCTGAAAACGGCGGAACCCGGTGCGGTAGTTTTCTGTCAAAGCCCGGACCTCATCATTTTCAACTGCTTCCGGAGGAACATGGATGCCAAGGATCATTCCCTCGCGGTATTTTTCCCTTCCGGAATAGCACAGACCGCACAGGCCTACGATCCCTGCGTCAAGCAGGGAAAAAAAGATAAAGATGATCAGGTTCATCATATCTACACCTCCCCGGTCTGCTCCGGATGCATCTGTCCGAAGATCCGG
>DWVT01000061.1 GCA_019120075.1 Candidatus Mediterraneibacter excrementigallinarum
TGCCATATGAGTAAAGTGGTTTATTGACAAAATTATATTATACACAATATAATATAGCGTATGAAAAACAGTGTTTGCACACAGGGAAGGATGGTCATATGGTATTTAATACAGGGGCTGCACTCCTGGACGCGGTAGTACTTGCAGTCGTTTCGGGAGAAGCTGACGGTACATACGGATACAGGGTCACTCAAGATGTTCGGAAAGTGCTGGAAGTGTCAGAATCCACACTGTATCCTGTTCTGAGGCGGCTGCAGAAAGAAGGATGTCTTGAAGTTTACGATAAACAGTTCGATGGCAGAAACCGACGATACTACAGGATAACCGAAAACGGACAGGAGAAACTTCAGATGTACAGAGAAGAGTGGAAGATATACAGCGGTAAGATCAGTGCGATTTTTGAAAATGGATTGTCTGAAATTTAACAGGTGCCGTGTACTTCGTACGAAGTACACGGCACCTGTTAAGAAGAATTTTCAGAATATTTTTATAAATCCCGGGCAATACTTCTGAAAAACAGAAAGAAGGAATTGCAGTGGGAAAGAAAACAGAAAAGCCGATCGATCTGAAAAATCTGGAGCCGGAGGAAAAGGTGAAATATGAAATCGCGGAAGAACTGGGGCTTCTTGATAAAGTGATGGAATATGGCTGGAAGTCATTGACATCAAAGGAGACAGGAAGGATAGGTGGTCTGGTCACAAAGAAAAAACGGGACGCCCGAAAAGATTAAAATTCTTTACAAACGCAGTGTCCTTTGGTACAATTTTACAACTGGGGAGAGACTGTGAGTGATATAAATGGAAAAAACGATAAATATTTTTGACGTGGAGATGGGATGTATGTCCGCGAAAGAGGCGATGATGAACGCGCTTCATTTCCTGGAAAATGATTCCCTTGACACGATAGAACTTATGACAATGGATATGCTGATGACAGGGCAGGATGATCCGGAGTGGAAAAAGCAGGTCTGCGGGCTTGACCTGGTCCTTCCGGAGGAAAACGAGATACTGAAGGCTGCAGGCATAGAAGACAGAACTCTGCTGAAAGAAGCAGAGGAGCGGACGTTTCTGAGAATGTTTATGAAATACCTTCAGAAGAATGAGGGGCGGATTTTTCTGCTGGCAGGATCAGAAGAAGAACTGGGACGACTTGAGGATTCTCTCAGGAGATATAACCGGGGAATACGGGTTGTGGGACATGCTGTCTTTGCGGAGAACGGCGGTATGGAGGCGGATGTGATCAACGATATCAACGGCACAGAGACGGATTGTATTTTTTCAGTGCTGCGCTCTCCGTATCAGGAGCATTTTATTACTGAAAACAAAGCCTTTCTGAAGGCAAAAGTGTGGCTTGGATGCGGTACAGTGCTGGGGCAGAGCTATGATGCCAGGCGTTTGGGAAAACGGTTTAAGCGCTTTATTATGAAGAGCGTATTCCGTTACCGCGTAGAACAACAGAAAGAATAAAAAACAGCATTTGTGAACAATGCACAGTGGAAAAATATGAATTTTTTGTAAAATATTTGAGAAAATGCATAAAAGAGAAGTATTTCCTCTTTCTTTTTTTGGTGTTTTGTCTTAATATATTACTTAAATATGTGTACGGATCATGTTAAAAAGGAATAGTTTTGTGAAAAATGCACATGGACTTGCAGGAAAGGGTGGAGGACAAAAAGTATGATATCAAATCAAATACTTCAAAACACGATAGAGGGACTGAAGGGGATTTCCAGAGTTGATTTTTGTGTGCTTGATACAGAAGGAAAGGAACTGGCCGCAACCTTTGAGGTTTCACAGGAGCGGGAGCAGGCTGTGCTGCCGTTTGTGGAGTCCCCGGCAGACAGTCAGGTAATACAGGGATGCCAGTTCTTTAAGATCTTTGATGAACAGAGACTGGAATATGTGCTCCTTGCCGACGGCGACAGTGAGGATGTATATATGCTCGGTAAGATTGCGGCGTTTCAGATCCAGAGTCTTCTCGTTGCATACAAAGAGAGATTTGATAAAGACAATTTTATAAAAAATCTCCTTCTGGACAACCTGCTTCTGGTAGATATTTATAACAGGGCAAAAAAATTACATATTGACACAGAAGTAAAACGTGTTATCTTTATTATTGAAACATCGCACGAAAAAGACAGTGCTGCGCTTGACAATGTCAGAAATCTCCTGGGAGGAAAGTCAAAGGACTTTATCACGGCAGTGGATGAGAAGAATATCATTGTCGTAAAGGAACTTTCCGAGAAGGATGGAAACCGTGAACTTGAGAAGATGGCAAAGGACATGCTGGATACGCTCCGAAATGAGGGAGGAGAAGAGCAGATCCGCATTGCATACGGCACGATCGTAAATGATATCAAAGAAGTTTCAAAATCATATAAAGAGGCGAAACTGGCTCTTGATGTCGGAAAGATATTCTTTGACGAAAAAGATATTGTCGCGTATACTACGCTTGGCATCGGACGTCTGATCTATCAGCTTCCGATCCCGCTGTGCAAGATGTTCATAAAAGAGATTTTCGAGGGGAAATCTCCGGACGATCTTGATGAGGAGACATTGACGACAATCAACAAATTCTTTGAAAACAGTCTCAATGTATCAGAAACGTCCAGGCAGCTTTATATTCACAGGAATACTCTTGTATACAGGCTGGATAAGCTCCAGAAGAGCACCGGTCTGGATCTTCGCGTATTCGAAGACGCGATCACATTCAAGATCGCTCTTATGGTCGTGAAGTACATGAAATACATGGAGTCTTTAGAGTATTGATCCCTGTCTAGCCATGCGCATTACCCGTGGAAGCATGGGCGGGCTTGCCCGCACAGTGCAGGAACGGGAAATGCATAGGGCGAACAGCCCAAGCGAGAAGGAGGGCGGCAGCCCGGAATCGAGCTTGCATGGCGACCGGTGGAAAAACAGCGCATTACCCGTGGAAGCATGGGCGGGTTTACCCGCACAAAGCAGGAACGGGAAATGCATAGGGCGAACAGCCCAAGCGAGATGGAGGACTTCCATGTAAAAAGGAGTATGGATAATTAGGAGGAACATATGATTGAATTAAGGAACGTAACGAAGGAGTACACCAAAGGGAATGCTGCCCTCAACGGTGTATCCGTGAAGATCGAACAGGGAGAGTTCGTTTTCGTCGTCGGCGACAGTGGATCAGGAAAATCAACCCTGATCAAGCTGATCATGAAAGAGCTGAACCCGACCGAAGGAACCATTATCGTAAACGGACAGAATCTGAATCGTATGAGACATCGCGGCATCGCGAAGTACAGAAGGGGGATAGGAGTTGTCTTTCAGGACTTCCGTCTTCTGAAGGACCGAAATATTTATGAAAATATCGCCTTTGCTCTGAGGGTGACAGAGACACCAACAAGGATCATTAAGAAGAAAGTGCCTGCAGCTCTTTCACTTGTAGGTCTTGCGCAGAAATACAAATCTTTCCCGAAGGAATTATCCGGAGGAGAGCAGCAGCGCGTCGCTATTGCGAGAGCATTGGTAAATGAACCTGCTATTTTGCTGGCTGACGAGCCGACCGGAAACCTGGATCCGACAAACTCATGGGAGATCATGAGTATTTTGAAGGAGGCTAATGAACGTGGAACGACAGTACTTGTTGTTACGCATAACCAGGAAATCGTAAATGAGATGAACGAACGGGTAATCACGATGAGACAGGGCGTGATCGTTAGTGATGAACAAAAAGGTAGGTATATAGATGAGGATTAGTACATTAGGATACGTAGGAAAACAGGGGATAAAAAATATCTGGAGAAACAAGATGTTTTCGCTCGCGTCCATTGCGACAATGTCAGCGTGTATCTTCCTGTTTGGACTGTTTTTTTCTATACTTGTAAACTTTCAGTATATCATAAGGACTGCGGAGGAAGGCGTGGCTATCACCGTTTTCTTTGATGATGACGCTACAGATGAGCAGAAAGAAGAGATTGGTGAACAGCTCAGAAACCGGAAAGGCGTCTCAGACGTGGTTTACGTGTCGGCGGAAGAGGCCTGGGATGAGTTCCAGAAAGAATATTTCGGGGATAACCCGGAACTTGCGGAAGGATTTGCGGATGATAACCCTCTTGCAACTTCCGATAACTATGAAGTTTATATGGAGACAACGGATAACGATGAGGATATTCTGGCAGAGAGCCGTTCTCTGTCGGCAACTCAGAATGATCTTGTAAAATTTGCTCAGAGTCTTGACGGCGTACGCCAGGTAAATAAATCTGATGTTGTGGCAAATACTCTTACAAGCGTAAATATGCTCGTGGCATATGTGTCGATCGCGATCATCGCGATCCTGCTGGGTGTTTCCATATTCCTGATAAGCAACACGGTAACAACCGGTATCACGGTACGTCGGGAAGAGATCGCTATTATGAAGTATATCGGAGCAAAGGATTTTGTTGTCCGCTCCCCGTTTGTGATCGAAGGTCTGATCATCGGAGTGTTCGGCGCAGTGATTCCGCTTACGCTTCTTTACTTCCTGTATGATAAAGCAGTGAAGTATATTATGGAGAAGTTCAGCATCCTTCAGAATATCATAAATTTCCTTCCGGTAGAAACAGTTTACCAGATCCTGCTTCCGGTAGGATTGCTGCTCGGTATAGGAATCGGTTTCCTTGGAAGTTACTTTACGGTACGCAAACACCTGAAAGTATAGGAGGAAGCCTATGAAAAAACAAAAGCGGAGAATCGTGGGCGGTTTTCTCGTGCTTGTGATGTGCGCGGGAATGTCACTGAATGCAGGTGCGGTCACGATAGATGAGGCGGAAAAGAAAGCAGATCAGCTGGAACAACAGAAAGAGTCCGCCGAGGCGGAGAAGCAGAAGCTGACAACGCGCCTGAACGGCATTATTGACGACATGAATGAAACGCAGGAAAAGCTTACGGCAAAGGAAGAAGAAATCGATGCCGCTGAGCAGGAACTCGTACAGGCAAAGATTGATGAAAATAATCAGTATGAGAGTATGAAAAAGCGTATCAAATTCATGTACGAAGGCGGGAATACTCAGCTCCTTGAAGTGCTGGTGAAAAGTGAAAGCATAGGGGATCTTCTGAACAAAGCGGAATATGTTTCCCAGTTGTCTCTCTATGACAGAGACATGCTGACAGAATTTCAGAATACAGTGAAGGAAGTTGAGGAAAAGGAAGCTGCGCTGAAAGCAGAATATGAAGAACTCAACGAACTTCAGGATCAGCTGTCAGAACAGCAGACAGAAGTCCAGGAGTTGATCGACAGTAAAGAGGCTCAGATTTCTGATATCCAGGATGAAATCAAAGCGAATGCAGAGACTCTCGATAGACTTAAAAAAGAAGCGGAAGAGGCAAAACGTCTCCGGGAGGAACAGGCCGCAGCCGCTGCGGCTGCAGCTGCAGCGTCATCATCGGGAGGCGGAAGTTCATATACAGCGGCTTCCAGCGGCAATGTTGTGAGCGGCAGCGGGTATTTCACACATCCCTGCCCGGGAATGACATATCAGTCCAGTTATTTCGGAGAGATTCGTGAATTTGAGGTTGGCGGGCATAAAGGAAATGATTATGCGGCGCCTGCCGGAACACCTACATATGCAGCTGCGGCGGGTACCGTTGTGATCGCAGGATGGAGCAACAGTGCCGGTAACTGGGTCGTGATCAATCACGGCAACGGACTGGTGACAAAATACATGCATCATTCAAGTCTGTGCGTATCAGCAGGACAGTATGTTGAGAAGGGACAGCAGATTGGCTATGTCGGAAGTACCGGACAGTCGACCGGCCCTCACCTTCATTTTCAGGTGGAATTGAACGGAGTGGCGGTCAGCCCCGACAGTTATATGTAATGATGGCAGTTTGTAATTGAATAAGTCAAATACCCCGATGCAGGCATCGAGGTGTTTGACCCTCGCGGCAGTCGCCAAATGGACATGCGGGCATGTCCGCCTGGCTCGTTGCTCGCGGGAATAAAGATGGGACAAAGCGGAAGAATATTCCGCTTTGTTTTTGAATATTCTGAAAATAGAACTCATTGGGGCGGGAGCCTTTGCAAAAGCCTGACTTCAATGAAAAGATTGGAGACGGAACATGGAACAGAACGAGTACAACAGACCGGAGGAAGAGACGAGCCTGCCGGAAAACCGAAAAAGTGACAGGAGATTTTTGAAAGGAGCCGTGACCGGAGCTGCAGTGGTGCTGATCGCTGTCGTGTGCGTGCTTGGCGGAGGAAAACTGATCAGATATTTTATCACAGGAGGCAGTTACGCGTCCGGCAGTGTGTCGGAAAAAGATGTAAACGACAAGCTGGATCTGATAAATGCTCTGATCGACCGGTATTATCTCTATGAGGATGAGGTTGATGCGGATGCACTGGTTGAAGGGATTTATTCCGGATATGCTTCTGCGCTGGGAGACCCGTATACAGAGTATTATGACAAAGAAGAAGCTCAGGCTTTGCTGGAAAATACAAATGGAGAGTTTTCCGGCATCGGTGCGACGCTCACTCAGGCGTCCGGAGATACAGGCGTGACTATCGTAAATGTATATAAAGATTCACCGGCCGATAAGGCAGGGCTTAAGGCGGGAGATATCCTCTATCAGGTGGATGATCATGAAGTTGCAGGTGAAGATCTGGAAACCGTTGTGTCCTGGGTGAAAGGTGAGACAGGCACGGAAGTGACGCTCAAAGTGAGAAGAGACGGAGAGGAACTTACCGTGACAGCAGTGCGGGATACTATTGAAGTCCAGACCGTGGAATATGAGATGAAAGAGGACAATATCGGTTATCTTTCTGTCAGTGAGTTTGACAAGGTGACATATGATCAGTTCAGCGAAGCGCTTGACAGCCTTGAAGAACAGGGGATGGAAGGACTCGTTATAGATCTGAGGAATAACCCCGGTGGAAATCTTGACACAGTGACCGATATGCTGAGACTCCTTCTGCCGAAGGGGACGATCGTATCGATCAAGGATAAAGACGGAAATACGGAAGAACTTACCTGCGATGGAGAACATGAGTTTACAAAACCACTGGCAGTGCTTGTCAACCAGTACAGCGCAAGTGCGTCGGAAATATTCAGCGGCGCTGTACAGGATTACGGTACAGGTCAGATCGTGGGTGTGACCACGTATGGAAAGGGAGTCGTACAGCAGCTTACGGATCTTGGAGACGGCACGTACCTGAAGTTGACCATAGCAGAATATTACACTCCCAGCGGGCGGAGTATCAACGGTATCGGAGTGGAGCCGGATGTGGAAGTGGAGTATAAATACGATGAAAATGATCCGGCCGCTGACAATCAGCTTGACCGTGCGATAGAGGTGGTCCGAAATGAAATGGAATAAAACCGGAAGAAAAAGTGCTTGCAATTCAAAAAGTCATGTGCTAATATGGAACACAAGTTTAATAAACTAAAGTATTAAACTGCAAAGGCTGTGAACAAGACTCTGTTCTTCAGAAACTGACAGGAAGTTGGCGTCACCGACTGAGAGCGCCGGACAGCGGAGGAGAATAAGGGAACACTTGGGAGCTGACCGTTCGAAACCAAGTAGGGCGGTACGCATAGCATACGTTACATGCAAAGAGTGGAACCGAAAGCATCCGGACAGGAAAGATTTTTAACAGCAGAGGTTAGTGCTGTCTGATGAAAAATTCTGTCAGGGCAGGTTCAATGCGGGTGGTACCGCGGATATTATCACGATAATTTCCGTCCCGGGATACTTATGTATCCCGGGACTTTTCGCGTTGGCACTAAGCCGTGCGTTTTATCAGGAATCCGTATGGAAAATTCATTTTCCAATACGGATTCCTGATAAAACATAGGGCGTGAGCCCGCGACCGAGATGAAGCAAAGCGGAATCGAGGTTCGCAGCACGGCTGGATGGCAGAACAGGGCGCGAGCCCGCGACCGAGATGAAGCAAAGCGGAATCGAGGTTCGCAGCACGGCTGGACGGGAGGAAGAGGGCGTGAGCCCGCGACCGAGATGAAGCAAAGCGGAATCGAGGTTCGCTGCACGGCTGAACGGCAGGAAGAGGGCGCGGCTGACACGAAAAGCCCCGGGGCACAGGATCTGAAAGGAGAAAAAGACATGGAATTTGTAACAGGAAAAAAGGAATCAAGGACACTGGAGCTGAGCAGTCTGCTGCAGCCGGAAATGACAGGTCAGGAAGTAAGAGTATCGGGGGCTGTACACGCTATCCGTGACATGGGAAACGTGGCCTTCATTATCCTCAGAAAACGCGAGGGACTTTTACAGTGCGTCTTTGAAGAAGGCGTATCAAAATTTGACTTGAAAGATATCAGAGAAGCAGATACAGTAGAGGTAACAGGAGTATTGACGGAGTCTGAAAAAGCTCCAAACGGCATAGAGATACACCTCAGCGGACTGGAGATCCTGAGCCAGCCGGAGGAACCGATGCCGCTTGCCATAAACAAATGGAAGCTTAATACTTCACTGGAAGCAAAATTAAATTACAGACCGATTTCCCTGAGAAATATAAGAGAACGCGCAAAATTCAAGATTCAGGAGGGGATCGTCAGAGGATTCAAGGATTTCCTCTATCAGGAAGGATTCACCGAGATCCACACGCCGAAGATCGGAGCGAGGAGCGCAGAAGGAGGAGCGAACATGTTCCGTCTGGATTATTTCCACAGACCGGCAGTCCTCCAGCAGAGTCCTCAGTTCTATAAACAGATGATGGTCGGCGTGTTTGACAGAGTGTTTGAGACAGGTCCGGTATTCCGGGCTGAGAAACATAATACAAAGCGTCATCTGAATGAATACACGAGCCTGGATTTTGAGATGGGATACATCGATGGTTTTGAGGATCTCATGGCGATGGAGACCGGGTTTCTTCAGTACACGATGGAACTTCTTGAGAAAGACTATTCCAGAGAACTGAAGATCCTTGGAGTAGAACTTCCGAAGGCAGATCAGATTCCGGCGGTGCGTTTCGATGAGATCAAACGTCTTGTGTCGGAAAAATACGGACGGAAGATCAGGAATCCTTTTGATCTGGAACCGGAAGAAGAAACCCTGATCAGCCGTTACGCGAAGGAAGAGTGGGATGCGGATTTCGTTTTTGTGACACATTATCCGACAAAGAAACGTCCGTTCTACGCGATGGAGGATCCGGAGGATTCCACATATACGCTGAGCTTTGACCTTCTGTTTCGCGGAATGGAGATCACTACCGGAGGCCAGCGTATTCATGATTACGGCCAGCTTACTGCAAAGATGGAAAAGCGCGGCATGACAGAGGAAGGAATGGAACAGTATCTCAGCGCATTCAAGCACGGGATGCCGCCTCATGGAGGACTTGGGATCGGTCTGGAACGTCTGACCATGAAACTCGTGGGAGAGGACAATGTTCGTGAGACCACGCTCTTCCCGAGAGATATGAGCAGACTGGAACCGTAGTTCATATTCTGCCGGACGCCGTGGGGCGGTCCGGTTGAGATTGAGAGGGGAAGCCTATGTTCGGAAAGAAAAGCTGTTACCTGTGTGGTGGAAAACTTGTAAACGGGCGCTGCGTGGAGTGCGGACTGGATAATGAGAGAAATGCGCAGAAGAAATACCGGCTGAATGAGAGCAGCCGGGACAGGAAGGCGCGTATCCGGTATGAAGAAAGCCGGACAGGGAACGCCGGGGATGAAAACATTCGGCGGGAACGTGTGCAGAGCCAGGCTGCACAGTCAGGAAGAAAGAAAACGGCAGATGACACGAAGCATACTTCGGGAAAGTCCGTATCGGGAAAAAGCAGCGGAGTGAATACAGGAATCCCGGTTCACCAGATACGCGAACAGGCTGACCAGGCGGCGCGCCAGATATCAGCGCCGGTAAAGTCAGCATGGAACACGGGGAAGGCGAACGTTCGGGGGACGGCAGGAGGAGCATCGTCCTGGAACAGGGGGACAGCCGGATCGACCGGATCAGGAGGAAGAAGGGCGGTCGTGTTTGTTGTTGTCGTCATTGTAGTGGTGATCGTGGTGAGCGGGATCAGCGGAATGATCTCGAATATGTCCTCAGATGAAGGATGGACCTGGAATGATCTGGACTGGGGAGATGACGGCGGTGATTATGAATATGATCCCTATGAATATGTTGACGCGCAGCTCTCTGATACAGGCGAGACATATGATATCGATCTTACCAGTGGAGAATACGTGGTGGGAGTCCATCTGCCGGAAGGAAACTATTCGGCAAGCCTGACACAGGGAACCGGCTATATAAATGTTACAGATGATGAGAACGGAATTTACCTTTACCAGTCTTTTGGATATGAGGAAGAATACGATGAAGTGACGGAGATGGATGACATCCGCCTGTTTGACGGCGCGATCGTAGAATTTTCGGGCGACGGGATCCTCAGTCTCCATACAGACACGGCACAGACCCAGGACATGAGCTGGGAAGAGAATCCGCTCACAGCATCTGTGCATCTCAGTGCAGGCAGGTCGTATGTCGCTGGGGAAGATTTTCCCGAAGGCGTGTATGATATTACGGCTTCCGAGTGGACGACAGTGGAATACAAGCTCTACCTGGGGGATATCTATGATGACGAGGAACTGAACTACTGGCAGAACAGCCTGTGGTTTTCC
Organism: Candidatus Mediterraneibacter excrementigallinarum; assembly: GCA_019120075.1. GTDB lineage: Bacteria > Bacillota > Clostridia > Lachnospirales > Lachnospiraceae > Mediterraneibacter > Mediterraneibacter excrementigallinarum. Next base: position 10,589 of record DWVT01000061.1, read on the forward strand.
GGGGACGACGCAGAGGATGTATATCACAACATTGTGCTTCCGGCGGGTACAGAGATATCCAGCGATACTGCGGCTGCGACACTTGTGCCGAGCCCGGTCATCGGCAGTACGGACTACGATTCTTATTATGACAGATACAGGTGATGAGGCGCTGAAAGACCTTTTGACGCCTGTGTCATACAGAGAAAAGAGATAAAGTAACAGGAAATGAAAACAGATCAGATATCAGCAGAAAGGAAAGAACAGACATGGCGAACAGGATATCAGATGAGACAATAGAATATGTTGGCATTCTGGCAAAACTTGAGCTGTCAGATTCAGAGAAAGAGGCGGCGAAGGCCGATATGGAAAAGATGCTTGATTATATAGATACTCTCAACGAGCTGGACACGACCGGGATCGAACCTATGTCCCACGTGTTCGACGTCAGCAACGTATTCCGCGAGGACGTAGTGACAAATGGTGACGACAGAGAAGAGATGCTGGCGAACGCTCCGCAGCGCACGGAAGACAGTTTCAAGGTGCCGCGGACGATCGGTTGAGAGAAAAGGCGGTGAAGACAATGGGAATTTTAGATTTTACAGCATTAGAACTTGGACAGAAGATACAGAAAAAGGAGATTTCCGTGCGCGAGGCCGCGGAGGCTGCACTGGAGAGAGCACAGGTTGCGGAACCTGTGATCAACAGTTATGTGACTCTGGATCCGGAAGGAGCGCTCATCCAGGCGGACGAGATTCAGAGGAAAATCGACGCGGGAGAACTTACCGGGCCGCTGGCCGGGGTGCCGGTGGCGGTCAAAGACAATATGTGCATCAAAGGCCAGCTGACTACATGCAGTTCAAAGATCCTCTCTAACTTTAAGCCGGTCTACACGGCAGAAGCGGTTATCAATATGCAGAATGCGGGAGCAGTCATCCTGGGTAAGACCAACATGGATGAATTTGCTATGGGAAGCA
>DWVT01000062.1 GCA_019120075.1 Candidatus Mediterraneibacter excrementigallinarum
TGCACTGGCTTACGGACTGGCTATCGGCGGAGCAAGAGCCGGACTTCTGGAGACAACCTTCCGTGTTGAGACAGAGACAGACCTCTTCGGTGAGCAGGCTGTTCTTTGCGGCGGCGTATGCGCTCTGATGCAGGCTGGATTTGAGACACTGTGCGAGGCAGGATATGATCCGAGAAACGCATACTTTGAGTGTATCCACGAGATGAAGCTGATCGTAGACCTGATCTACCAGAGCGGCTTTGCCGGAATGAGATACTCCATCTCCAACACAGCAGAGTACGGTGATTACATCACAGGACCGAAGATCATCACAGAGGATACAAAGAAGGCGATGAAAAAGATCCTTTCCGATATCCAGGATGGTACTTTTGCAAAAGACTTCCTGCTTGACATGTCAGATGCAGGCGGACAGGCTCACTTCCGTGCAATGAGAAAACGTGCCGCTGAGCATCCGTCAGAGAAGATCGGAGAAGAGATCAGAAAACTCTACAGCTGGAGCGATGAGGACAAACTGATCAACAACTAATCTGATTTCAGAATATCTGGATTTAGTGATCAGAGGGGCCTGACCCATATGCAAAGGGGTCAGGCCCCTTTTAAGAGAAAGGAGGAACTCTGTGTGAATTCCGCCTCAAAGAATACGGAAAATGATTTCAGCAAGGGTAGTATTGCGAGAAATATCCTGAATCTTGCATTACCCATGACACTGGCCCAGCTGATCAATGTGCTGTACAGTGTGGTGGACCGGATCTATATCGGGCATATTCCCCATGTCTCAGCGGATGCGCTGACGGGAGTGGGACTTGCGCTTCCGGTCATCACGATCATCACCGCTTTTGCCAATCTCTTTGGCATGGGAGGAGCTCCGCTCTGTTCCATTGCAAGAGGAGGGCATGAGGAGAAACGGGCAGAGGATGTTATGGGGAATTCTTTTACCATGCTTCTGGCATCCGGAGCCGTTCTCATGGTACTCTGTCTTATATTCCGGGAACCTGTCCTCTACCTTTTCGGTGCAAGTGAAGTGACGTATCCATATGCCGATCAGTATATCACGATCTATTTGTGCGGCACTCTTTTTGTGATGACCAGCCTGGGAATGAATAATTTTATCAATGCTCAGGGATTCGGCAAGACGGGAATGCTCACTGTTCTTCTGGGCGCAGTCCTTAATATCATACTGGATCCGGTCCTGATCTTCGGATTCGGCATGGGCGTCCGGGGAGCTGCCGTCGCCACGGTCATATCCCAGGGAGCTTCCGCAATATGGGTATTCCGTTTTCTGACAGGGAAAAAGGCGATACTGAAACTGAAGAAAAGTTCGATGAGACTTCAGAAAAGTCTTGTGAAAGAGATTACCCTGCTGGGGACATCCGGTTTTGTCATGTCGGTTACAAACGGGCTTGTGCAGATTGTATGCAATGCCGTTCTTTCCCGGTATGGAGGCGATCTTTACGTAGGCGTCATGACAGTGATCAACTCAGTGAGGGAGATCATAAACATGCCTTTGAACGGTCTGACATCCGGCGCTCAGCCTGTGATCAGCTACAACTATGGCGCAGGATGTTATAAGAGAGTAAAACAGGCGATCAGGTTTATGACTGTGTGCGGTATCATATTCTCTCTTATTGTCTGGGCTGTCATCTTTTTTGAACCCCGCTTCTTTATGCATCTGTTTACGCAGGAGAGTACATTGATCCAGAACGGGATTCCGGCGATGAGGATCTATTTCTGCGGGATATTCATGATGGCGCTGCAGTTTGCCGGACAGTCCACCTATGTGGCATTGAACCGGCCGAAGCAGGCGGTGTTCTTTTCCCTTTTCCGAAAAGTTATCATTGTGGTGCCGCTGACTATATTTCTTCCGATGCTCGGAGGCCTCGGCACAGACGGTGTGTTCTGGGCTGAGCCGGTATCAAATGTGATAGGGGGAACAGCGTGCTTTGTTACGATGCTGATCACCGTATGGCCAAAGCTGGGGAACGAAAAAAAGACATCCGTCTGACGGTAACGGATGTCTTTTCTTTGTATTTATGTCTATTCTAAAAAATTAAGCGATTGAATCTACAGCTTTTGATAAACGGGAGATTTTTCTGGAAACAGTATTTTTGTGATAAACACCCTTGCTTCCCGCTTTGGAAATCTCAACGATCGCTGTGTGAAGAGCAGCCTTAGCAGCCTCTGCATCTTTCTGAGCAACGGCAGCCTCAACTTTTTTCACTGCTGTTTTCACTTTGGATTTGATCGCTTTGTTTCTTGCAGCTTTTGTCTCGTTTACTAAAATTCTTTTCTTAGCAGATTTAATGTTAGCCAATCTGTACACCTCCAACTTTAACATGAATTTTCAAATGTGAATCATGTATTCCGGCGGATTCGGACACGGACGCTCCGCTCAAACATACTCATATATTTTATTCCAACGGGAATTTATTGTCAATACATATTTTGAGAAATAGTGAGAAAAATAGGAGCAACGTTATTTTTCATATCACGCCAGGACCCGGCTGAAAGGATCTGGATTGTCCCGGCGGTCACGCTTTCGCTCGGAACAAAACGCAGCGGTACTAAGGCTGTAAAGAACACAGCCTAAGTGCCGGCGTTTTGCTGCGGACCTTCGTGACAGTGCAGACCCTTCAGCCATACACCGCGCAAAATTGAAAATAAAGCGACAGGGCGGACGGGCAGCGAGATGAAAAAGTGCGTCAGCGTTTACATGTCATGGAGGGCGAGTTATGGTGAGAAATTACAGTGTTCGGACAGATCTTGCTTTGGAGGAGAAGGAGCGCTTTGAATCTGACAATGTGGAGATCCCGGGGGTTATCCTGGAGGAGGACTACGACGAGGAGAGGGAACTCCGCATTACCAGGGTGGAGATCGAGACGGAGAACGGGGCGAAAGCAATGGGAAAACCGGTGGGGACCTACCTTACGCTGGAGACTCCGAACCTTGCGCTTCCGGATGAGGAATCCAGCCGGGAGATCGCTCAGGAACTGTGCCGGTGTATCAGGGAACTGGTCGGGAGGAGCGGTTGCAGGATGGGAGAGGACTTTTCTGTGCTTGTGGTGGGGCTGGGAAACCGGGAAGTCACCCCGGATGCCCTGGGTCCTTATGTGGCGGATCACCTGAATGTGACAAGGCATATTGTCCGAGAATATGGAAAATATGCCATGGGGATGGAGCACGCAAATCTGGTCAGCGCGGTTGTGCCCGGAGTTATGGGGCAGACCGGCATGGAGACTGCGGAGATCGTAAAAGGGGTCGTGCGGGAGACTCATCCGGATCTTGTCATCGCAGTGGACGCCCTTGCGGCAAGGAACAGTCGGAGACTGAACCGGACGGTACAGATCGCCAGCACGGGGATCCATCCCGGATCCGGAGTGGGAAATCACAGGACAGCTATGACAGCGGAATCCCTGGGAGTCCCGGTGGTCGGGATCGGAGTTCCGACGGTGGTGGACGCGGCCACGATCGTAAATGATACGATGGAGAATTTTATCCGTGCACTGGAGAATACAGATTCTCTCAAAAACGTGGGAGAAGTTCTGAAATCCTATACCGCGGGAGAAAAATACGAGCTGGTGAGAGAACTGATCTCCCCTCATCTGAACGGGATGTTTGTGACACCCAAAGATGTGGATGAGATGATCCACCATATCAGCCATACTGTGGCTGAAGCGCTTAATATGCTTTTTGTAAACCGTACGCAGGAGCAGGGAACCTGAGGCAAGGCATATCCTCGACATGAGAGGCATACAATCTCTTTAAGAGATCAGAAGGGGATGCTGCCGGGATATGAACAGTTACAGAGAAGGGAAAATGAGACATGCAGGGACAGCGGGGGCGGTTGTCCTGCTGTCTGTCACACTGCTCCTGGCCGGGGCAGAGACCTTTGCAGATGAGTCTGTCTATGAAATTCAGAAAAAGATATTAAAAAGCGCGGAAGAAATGTACATGCCCGGGCTTGCCTACCTTGAGAAAGATCCGGATCCCGGTATCGGGGAGTGGATTCGGGAGAAAGCGCTTGTATGGATGCCTCTTGTAAATTATGTTGAGGACCATGTGCCATATGAATCTGAGATTGAGGACGAGGAGACCATCGCAAGGATCCTGGAGGCACAGGCCAACGATGAGAATGCGGTGGATGAGGACGGGCGGCTCATCGGCGAACCGGATGAGTCTGAAGCGGCAGCGACAGAAGTGACGCCCACAGTGGATATGTCTATTGAAAAACTTCGGGATTTTGATTACCTTCTGAGTAATTTTTATACGGTGGACAGTTCCACAATGATCGGGCCGGATCAGCTCAATGCAGATGATCTGCTGGGAAGAAGCATGAAGATCGATAACACGGAAGAGGGACCGAAGATCCTGATCTTCCATACTCATTCCCAGGAAGAGTTCGCAGATTCCACCCCCGGCGATACCTCTACAAGTATTGTGGGGGTGGGAGAATATCTGACCCAGCTTCTGAATGAAAAGGGAATTGAAACGATACATGACACAGGAGTATACGATATCATCAACGGAAAACTGGACCGGAGCAACGCCTATGAAAATGCGGAGGCGTCGGTGCGGCCGATCATAGAGGCAAACCCCTCGATTCAGGTGGCGATCGATCTGCACAGGGACGGGGTGGCGGAGGGAACCCACCTTGTCACGGAAGTTAATGGAAAACCCACGGCAAAGATCATGTACTTTAACGGATTAAGCCGGTCCAGGACTAACGGGGATATTGAATACCTCTACAATCCATATATCCAGGATAACCTTGCATTTTCTCTGCAGATGCAGCTTGCCTCGGAAAGCATGTATCCTGGATTTGTGCGCCATATCTATCTCAGGGCGTACCGGTATAATCTTCATCTTCTCCCAAAATCACTTTTAATAGAAGCGGGGGCACAGACAAATACAGTGGAGGAAATGATGAATGCGATGGAAGTGCTCTCAGACATCCTCTATAGTGTGATCATGGGAGAATCATGATTGAAATTTTCCGGGACTGGTGATATATTATTAAATGGTATGTTCTGCTCTGATGTAGAACGAAGAGAAAAGGAGAATGCAAATGGCAGCAAAAAATACATATGATGCGGGCAGCATTGCGGTCCTGGAGGGGCTTGAGGCGGTGCGTAAACGTCCCGGAATGTATATCGGAAGCGTATCTACCAAGGGATTGAACCATCTGATCTATGAGATCGTGGATAATTCGGTGGATGAGCATCTGGCAGGATATTGTTCGGAGATCCATGTGACCCTGGAAAAAGACGGCTCCGCTACAGTGTCGGATAACGGACGAGGCGTGCCGGTGGACATGCACCAGAAGGGAGTGTCGGCGGCGAGGCTTGTCTATACCACCCTTCATGCGGGAGGAAAATTTGATGATTCTGCATACAAGACCAGCGGCGGTCTCCACGGAGTGGGTTCCTCGGTGGTGAATGCGCTGTCTGCATATATGGACGTAAAGATCAGCAGGGACGGATATATCCACCATGACCGTTACGAGCGGGGTGTTCCGGTGGTGGAACTGGAGAACGGGCTGCTGCCGAAGATCGGAAAGACGAAAAAGACGGGCACGACCGTGAATTTCCTCCCTGATGACACGATTTTTGAGAAGACCCGTTTCCGGGCTGAGGAGGTCAAGAGCAGGCTTCATGAGACGGCGTATCTGAACCCGGAGCTTACGATCATTTTTGACGATAAGCGTCAGGAAGTCCCTGAGCATATTGTTTATCATGAGCCGGAAGGAATCACAGGATTTATCCTTGATCTGAACAAGAAGAAAGAGGCGCTTCACGACCCGGTCTACTTCAAAGGGGAGGCTGACGGGATCGAAGTGGAAGTGGCTCTCCAGTATGTAAATGAATTCCATGAGAATGTGCTTGGTTTCTGCAATAATATTTACAATGCGGAAGGAGGCACCCATCTGACCGGGTTCAAGACTACGTTTACCACAGTGATGAACCAGTATGCCAGGGAGCTGGGAATCCTAAAGGAGAAGGATGCCAACTTTACCGGAGCGGATATCAGGAACGGGATGACGGCGATCGTCTCCATCAAACATCCGGATCCCAGATTTGAAGGGCAGACCAAGACAAAACTGGACAACCCGGATGCAGCCAAGGCGGTGAGCAAAGTGACGGGGGAGGAAATCGTCCGTTACTTTGACCGGAATCTGGAAGTGCTCAAGACGGTGCTCTCCAGTGCCGAGAAGGCGGCCAAGATCCGTAAGACGGAGGAGAAGGCAAAGACCAACCTGCTGACAAAACAGAAATATTCTTTTGACAGCAATGGAAAACTGGCTAACTGCGAGAGCCGGGATCCGAAGAAATGCGAGATCTTCATCGTGGAGGGAGACTCTGCAGGAGGCTCCGCGAAGACGGCCCGGGACAGAAATTACCAGGCTATCCTTCCGATTCGGGGAAAGATCCTGAACGTGGAGAAGGCGAGCATTGACAAGATCCTTGCCAACGCGGAGATCAAGACCATGATCAATGCTTTCGGATGCGGATTTTCCGAAGGTTACGGAAATGATTTTGATATCAGCAAACTGCGTTATGACAAGATCATCATCATGGCTGATGCGGATGTGGACGGAGCCCATATTTCCACCCTCCTGCTCACCCTGTTTTACCGGTTCATGCCGGAGCTGATCTATGAGGGACATGTCTATATCGCCATGCCGCCCCTTTATAAGGCAATGCCGAAAAACGGGGAAGAAGAATATCTCTATGACGACAAGGCGCTGGAGCGTTACAGAAAGACCCATACAGGTCCTTTTACCCTCCAGAGATATAAAGGTCTTGGAGAGATGGATGCGGAGCAGCTCTGGGAAACCACCCTGGATCCGGAGAGGCGGCTCCTGAAGCTGGTGGAGATCGAGGATGCAAGGATGGCATCCAGCGTGACAGAGATGCTCATGGGAACGGAAGTGCCGCCAAGAAGAGCTTTTATCTACGAAAATGCAACGGAGGCAGAGCTTGATATCTAGAAGAGGCGGTTTTCGGGTAAACGGAAGAACGAAGGAGACAGAGAATGGACAGTGAAGCACAGATCATAAGGACCGAATATTCGGATCTTATGAAGAAATCATATATCGATTATGCCATGAGCGTTATCATTTCCAGGGCGCTGCCGGATGTACGCGACGGGCTTAAGCCTGTTCAGAGGCGTACCCTCTATGATATGTATGAACTGGGGATCCGGTATGACAAGCCCTACAGGAAATGCGCCCGTATCGTAGGAGACACAATGGGTAAATATCACCCTCACGGAGACAGTTCCATCTACGAGGCGCTGGTGGTCATGGCACAGGATTTTAAAAAGGGGCAGGTCCTGGTGGACGGACACGGAAACTTCGGCTCTATTGAGGGAGACGGGGCTGCCGCCATGCGATACACGGAGGCAAGGCTTACCAAATTCACTCAGGAGGTGTGTCTGTCAGACCTGGATAAGAATGTGATCGATTTTGGCCCCAACTTTGATGAGACGGAGAAAGAGCCGGTAGTCCTGCCCGTGCGGGTTCCCAATCTGCTCGTGAACGGAGCGGAGGGGATCGCCGTCGGAATGGCTACCAGCATTCCAACACACAATCTGGGGGAAGTCATCGATGCGGTAAAGGCGTATATGAAGGACGACGCCATCACCACAAAGCAGCTTATGAAATACGTCAAAGGTCCTGATTTCCCGACCGGAGGCATTGTGGTCAACAAGGACGACCTTCTCAATATCTATGAGACGGGGCAGGGGAAGATCAAGATCCGCGGCAAGGTGGAAGTGGAGGAGCTGAAAGGCGGAAAGAAGCAGCTCGTCATCACAGAGATTCCTTATACCATGATCGGAACCGGGATCGGAAAGTTCCTGAACGACGTGGCGGGGCTTGTGGAGTCAAAGAAGACCACCGATATTGTTGATATCTCCAATCCGTCCTCCAAGGAAGGAATCCGTATCGTGCTGGAGCTGAAACGGGGAGCAGACGTGGAGAACTTAAAGAACATGCTCTACAAAAAGACCCGTCTGGAGGATACTTTCGGCGTCAATATGCTTGCGGTGGCGGACGGCCGACCGGAGACTCTGGGACTGAAAAAGATCATTGAGCACCATGTGGACTTCCAGTTTGAACTTGCCACCAGAAAATATACGACCCTTCTGGCAAAAGAAAAAGAGAAGAGTGAAGTACAGGAAGGTCTCATCAAGGCATGCGATGTGATCGATCTGATCATCGAGATATTGCGGGGAAGCAAATCTGTCAAAGACGCCAGGGCGTGCCTTGTAAACGGAGTGACGGACAATATCAGATTCAAGTCATCTATCTCAAAGAAAATGGCGGCTATGCTGCGGTTTACGGAGAGACAGGCGACAGCGATTTTGGAAATGCGCCTCTACCGCCTGATCGGTCTGGAGATCGAAGCCCTTCAGAAAGAACATGAGGAGACACTGAAGAACATTGCCCGCTATGAAGATATCCTGAACAACTATGACTCCATGGCAGGCGTGATCATGGAGGAACTGGATCATTATAAGAAGGAGTATGGCAGAAAACGCCGGACTCAGATCGAGAATGCTGAGGAAGCGGTCTTTGAGGAAAAGAAGATCGAAGAGCAGGATGTGGTATTCCTCATGGACCGGTTTGGATATGCAAAGACGGTGGACGTCTCTGTTTACGAACGGAACAGGGAGGCGGCGGACAGTGAAAACCGGTATGTGGTACACTGTCTGAACACGGGAAGGCTTTGTCTGTTTACGGACACAGGAAAAATGCATCAGGTCAAAGTCCTGGATCTCCCCCACGGAAAATTCCGGGATAAGGGTACTCCGATCGACAATGTGAGCAATTATTCCAGCAGCGGCGAACAGATCGTTATGGTATGTGACTCCGAGCAGATGCGGTTCTCTTATCTGCTCTTTGCCACGGCTCAGGGTATGATCAAGAGGGTGGAAGGAACGGAATTCCAGGTGACCAAGAGGACGATCGCTGCAACAAAACTGCAGGAGGGCGATACCCTGATCGATGTAAAAGTGATCACCGAGAACCAGAATGTAGTGCTCCGCACAAGAAACGGATACTTTCTCCGGTTCCCCGCATCGGACGTACCGGTGAAGAAGAAGGCGGCAGTGGGTGTGCGCGGGATCCGGCTCCAGAAGAAGGATGAACTGGAACAGGTCTATCTGTTTGAAGAGGGGACAGAGACGAAAGCGGCATATGGTGAGCGGGAAGTTACGCTGAACCGGCTGAAGCTGGCAAAAAGGGACGGGACCGGGACGAGAGCACGGTAAAGTTCAGTCTGCGGTGGACAGAAAAGTTCAGATTGCGCCATTCGCAAAGACGTGCTGACGCACTCCGGCGGCGCTGCCGCCTGCCTTATGGCTGAACTTTTTTTCACAAAACCCTTGATTTCTATGGGAAAAGGTGTTAGAGTCATTATAGTTACATAAGGAATCCGGCAGAAGAGTGAACGAAAGTTCACTCTTCTTTGATGCAGAGGGAAATTTCTCCGGGAAAGGCAGGACGGTTTCTTGTGCATGTAAATATAATAAGAAAGGAAGTTCATCGTGTCCAGAAGAGAAGAATATGAACAGCAGACGGAAAAGCTTTTAGAACCGGTTGTCACAGAGCTGGGATTCGAGCTGGTTGACGTGGAGTATGTAAAAGAGGGCGGCACCTGGTATCTCAGGGCATATATCGACAAGCCCGGCGGGATCACTGTGGACGACTGCGAAGCGGTCAGCAGGAGGTTTTCGGATATCCTTGATGAGAAAGATTATATTGAGGATTCGTATGTCTTTGAGGTGAGTTCTCCGGGACTGGGACGTCCGCTGAAGAAAGAGAAGGACTTCGCCAGAAGCGTCGGAGAAGAGGTGGAGATCCGGACATACCGGGCCATCGACCGACAGAAAGAATTTGTGGGAATATTAAAGCGTTATGATGAAGATACCGTGACGATCGCGTATGAGGATGACTCAGAACAGACTTTTGACAGAAATGATATTGCGCTGATCAGACTGGCACTGGATTTTTAGCAACAGTTGGCGCGGGCTGAACTGTTGCAAATTTTATCAACAGTCAGGAACGATAGAAATTTTAAATTCATTTAGGAGGAAACAATAATGAACACAGAGTTAATGGAAGCATTGACGATTCTTGAAAAAGAGAAGAACATCAGCAGGGATGTCATGATGGACGCGATCGAAAACTCCCTGCTCAGCGCATGTAAGAACCACTTTGGCACCGCAGAGAATATTAAAGTGATCATGGACAGAGAGACCTGCGATTACGCGGTCTATGCAGAGAAGGAAGTAGTGGAGGAAGTGATGGATCCGGCGCTGGAGATCAGCCTTGAGGATGCGGAGAAGATCGATTCGACGCTCCATATCGGAGATGTGGCGCAGGTTCCTGTACATTCCAAGGAGTTCGGACGTATCGCCACACAGAACGCAAAGAACCTGATCCTTCAGAAGATCCGTGAGGAGGAGAGGAAAGTCGTATTTGACCAGTACTTTGAGAAAGAGAAAGACATCGTCACAGGTATCGTTCAGAGATATGTGGGCAAGAATATCAGCATCAACCTGGGAAGAGCGGACGCCATGCTGACAGAAAACGAGCAGGTCAAGGGAGAGGTGTTCAAGCCGACAGAGCGCATCAAGCTGTATGTGGTTGAAGTGAAGAACACGCCGAAGGGACCGAAGATCCTTGTCTCCAGAACACATCCGGAGCTTGTGAAGCGGCTGTTTGAGGCGGAGGTTGCCGAGGTGAAGGACGGCACTGTGGAAATCAAGAGTATTGCCCGTGAGGCGGGATCCCGCACCAAGATGGCAGTGTGGTCCAACGATCCCAACGTGGATCCGGTAGGCGCATGTGTCGGTATGAACGGTGCAAGGGTAAACGCGGTGGTAAATGAACTGCGCGGAGAGAAAATTGATATCATCAACTGGGATGAGAACCCGGCGCTCCTGATCGAGAACGCGCTGAGCCCGGCAAAGGTCATTTCCGTTATGGCAGATCCGGAGGAAAAGATAGCCAGCGTGATCGTGCCGGATTACCAGCTGTCCCTTGCCATCGGAAAAGAAGGACAGAACGCGAGACTGGCGGCAAGACTGACAGGATATAAGATCGACATCAAGAGCGAGACTCAGGCGATCGAGTCCGGAGAACTCCCGGAGAATTATATGGAACAGATGGGAATGATGAGCGAGGAAGGCTACACCGGCGACTTTGAGGACGAATACGAAGATGAGGGCGCATATGATGAAAATTATGACGACTCTTATGAAGATGAGTTCTACGGAGAAGAAGATACGACTGACGAGTACGATCCTGAAGATGAGGCTGAAATTGAATTTGTTGAGACTGACGAAGAGAAATAACTGAAGGAGTGAATTTGTTGGCAGTTAAAAAGAAGATCCCCATGCGTAAATGCGTGGGCTGCGGCGAGATGAAACCAAAGAAAGAACTGATGCGTATCCTACGGACTCAGGATGGAGAATTTATGACAGATACCACCGGCAAGAAAAACGGAAGAGGAGCATATATCTGCTACTCAAAGGAGTGTTTTCAGAAAGCGGTGAAGAACAAAGGACTTGAGAGGTCCTTTAAACAGGCAATTCCGCAGGAAGTATACGACAGACTGGAAAAGGAGATGGGAGAGATTGCAGAGAGATAAAGTGCTGTCTCTGATCGGTCTTGCAATGAAAGCAGGAAAATGTGCCAGCGGTGAATTTATGACCGAGCGCGAGGCAAAATCCGGAAGGGCAAGCCTCGTGGTGGTCGCTGCTGACGCATCGGAAAACACGAAGAAGAAGTTTCGTGATATGTGTGATTTTTACGAAGTTCCAATTTGTTTTTACGGAGATAAAGATACCTTAGGGCATGCAATGGGAAAAGAATTCCGTGCATCTCTGGCGATATTGGACGAAGGATTTGCAAGGGGAATTCTGAAAGAGCTGAAAAAACGTGAGAGTGTTGCATAAAGGAGGTAGTTGAATATGACAAAATTGAGGGTGCATGAACTTGCAAAAGAACTGAACATGGACAATAAAGAACTTCTGGATATCCTGAAGTCAAAAAATATTGATGTAAAGAGCCATGCGAGTACGGTGGATGATGATGTGGCTGATCAGATCCGAAGAGAGGCCGGGAACAGGGCTTCTTCCAGCAAAAGTGCGGATGCGCAGGCGGAGAAGGCGGCAGAGAAAACAGCTGATAAGGACGGTGCTCACAAGAAGAAAAATCTGGCTTTCGTAATCCGTCCTCAGAACTCAAAGAACAGCAGCCGGCTCCAGGGAAAACGCCCGGCACGTCCGGCTCAGGGCGGCAGACCCGGAGCAGAAGGAAGACCGGCGCGTCCGTCAGGAGAGGGCAGAGCGGCACGTCCCTCAGGAGAAGGAAGACCGGCGCGCCCGTCAGGAGAGGGCAGACCGAACCGTTCAGCAGGAGAAGGAAGACCGATCCGCCAGGAAAGAAACGGACAGGGATCTCGCCAGAATGAGGAGACAAGGGCATCCCGTCAGGACAGAGGCGGCCAGGGCACATTCCGCCAGGAGAGAAACGCTCAGGGAGGGGCACGTCCTTCCGGAGATAACAGGGGCGCCCGTCCGGAGAGAGGAGACAGGTCAGGACAGGGCCAGCGTTCCAGCAGAGATGGAAGAGGACCGCGTCAGGACAGAGGCGGCCGCGACCAGCATTTCGGAGGTCAGGGAACACGCTCAGGCGGCGGACAGCGCAGCGATAACAGGAGAGGAGATTCAAGGCGTGATGATTCCATGAACTCCCCGATGATGGAACAGCAGAAGAACCAGAGAAACAAGGCGAAAGATAAAGAGAGAGACAATAAGAAGAAAGAATACAGGGACGAAGCATTTGAAGGAAAGGCAGCTAAGAAGGGCAAGAAACAGAAACAGGCGGCAGAGGTGAAGAAACCGCAGCCGAAGCAGGAGAAGAAAGAGGAGCAGATCAAGCAGATCGTGATCCCGGAAGTCCTTACGATCAAAGAACTGGCTGATAAGATGAAAGTCGTTCCGTCTGTGATCGTGAAAAAACTCTTCCTTCAGGGCAAGGTTGTTACGGTAAATCAGGAGATCGACTTTGATACAGCAGAAGAGATCGCAATGGAATTCGATGTCCTCTGCGAGAAAGAAGAGGTTGTCGATGTGATCGAGGAACTGCTCAAAGAGGATGAGGAAGACGAAAGCCTGATGGTGAAACGTCCGCCGGTTGTCTGTGTCATGGGTCATGTCGATCATGGTAAGACATCTCTTCTTGATGCGATCCGCCACACAAATGTGACAGACCGCGAGGCAGGCGGCATCACGCAGCACATTGGTGCTTATGTTGTGGAAGTTAACGGGGAAAAGATCACATTCCTTGATACACCGGGACATGAAGCGTTTACTGCCATGCGTATGAGAGGCGCTAACTCCACTGATATCGCGATCCTGGTCGTTGCGGCGGATGACGGCGTGATGCCTCAGACTGTGGAGGCAATCAACCATGCCAAAGCGGCAGGGGTGGAGATCATCGTTGCCATCAACAAGATCGATAAACCCGGAGCGAACGTAGAGAGAGTAAAACAGGAACTGACAGAGTACGAACTGATTCCGGAGGACTGGGGCGGAAGCACTGTCTTTGTTCCGGTGTCTGCGCACACGAAGGAGGGAATTCCGGAACTTCTGGAAATGATCCTTCTCACAGCGGAAGTGATGGAACTGAAAGCAAATCCGAACCGTGCGGCAAGAGGTCTGGTCATCGAGGCCGAACTTGATAAAGGAAAAGGTTCTGTGGCAACTGTACTCGTGCAGAAAGGTACCCTTCATGTGGGAGACGCCATTGCGGCGGGAAGCGCGCATGGGCGTGTCAGAGCGATGATGGACGACAAGGGAAGACGTGTCAAGGAAGCAGGCCCGTCCCAGCCGGTAGAGATCCTCGGTCTGAATGATGTTCCGAATGCGGGGGAAGTGTTCGTGGGATGCGATTCTGAGAAAGAAGCAAGGAACTTTGCGGAGACCTTTATCGCGCAGAACAAAGTGAAACTGCTGGAAGAGACCAAGTCCAAGATGTCTCTGGACGATCTCTTCAACCAGATCAAGGAAGGAAATCTGAAAGAACTCAATATCGTTGTAAAGGCGGATGTACAGGGATCTGTGGAGGCGCTGAAGCAGAGCCTTCTCAAACTGAGCAACGAAGAAGTGGTCGTCAAGGTTATCCACGGAGGCGTCGGCGCGATCAACGAGTCCGATGTGATCCTGGCTTCTGCATCCAATGCGATCATCATTGGATTTAATGTACGTCCGGACGCGACAGCAAAGGATATCGCAGAACGCGAGGGCGTGGACTTAAGACTCTACAGAGTCATCTACGATGCGATCGAAGATGTCGAGGCGGCGATGAAAGGAATGCTGGATCCGGTATTCGAGGAGAAAGTACTCGGACACGCGGAGGTGCGCCAGACATTCAAGGCGTCAGGCGTGGGCACGATCGCCGGTGCTTACGTTCAGGACGGTATTTTTGAGAGAAACTGCACGACCCGTCTGATCCGTGACGGAATCGTGATCCATGAAGGCCCGCTTGCATCTCTGAAGAGATTCAAGGACGATGTGAAAGAGGTAAGAGCCGGATATGAGTGCGGTTTTGTATTTGAAAATTATAACGATGTCAAGGAAGGCGACCAGGTAGAAGCATTTAAGATGGTCGAGATCGAGAGAAAATAACCTTCCGGGATGAAACCAGGAAAGAAGGAGCAGCAATGAGAAAGAACAGTATAAAAAATACACGGGTCAATGCGGAAGTGCAGAGAGAACTGAGCAATATCCTCCGCGGGGGGATCAAAGATCCGCGGGTAGCTCCCATGACTTCAGTGGTAGCTGTGGAAGTGGCTCCAGACCTGAAGACATGTAAGGCTTACATCAGTGTGCTCGGGGACGAGAAGATGCAGCAGGATACGATAAAAGGCCTGCAGAGCGCGGAAGGATATATCAGAAGAGAGCTTGCGCATACGATCAATATGCGCAATACTCCGGAGATAAAATTTATCATCGATCAGTCGATCGAATACGGAGTAAATATCAGCAGGAAGATTGACGAAGTGACACGAGATTTAAAAAAAGATGGAGCTGATGAATAGCATGAATATTAATCTGAATGAGATCTTAAGAGGAAAGAGCAGAGTCGCTCTGGGCGGGCATGTCCGCCCGGACGGCGACTGCGTCGGTTCCTGTCTCGGACTGTATATGTATCTGAAGGAGCAGTATCCGGAGATGGAAACGGACGTTTATCTGGAAAATGTGCCCGAGGCCTATCGGCTGATACACTGTACGGATGAAGTGAAAAGCGAGGCTGATCCGAAAGAGGTCTATGATCTGTTTATCTGTCTGGACTGCGGTGATGTGAAAAGGCTTGGATTTGCCGGGGTGCTGTTTGAGAATGCAAAAGAGACTTTCTGTATTGATCACCATGTGAGCAATGGAGCATTTGCAGATCACAACTACATAGTCCCGGATGCAAGT
Organism: Candidatus Mediterraneibacter excrementigallinarum; assembly: GCA_019120075.1. Lineage (GTDB taxonomy): Bacteria > Bacillota > Clostridia > Lachnospirales > Lachnospiraceae > Mediterraneibacter > Mediterraneibacter excrementigallinarum. The sequence goes on from DWVT01000062.1 coordinate 15,493, forward strand.
TCATCGTCGGAACTCGTATACAGGCTGCTTGACAGCAAAAAGATCGACAAGAGTATTGCTGAGGCGCTTTATATGGGAATCGCACATGATACAGGGGTCTTTCAGTATTCCTGTACTTCGCCTGAGACAATGGAGATCGCGGCAGATCTGATGAGAAAAGGCATTGACGGAAGCAGTATCATCGATAAGACATATTATGAGAAGACCTATATCCAGAATCAGATCCTGGGAAGAGCTCTTCTGGAGAGTATGCTGATTCTTGACGGAAAATGTATCATTTCTGTCGTGAGAAAAAAAGAGATGGAATTCTTCCAGGCTGTTCCGGCGGATCTGGAAGGGATCGTGAGCCAGTTAAGGCAGACAAAGGGTGTGGAAGTTGCAATGTTCCTGCACGAGCTCGCACCTCAGGAATTCAAGGTCAGCCTCCGTTCCAGAGGAGAAGTGGACGTCAGTGAGATCGCTTCTTATTTTGGGGGCGGCGGACATGTCAGAGCGGCCGGTGTTACAATGCACGGCTCAAGTCATGATGTGATCAATAACATAACCGGCAGGATCGTACTTCAGCTTGATCACAGGGCGAGTGAAGATGTGGAAGGAGAGGCGGCAGAGTCGGATCAGGACGCTGCCGTATAAGGCATGATCAACGGAATACTGAATATATACAAAGAAAAAGGCTATACTTCACATGATGTAGTGGCCAGGCTCCGCCGGATCGTCGGGCAGAAGAAAATCGGACATACCGGCACGCTGGATCCGGACGCGGAGGGAGTGTTGCCGGTCTGTCTTGGAAAAGCGACAAAAGTCTGTGATCTGCTCACAGACCGGGACAAAACCTATGAGACGGTACTTCTTCTGGGAAAGATTACAGATACACAGGATATTTCAGGTACCGTACTGGAGGAGAGAGAGACAGACGGAATCACACCGGAGATGACGGAGAAATGTATCCAAGGATTTGCAGGGGTGTATGACCAGATCCCGCCCATGTATTCTGCACTGAAGGTCAACGGGCGAAAACTCTATGAACTTGCCAGGGAAGGCAGGACTGTGGAAAGAAAGAGCAGACGAGTCACGATCCACAGGATACAGATCCTGGATATGAAACTGCCCCGTGTTAAAATGGAAGTGGACTGTTCTAAAGGAACCTATATCCGGACTCTGTGCCAGGACATAGGCGACAGACTGGGAACAGGCGGATGCATGGAGCAGCTTGTACGGACACGTTCCGGCCATTTTGGTATTGCATCGGCACGGAGGCTGGATGAAGTTCAGGAACTGGCCGCGGCGGGAAAACTCGGGGATATCCTTATCCCCCTTGACAGCGTGTTTGAGGATCTGCCGGAGGCGGTCGTGTCATCCCGGGAGGCACAGAGGGCATTCAACGGAAATGCTGTTTCAGAAAAAGGCGTGAGAATGCAGAAAAAGCCGGAACCGGGGGAACGGTGCAGGATCTACGATCCGGATGGACACTTTATCGGTATCTATCAGTATGATGCAGACAAAATGCGCTTTGAACTTGAAAAAATGTTCCTGGATCCGGAGGAGATCGTTTCCGGACGGGGGAACTGAAGGGAAACACATGCAGTACATTACAGGAATTGAAGCTTATGACAATGCGGAAAAGACCGCAGTGACCCTGGGAAAGTTCGACGGACTCCACCGTGGTCACCAGAAGCTTGTAGATAAGATCAAAGAATATGAAAAAGAAGGTTGCAGGAGCGTCCTCTGCGCATTTGATATGGACAGAGATTCTCTCCTGACCCATGAGGAGCGAAGGGAAAAGCTGGAAGGTCAGATCGACTGTCTGATCCGGTATCCTTTCACACCGGAGCTGCGGAGAATGGAGGCGGAGGATTTTATTCGTGAGATCCTGTACAAAAAACTTCATGCAGCCCATGTGGTGGTCGGGACAGATTTTACATTCGGATATCAGAAGAAGGGAAATGCAGAGTTCCTGCGCAGATATGCGGAGAAATATGGTTACACAGTAGATGTGATCGAGAAAGAGAAATATGGGGATCGGGTCATCAGCAGTTCCTATATCCGCGAGGCTCTTGAAGTCGGGAATGTACGGCTGGCGGAGAGGCTCTTAGGTTACCCTTATGAGATGACAGGCATCGTGGAGCATGGAAGACAGCTGGGAAGGACCCTGGGATTTCCCACTATGAATATTGAACCCCGGGGAAGAAAAATCCTGCCAAGGTTCGGAGTATATGCATGCCGGGTCAGGATAGAAGGAAAATGGTATCCGGGCATCGGAAATGCCGGGATCAAGCCGACTGTGACGGAAGAGAACAAAAAACTCCTGGAAGTATATGTATACGGATACGAAGGGGATGCATACGGAGAGGAGATCACGGTCCGGTTCTGCGAGTTTGAACGGCCGGAGACAAAATTCTCCAATGTAGAGGAACTGAAGAAACATGTCATGAACGATATGGAGTTCGGGAGAAACTATTTCGAATTGTAAAAAGTATCCTGCAGGTTATTAAAAAATATTTCAGAGGCTGTAAAATTTCCTTTACAACCTGATTTGGCTGTGCTATACTTTTTCAGGTATGAAATGAACCGGCATTCGGTAACCGGACAGACTCCGACCGTTACTTAATGTCAGGCGTTTTGTAAAAGATTTTTTAGGAGGATTAAAAAATGATCGCAAAAGAAAAGAAACAGGCTATCATCAAAGAGTATGGAAGAAGCGAAGGAGATACAGGATCTCCGGAGGTACAGATCGCTATCCTGACAGCAAGGATCAACGAGCTGACAGAGCACTTTAAAGCAAACCCGAAGGATCATCACTCCAGAAGAGGACTTCTGAAGATGGTTGGACAGAGAAGAGGACTTCTTGCATACCTTAAGAAAGTTGATATCGAGAGATATCGTTCCCTGATCGAGAGACTTGGTCTGAGAAAATAAGGAACACAAAGAAAGGGCGTCATATACTTTACGCAAAGTGTATGGCGCCCTTTAAAAATATTTGCTTTACACGAGAGCATATGCTATAATATCTGAGATTGTGGGCAGATAAATGTAACCGAGACCACTGAAAAGTGTATTAGCAGGTTTTTAATATGTTTTTCAGTAGTTTCGGAGACGCCTGCCCGCAGGAGTGAAATATGGAAATAGAAAAAGAAAAGGAGAAAGCCATGTACAAGAAATATGAGATGGAACTGGCCGGAAGGACACTCCGCGTGGACGTCGGCAGAGTTGCGAAGCAGGCGAACGGCGCGGTGCTGATGCACTACGGCGATACAACGGTGCTCTGTACTGCGACAGCGTCAGAGAAACCGAGAGAGGGAATTGACTTCTTCCCCCTCAGCGTAGAATACAATGAGAGAATGTACGCAGTGGGCAAGATCCCGGGCGGATTTAACAAGAGAGAGGGAAAGGCGTCCGAGAACGCGATTCTGACGGACCGTGTCATTGACCGGCCTATGCGTCCGCTGTTCCCGAAGGACTACAGAAACGACGTGACACTGGAGAATCTGGTCATGTCAGTGGATCAGGACTGCAGCCCGGAACTGACAGCTATGCTGGGAGCTGCTATTGCGACGAGTATTTCCGATATCCCATTTGACGGACCGATCTCTACCACACAGGTAGGGCTGGTTGACGGTGAGTTTGTATTCAACCCGACTTCCGCTCAGAGACAGGTTTCTGACCTTGCCCTGACAGTCGCTTCCACAAAGGAGAAGGTGATCATGATCGAGGCCGGCGCAAACGAGGTGCCGGAGGACAAGATGATCGAGGCGATCTTTGCGGCTCACGAGCTGAACCAGAAAGTGATCGCGTTCATCGATACCATTGTTGCAGAGTGCGGCAAGCCGAAACACGAGTATCAGCATTTCTCTGTTCCGGAAGAACTCTTTGAGGCGATCAAAGAGATCGTTCCCCCGGAAGAGATGGAACAGGCTGTATTTACAGACGACAAGCAGACAAGGGAAGAAAACATCCGCGTCGTGACAGAAAAGCTGGAGGAGGCTTTCGCCGACAAAGAGGAGTGGCTTGACATCCTCGGAGAGGCTGTGTACCAGTACCAGAAGAAGACAGTCAGAAAGATGATCCTGAAAGACCACAAACGTCCTGACGGACGTGCTATCGATGAGATCAGACCTCTTGCGGCAGAAGTTGACCTGATCCCGAGAGTTCACGGATCCGCCATGTTTACAAGAGGGCAGACGCAGATCTGCAATGTGACTACACTGGCGCCGCTTTCCGAGGCACAGAGACTGGATGGTCTGGATGAGAACGAGACTTCCAAGAGATATATGCATCACTATAATTTCCCGTCCTACTCAGTCGGTGAAACAAAACCGTCAAGAGGACCGGGACGCCGTGAGATCGGCCACGGAGCTCTTGCTGAGAGAGCGCTTATCCCGGTACTTCCCAGCGAGTCCGAGTTCCCCTATGCGATCCGCACGGTTTCCGAGACATTTGAGTCCAATGGATCCACATCCCAGGCAAGTGTCTGCGCGTCCAGTATGTCCCTGATGGCTGCCGGCGTGCCGATCAAGGCAGCGGTTGCAGGTATTTCCGCTGGTCTTGTGACAGGGGACACAGACGATGATTACCTCGTGCTGACAGATATCCAGGGACTGGAAGATTTCTTCGGCGATATGGACTTCAAGGTTGCAGGTACTCATAAGGGAATCACAGCGATCCAGATGGATATCAAGATCCACGGCCTGACAAGACCGATCATCGAGGAGGCTATCGCTGCGACGAAGAAGGCAAGGACTTATATCATCGATGAGGTGATGAACAAGGCTATTGCAGAGCCGAGACCGGAGGTTGGACCGTATGCTCCGAAGATCATCCAGATGCAGATCGATCCTCAGAAGATCGGCGATGTTGTCGGACAGAGAGGAAAGACGATCAATGCCATTATCGAGGAAACGGGCGTTAAGATCGACATTGAGGACGACGGTTCTGTATCTATCTGCGGTACGGAGAAGGAAGGAATGGACAAGGCCGCAAAACTGATCCATACGATCGTGACTGACTTTGAGGCGGGTCAGGTATTTGAAGGAAAAGTTGTCAGCATCAAGGATTTCGGCGCATTCCTTGAGTTCGCACCGGGAAAAGAAGGACTCGTACACATTTCCAAGATCTCCAAGAAGAGAGTGGATAAGGTAGAGGATGTACTTTCTCTGGGCGACGTGGTGAAGGTTGTATGCCTTGGAAAAGATAAGATGGGCAGATTCAGCTTCAGCATGAGAGATGTGGCCGAGTAACAGGCGGAACGTCTGAGAAGCTGAACAGATAAAAAGAAATAAGTTTCAGTATCTGGCTGTCAGATACTGAATCGGGAGCCGGAAGGGCAGGAACAGACCAGAACGGGATTGTTTCTTGTCCGTCCGGCTTTTATAATAGTCTTATATGGAGGTGCATGGATATGGAACAGATGACATTGTTTGACAATAACCGGGTCACTACGCCTCTGGCCAGCAGGCTTCGGCCCACATCTCTGGATGAGTTCGTGGGACAGGAGCACCTGGTCGGGGAAGGAAAAATCCTGCGCCAGCTTATCGAGCGGGATCAGATCTCGTCCATGATCTTCTGGGGACCGCCGGGAGTGGGTAAGACCACACTGGCAAGTATCATTGCCGGCAAGACGAAATCTGAGTTTATTAATTTCAGCGCGGTGACAAGCGGAATCAAGGAGATCAAGGACGTGATGAACCGGGCGGAGTTAAGCCGCAGAGTGGGGATACGCACCGTCCTTTTTGTGGATGAGATCCATCGGTTCAACAAGGCGCAGCAGGATGCCTTTCTCCCGTATGTGGAGAGGGGCAGCATCATCCTGATCGGAGCGACGACAGAGAATCCTTCTTTTGAGATCAACGCGGCTCTTCTGTCCAGATGCCGGGTGTTTGTCCTGAAGGCGCTGGAGGAAAAAGACCTGGTAAAGCTGCTGAGGCACGCACTTACGAGTCCGTCCGGGTTTGGAGGACAGAATGTGAGGATCTCAGAGGAAGGAATCCGCGCCATCGCAGGGTTTGCCAACGGGGACGCGAGAACTGCTCTGAATACACTGGAAATGGCGGTGTTAAACGGTGAAATCAGCGCGGAAGGGATCACAGTGACAGATTCGGCCCTGGAGCAGTGCATCAGCCGGAAGTCGCTGTTGTATGACAAGACCGGAGAAGAGCATTATAATCTGATCTCCGCACTCCACAAGTCTATGCGCAACAGTGATCCGGACGCAGCAATCTACTGGATGATGCGGATGCTGGAGGGAGGAGAGGATCCGCTGTATATTGCAAGGAGGTTGATCCGATTCGCCAGCGAGGATGTGGGGATGGCGGACAGCAATGCTCTTTCAGTCGCAGTGGCGGCATATCAGGCATGTCATTTCCTGGGGATGCCGGAGTGTGATGTGCATTTGACCCATGCAGTGGTGTACCTGTCCATGGCGCCCAAGTCCAATGCACTGTACACGGCATGTGAGGCTTGCAAAAAGGATGTCAGGACACTGAGGGCCGAGCCGGTGCCGCTTCAGATCCGGAACGGGGTGACCGGTCTGATGAAAGATCTGGGATATGGAAAAGGCTACGAGTATGCTCATGACACGGAAGAAAAGCTTACCCACATGCAGTGCATGCCGGACAGCTTAAAAGACAGGACCTACTATCATCCGACCACTCAGGGAGAAGAGGCAGAGACTGCGGTTCGGCTGAGAGAGATCAGGGAGTTCCGCGGACAGAAAGACGAGTAGAAGAAAAGAGAACAGGAAAAAGACGGCGAACAGCCGCAGGAAATACGTAAGGATTATAAGATCCGCCGTATTCCCTGCGGCTGTTCTGTTTTTATCGTCACGGGAGAGACCAGCCAGATAGAAGTTAACGCCCCCATACGAGGTGAAATCTCTGTCACAGACCGGAAAAAGATTGTGGTCATATTTTCCGGAGCAGCTCATATATTGTGTAAAGAGGTGGACAAGATGGAGACACAGGACAGGAGAACCCAGATACTGAAAATACTGGCAAAAAGTATAAGGAAGATCATAGAAGAGGAGGTCCCGGACATGGAGAAACTTCAGGAAATCCGCATGCGCACCGGACAGCCTCTCCGCATTATCCGGGGGAACAGAGATATCCCGGTTCCTGAGGGGGATGTCCACATCGTTACAAAGGAAGAAATGAGGGAGACGCTGGATTACATCAGCCGGTATTCTCTCTATGCATATGAAAATGAACTGAGACAGGGATTTCTTACAGTGGAAGGAGGACACAGAGTAGGAGTGGCAGGAAAAGTGATCATGGAAAAGGAGAGAGTAAAGAACATACAGTACATATCGTCAGTCAATATCAGAGTATCCCACGAAGTCATCGGCTGTGCCGATGCCCTTCTCCCGTATATCACAAAGAACAGGCAGGTATGCCACACGCTGATCATCTCCCCGCCGGGATGCGGGAAGACGACGCTGATCCGGGATCTGATCCGTCAGATCTCAGATGGAAATCAATATGTAAAAGGATGTTCTGTAGGAGTGGTGGATGAGCGGTCAGAACTGGGAGGATGCCATATGGGGATAGCGCAGAATCATCTGGGAACGCGGACAGATATCCTGGATTGCTGCCCGAAAGCGGACGGGATGATCATGCTTATTCGATCCATGGCGCCTCAGGTGATCGCCGTGGACGAAATCGGAACCCGGGAAGACATCCACGCGGTGGAATATGCCATGCAGTGCGGGTGCAAACTGATCGCCAGCGTACACGGGCTGGATATGGACGAGGCCTCAAGGAAACCTGTGCTTGGAGAACTGATACGGAGAAGGATGTTTGAGCGCTATGTGGTCCTGGGAAACGTGGAACATCCGGGGGAGATACGGGAAATCTATGATGAGCGGGGGCGTGTGCTGTGCAGAGACTGGCAGGAAGTATATTGATCATCGCGTCCGCTGCCGGAATCGGATGGCTGTACGGAACAGAACTGAAAAACTATCTCCAGAAGATGCGCTATATCCGGTACGTGGCAGGTTTGATCAAGGGTGAACTGGAGTACACAGGTGCTCCTCTTGCGGAGATATTCCGGGAGACGGGAAGGAGGGTGAAAAAGCCCTTTTCCACCTGGCTTGTAAGGATGGCTTCGGAGATAGATGAGCGGGAGGAGTCTGCCTTTGCACGGATCTGGAACCGGGGGATCGACCGGGATCTCAGGGAGTTGAACCTGAAGAGCGAACATTCTATCCTGCTCAAGGAACTGGGAACTTTTCTGGGACAGATCGATCAGGAGACTGCGGGAAAATCCATGCAGCTTTATCTGAACAGGCTGGATCTGGAAATAGAAAAACTGAGAGAAGGCCTTGCGGCAAAGCGGAAGATCGGAAACTGTCTGGGGGTGATGGGCGGGATCTTCCTGGTCGTAGTCCTGCTCTGACCAGGGAGGAAACATGAGTATAAATCTGATATTTCGAATCGCCGCTGTGGGAATACTTGTCTCGATCCTGAGTCAGGTGCTGAAACACAGCGGGCGGGAGGAACAGGCATTTCTGGTCAGCCTGGCAGGGCTTATCCTGGTGCTGTCCTGGGTGCTCCCGTACATATACGATCTGTTCCTGTCGATCCGTCAGCTTTTTTCTCTGTAGGATGCTGTCCTGTACGCGGCGACCGAGCGCGGGCGGAAATTTTCGGAGCGGGAAAGAGGGGGAGATAGAGCGATGAATGTGATGCAGATCGGTATTGTAGGCGTGATCGGTGCGCTGCTCGCCATACAGTTTAAGGGCGGAAAAGCGGAATACGGTATCTTTATGAGCGTGGCGGTGAGTATTTTTCTTTTTGCGTGCATCATCGACAGGCTGGAGATCTTTCTCGGAACGGTACAGCAGATCGGTTCCTATATCAATATGGACGCAGGATATCTGGCCACCATGTTTAAGATGATCGGAGTGACATACATTGCCGAGTTTTCATCGGGAATATGCAAAGACGCGGGTTACCAGACAATCGCGGTCCAGATAGAAATCTTCGGGAAACTGACGATCCTCGCTCTGGGAATGCCTGTTCTCCTCGCGCTTCTTGAGACGATCCGGGAGTTTCTGGCATGAGGCGGGTCAGAAACAGACTGTCCCAGCTTTTTCTGACTCTGGTGCTGATCCTTGTAGTATTCGGGATCGGGACCAGGATCGTAAGTGCGGAGGAGACAGAAGGTGATGCGCAGGAGATCCGGGAGGAAACAGAGAACGCCCTGATGTCGGAGTTTGATTTTGATGAGATTGAGGACAGTCTGTCCGGGATGTTTCCGCAGCAGAAGATCTCCTTTGAGGAAGTTCTTTCGGAACTGATTACAGGGAACTGGAGCGGGCTGGGAAGGACGTTTCTCGGATATCTGTCAGACCGGATCTTTTATGAATTCCGCTATAACAGAGAAAATCTGGTTTATATGCTGATGGTGGCGCTTACCGCCGCCGTGTTCACGAATTTTTCCAGCGCGTTTCAGAACCGGCAGGTGTCGGAGATCAGTTTTTATGTGCTCTATATGCTTCTGATCACACTCTGTCTGACAGCATTCCGTGTTGCGGCACAGGGACTGGAGGAGAATCTGGATGCACTCGTAGATTTTATGAGAGTGCTTTGTCCCAGCTACTTTCTGGCAGTGGCATTTGCTTCCGGCAGCGTTACGTCTCTGTTTTTTTACAATGTCATACTGGTCCTGATCTATGTGGTGGAACTGGTCCTGGTACGATTTCTTCTTCCGGTCATCAATGTCTATATCATGATCCAGGTGCTGGGAAATTTGACCGGGGAAGATTTTCTCTCCGAGTTTGCGCAGCTTCTTCAGAAACTTGTATCCTGGATCCTCAAGTCGCTTCTGGCCGGTGTGGTCGGAATCAATGTGGTACAGGGGCTTCTTGCTCCGGTGATAGATTCTCTCCGGAAAAGCGCTCTGACACGGACTGCGGAGGCGCTTCCATGGATAGGTAATGCGGTTGGCGGAGCTGCGGAGATTGTTCTTGGAACGGCAGTACTGATCAAGAACGGGATCGGGATGGCCGGCGCGGTGATCGCTGTGCTGATCTGCGCGGTGCCGGTCATTCAGATGCTGGTCCTGGCGTTTCTATATAAACTTGCCGCCGCCCTGGTCCAGCCAGTGTCGGATAAGCGGATCACGGGATGCATCAGCAGTGTGAGCGAGGGGTATGAGCTGCTTTTAAAAGTGGTCTTTACCGCGGGAGTGTTGTTTCTCCTTACCATCGCCATTGTGGCTGCATCCACGACCTGAGGGGAAAGGAGGTATTATGCTCCATCAGTTATATGGATGGATACAGAATATTGCCGTGTATCTTATTGTTGCCGCGGCAGTCATGCATGCCATACCGGGAAATGATTATGGAAAATATGTCAGATTCTTCTCCGGACTGGTCCTGATCGTGCTTTTATTCACCCCCGTCATGAAGTTGTCAGGGATGGAAGAAACGTTCAGAGAACTGTATCAGAACAGCCAGTATGAACTGGAATGTCAGGAGATCGAACTGGCGAGGGAGCGCCTGGAAGAAGCTGATATACTGGAGTTCCTTCCTGAGGAATACGATGGTATGGATAACGGGGAGGCGGAGGAGAAAAACGGGAGTTCCATAGAAGTGGAGGAGATCAGGGTTGGAGAATAGGCTGAAAAGATGGCTTGACGGGCTGAAGAGCGGAGAGAGGCTTCCAAAGAAAAATCAGCTGATCATCCTGCTGCTCACAGGGATCCTGCTGCTGGTCATTGTTGTTCCCCTGCCGGAGAATGCAGATCAGGACAGTGCTGATCCCGTGACCGCTTCAGCTCAGGAAGGAAATGAGGATTCACAGAAGTATGAAGAATATCTGGAAAAAAGGACGGAGGAAACTCTGCGGCATGTGGAGGGGGTAGGCGAGGTGGAGGTTATGATCACCCTGAGATCTACCGGACAGAAAATCGTGGAAAAGGATCAGCAGAGTTCCTCCCAGTCCACGGAAGAGACGGACAGTGCCGGCGGGACCAGATCGACAGAAGAGAGTTCATCCGACAAGACAAGTGTTTATGAACAGGGGACTGACGGGTCGCAGATTCCCTATGTGACAAAGGAGATATCCCCGGAAGTAGAAGGGGTAGTGGTGATCGCGGACGGTGGTGATAACGCGGTCGTCGTCCGGAATATTACAGAAGCGGTTCAGGCATTATTCGGTGTTGAGGCGCATAAGATTAAAATAATGAAACGGGCTGATACATAAAAGGAGGATGTTCAAGTGAAACGTTTGTTTAAGAAAAACCAGATCATTATCGCGACCCTGGCTGTCATGATCGCAGTGGCCGGTTACCTGAACTATTCAGGAAGGCTGTTCGGCGGAGCGGCGGACAGCTCGGAGGAGGCGAACGCAGACCTGGCGAACCAGGAACTTCTGGATATTTCGGAAGAGGATATCGAGACGTCCACAGATGAGATCGCCAGCAATGATTCCGAGACAGAAGGGACACCGGGAGAAGCTGTCCTGACAAGCGGCGACGCTTCTACCACCGTTGCCCAGGCCAAGGTCTCCAGAGAACAGGTCAGAGCACAGAATAAGGAGACACTTCAGGCAATCATAGACAATACAAATTTAAGCGATGCAGAGAAAGCGGACGCGGTTGCTCAGATGGTGGAGATGACAGAGATTTCCGAGCAGGAGGCGGCCATAGAGACGCTGATGGCAACGAAAGGATTTTCCGAAGCTGTTGTAAGTCTGACGGAGGATTCGGCGGATGTGGTCGTAAAGGCGGAAGAACTGACTGACGCAAACCGGGCGCAGATCGAGGATATTGTCACAAGAAAGACAGAGATCGCCCCGGAGAATATCGTGATCACGCCGATCAGTGAATAAAGCTTGTTTTATCCAACGCTGATCTGCATCTGTAAAACAGACCATGGAAAGACCGCTGTGAGCGTTCTTCCGTGGTCTTTTTTTACTATTTATGAAGAAAAACCGGTTGAGTTCTTCCTTTGAGCGTAATATAATAGTAAAGTTAGATGCAATGGAAGAAATATGCAGCAGAAAGGTATGGAAACAAAAGTGATCTATCATAATATATTAGAGGCAATGGGGAACACCCCTCTGATTCGTCTCAACCGGATGGCAGATGAGGAAAGCGCCCAGATCCTTGTGAAGTTTGAGGGACTGAATGTGGGCGGTTCCATCAAGACCCGGACGGCATACAATATGATCCGGGAGGCAGAAAAACAGGGACTTATCAAAGAAGATACCATTATCGTGGAGCCCACCAGCGGGAATCAGGGAATCGGGCTTGCTCTTGTCGGGGCAGTGCGCGGATACCAGACGAAGATCATCATGCCTGATTCGGTCAGCGAGGAGAGAAGAAAACTGGTGAAACATTATGGAGCAGAGGTGATACTGATCCACGATGCGGGAAATATAGGAGCGTGCATTGAGGAGTGCCTGAACACAGCGCTCAGGATGGCGGCGGAGGATCCGAGGGTATTTGTGCCTCAGCAGTTTGAGAATCCGGCGAACCCTGCGGTACACAGGAGCCAGACAGCAGTAGAGATCCTGGAACAGGCAGACTGTCCTATCGACGGATTCTGTTCAGGAATCGGAACCGGAGGGACTATCACCGGGATCGGAGAAGTCCTGAAGGAGAAAAATCCGCAGATCGAGATCTGGGCGGTAGAGCCCGAACATGCGGCAATCCTTTCAGGAGGGTCCATCGGAACACATCTTCAGATGGGAATCGGGGACGGTGTGATCCCGGCCATATTGAATATGGATATCTACGATGATATCTGTATTGTGACGGATGAAGAGGCAATCCGTACTTCACAGGAACTGGCGTCAAAGGAAGGGATCATGTGCGGTATCTCTTCAGGTACTAATGTGGCGGCAGCCATGAAACTTGCAAAGAAACTTGGTAAAGGGAAGACTGTAGTGACAGTCCTTCCGGATACGGCGGAGAGATATTTCTCCACGCCTCTCTTTGAAGAATAAAAGAAGAGAAGCCCCGCGCCGGATCCCAAAAGAGAAAAGCGACGGCCCCTGCGCGGCATTTTGAAGAATAAAAAGAAATCAGGAGAATGAAACCATGTCGGATATTACGAATGAGATAAAAAAGAGGAGGACTTTTGCCATCATTTCTCACCCGGATGCGGGAAAGACAACGCTGACGGAGAAATTCCTCCTTTATGGAGGAGCGATCAACCAGGCGGGTTCTGTTAAGGGAAAAGCCACGGCGAAGCACGCAGTATCAGACTGGATGGAGATTGAGAAGGAGAGAGGTATCTCGGTCACATCATCGGTGCTACAGTTCAACTACGAGGGATTCTGCATCAACATCCTGGATACTCCGGGGCATCAGGATTTCTCCGAGGATACTTACCGAACTCTGATGGCGGCGGACTCCGCAGTCATGGTCATCGATGCGTCGAAGGGAGTGGAGGCGCAGACAAGAAAACTGTTCAAAGTCTGCGCCATGCGCCATATCCCGATCTTTACTTTCATCAATAAGATGGACCGGGAGGCGAAGGATACGTTTGAACTTCTGGATGATATTGAGAAGGAACTGGGGATTCCCACCTGTGCGGTGAACTGGCCCATCGGATGCGGAAAAGGTTTTAAAGGAGTCTATGACCGTGCCAAAAAGGAAGTGGAACTTTTTTCAGATACGAAAAAGGGGACCACAATGGGTGAAGTGAAGAAGGTGGATATCAATAATCCGGAGATCGACTGGATTCTGGGTACCGAGGCAAAGATCAATCTGGAGGAGGAGATCGAACTGATCGACGGAGCTTCCGCGGAATTTGATCAGTCTCTCGTTGACAAGGGAGAACTTTCTCCGGTATTTTTCGGGTCTGCGCTGACGAATTTCGGAGTTCAGACCTTCCTGGAGCATTTCCTTCAGATGACGACCTCACCTCTTCCGAGGATGTCAGACCATGGTCTGATCGATCCCATGACGGAGAAAGACTTCTCCGCGTTTGTATTTAAAATCCAGGCGAATATGAACAAGGCCCACAGAGACAGGATCGCGTTCATGCGGATCTGTTCCGGAGAGTTTGAGGCGGGGATGGACGTATATCATGTCCAGGGAAAGAAAGAAGTCCGTCTCTCACAGCCTCAGCAGATGATGGCCAGTGAGAGAAAGATGATCGACAAGGCTTACGGCGGAGATATCATCGGAGTGTTTGATCCCGGCATCTTCTCCATCGGGGATACGCTTACCACATCAAAAGAGAAATTCGCCTATGAAGGAATCCCAACCTTTGCGCCGGAGCATTTCGCCCGGGTGCGCCAGGTGGATACAATGAAGAGAAAACAGTTTGTAAAAGGAATCAATCAGATCGCCCAGGAGGGCGCGATCCAGATTTTCCAGGAATACAATACGGGTATGGAGGAGATCATTGTGGGCGTTGTCGGCGTGCTGCAGTTTGATGTCCTGAAATACCGTCTGAAAAATGAATATAATGTGGAGATCATCCTGGAAAACTTGCCTTATGAGCATATCCGCTGGATCGAAAATGAGGACGTGGATATGGATCACTTAAGCGGAACTTCGGATATGAAGAAGATCAAGGACCTGAAAGGGCGCCCGCTCCTTCTGTTTGCCCACGAGTGGAGCATCCGGATGACGGAGGAGAGAAACGAAGGGCTGGTGCTCTCGGAATTCGGACGTTCATAGGGGATTTCCCTTTGCAATCAGAATGTTATTTGTTATAATGGAGAAAGATATTAGACAAAACAGGAGGTTTTGATTATGGCGAAGGATGAAAGAAATACCTATACGATACAGAATGATGCCAGCCTGGGCGAGGTGAAGATCGCGGATGAAGTCGTGGCGATCATCGCGGCTCTGGCGGCTACAGAAGTGGAGGGGGTTGCTTCCATGGCGGGCAATATCACTAACGAGCTGATCAGCCGGCTGGGAATGAAAAACCTTTCCAAGGGCGTGAAAGTTGATGTGCTGGAAGGCGTTGTCACTGTGTCTCTTGCGTTGAATCTGAAGTATAACTACAGCATCATGGATGTTTCTGCAAAGGTTCAGGAAAAAGTGAAAAACGCTGTGGAGAATATGACCGGACTTGAGGTTGCTGATGTCAACATCAAGGTGGCGGGAGTTGAGATGGAGAATCAGGAATAAGGATCAGTCCCGGCGGTTGCCAAGCACAGAGGATATGTTGTATAATAGGGGATGTCGCGAGACATCCTTTTTGGTTATAGGCTGGAGACAGCACTTTTTATAGAATACAGAAGACAGGAGAAAGGAGCCGACATGGTCAGAACGGAACTTCGGGAGCACATCTTCAAGATGCTGTTCCAGATAGAGTTTAATGAAGCGGAGGAGATGCCGGAACATCTGAAATATTACTTTGAGACGCTGGAGGATGCGGCGGAAAAAGACAAGGAGTATATTCAGAAAAAATATGAGGCGGTCGTCGCGCACGTGCCGGAGATCGACAGGATCATAAATGAAAATGCAAAGGGCTGGAAGACAGCGAGGATGAACAAAGTCGATCTGACGATTCTTCGTCTTGCGGTATATGAGATGAAGTGGGATGAGGAGATACCTACGGGAGTAGCGATCAACGAAGCGGTGGAACTGGCGAAGAAGTTCAGCGGAAATGACGGTCCGTCCTTTGTAAACGGCGTGCTCGGAAAGATCGCACAGCAGGAGCCGGGAGCATGAAAAATGTCTATACGGTAAAGCAGGTCAATTCCTATATCAAAAATATGTTTACTCAGGACTTTATGCTGAACCGGATCTATGTAAAGGGCGAGGTGTCAAACTGCAAGTATCATACATCAGGACATATATATTTTTCATTGAAAGATGAGTCCGGCACGATCGCCTGCGTCATGTTCGCAGGCTCCAGGTCAGGGCTTTCTTTTCGTATGCAGGAAGGTCAGCAGGTGATCGTACTTGGATCGGTCAGTGTATATGAGCGGGATGGAAAATATCAGCTCTATGCCCGGGAGATTGTTCTGGACGGAGCTGGTCTTCTTTATGAAAAGTTTGAGGCGCTGAAAAAGGAACTTGCCGAGATGGGGATGTTTGCCCCGGAGTATAAACAGCCCATCCCAAAATATGCGCGGACGGTTGGTATCGTCACGGCGCCGACCGGCGCTGCGGTGAGGGATATCATCAATATTTCCACAAGAAGGAATCCTTATGTTCAGCTCATTCTTTACCCGGCTCAGGTACAGGGAGAAGGAGCGGTACAGAGTATCGTGAAGGGAATCCGGGCGTTGGAGCAGGCTCACGTGGATGTGATCATCGTCGGAAGAGGCGGTGGAAGTATTGAAGATCTCTGGGCATTCAATGAGGAACCTGTGGCGAGAGCAATCTTTGACTGCAGGATTCCGGTGATTTCCGCGGTAGGGCATGAGACGGATACGACTATTGCCGACTATGTGGCGGATCTTCGGGCCCCTACTCCTTCGGCGGCAGCTGAGCTTGCCGTTTATGAATACCGCGAGGTGAAAGAGAATCTGTACGCTTACGAAGATACTCTGCGGCGTCTGATCCTGGATCAGGTTTCCCGGGAAAGGGCCAGGACAGAGAAATATGCGCTCAGACTGAAACTCGCGCATCCCAGACAGAAACTCAATGAGAAAAGACAGTATGCCGCAGAACTTGAGAGTACACTGCGGGGACGGATGGACATGGCTCTAACAAGGGAAAAGCACAGGCTTGCGCTGTGCGTGGAGAAGATGAAAGGACTTTCGCCTCTGGAAAAACTAAGCAGAGGATATTCCTATATTCAGGATGAGAAGGGGAAAAACGTAAGGAGCATCAGCCAGGCAGGGCAGGACAGCGTTCTGACCATGTTTGTGGCGGACGGAAAGATCCGGGCAAAGGTTGATTCAACTGAAAAGCTGGAATACCCTGGTAAGCAGGAGGAGGAAAAACGTTTTGGAAGAAAATAAAGAAAAGCTGGAGGACATGTTCGCACAGCTTGAGACTGTGATACAGGATATGGAGAAAGATGATGTGTCGCTGGAAGACTCATTTGAATTATACAACAGGGGCATGACCCTTTTGAAAAAATGCAACAAGGCGATCGATGAAGTAGAGAAAAAAGTACTGGTTCTTGACGAGGATGGGGAAACACATGAATTTTAATGAAGAGAGAAAAAAGCGGACAGAATATATAGAGGAGATCCTGAGAAGATATCTTCCGGCCCGGGAAGGGTATCAGAAAATCATCATGGAGGCGATGGAATACAGCCTGATGGCCGGAGGAAAACGGCTGCGCCCCATGCTGATGCTGGAGACATACCGTCTTTTCGGAGGCAAAGGAAAAGTGATCGAGCCGTTTATGGCCGCCATTGAGATGATACACACCTATTCCCTTGTCCATGACGATCTGCCCGCCATGGATAACGATGAATACAGAAGGGGAAGAAAAACGACTCACATTGTATATGGAGAGGATATGGGCATCCTTGCCGGTGACGCTCTCTTAAACTATGCTTTTGAGACTGCCTGCCGCGCGTTTGATGAAGAAGACGCAGACTGTGCATCGATAGGGAGGGCGCTGCAGATACTGTCCCGCAAATCCGGGATTTACGGGATGATCGGAGGGCAGGTCGTGGACGTGAAAGAGTCGGGACATGCCGTTTCAGGGGAAGTGCTGGATTTTATCTACCGTCTCAAGACAAGTGCTCTGATCGAGGCTTCCATGATGACAGGGGCGGTCCTTGCAGGGGCAGATGAGATTGCAGTCCGTACGGTCGAGGAGATTGCAGGGAAGATCGGACTTGCCTTTCAGATCCAGGACGATATCCTGGATGTGACAGGAACCGCCGAGACGCTGGGAAAACCCATACACAGCGACGAAAAGAACGAAAAGACCACCTATGTGACGTGGAAAGGGATCAAAAAAGCCGGAGAAGACGTCGCATCGCTGACAGAGGAGGCAGTGCACGAGCTGGAAAGACTGCCTGCCGGTGACAGATTTTTAAAAGAACTTCTGGTATCTCTTATCTCACGGGAAAAATAGGGGGATCTCTTTATGGCACTGGAAAAGATTCAAAAAGCAAATGATATAAAAAATCTGCAGCCGGAGGAACTGAAAATTCTTGCAGATGAGATCCGGCAGTTCCTGATCGAAAAGATCAGTGTGACAGGAGGGCATCTTGCCTCCAATCTGGGGGTGGTGGAACTGACCATGGCTCTCCATCTCGTCTTTGACCTTCCGGAAGATAAGCTGATCTGGGATGTGGGACATCAGTCCTATACCCACAAACTGCTGACCGGGAGAAGGGCAGGCTTTGATGATCTGAGGAAATACGGGGGGATGAGCGGTTTCCCGAAACGTAAGGAAAGCGACTGCGATGCCTTTGACACAGGTCACAGTTCCACATCGATCTCCGCGGGCCTCGGTTATGTGGCGGCCAGGGAACTGACCGGAGAAACATACAATGTGGTGTCTGTGATCGGAGACGGATCTCTGACCGGAGGCATGGCATATGAAGCACTCAACAATGCTTCCCGCCTTAAGAGTAATTTTATCATTATCCTCAATGATAATAATATGTCCATTTCCGAGAATGTGGGAGGCATGTCACGCTATCTGAACGGGCTTCGGACGGCGCAGGCATATACGGATCTGAAAAAAGGCGTGGAGGATACATTGAAACGGATCCCTGTCAAGGGGGAGCGTATTGTCCATCAGGTAAGAAAAACAAAAAGCGGGATCAAACAGCTCTTTGTTCCGGGAATGTTTTTTGAAGACATGGACATTACCTATCTGGGACCTGTGGACGGGCATGATATCAGAAAGCTTGTGAAAATACTGAACGAGGCGAAGCGGGTGGACCACGCTGTTCTCGTCCATGTCATAACAAAGAAAGGAAAAGGATATCCGCCGGCAGAAGAGAATCCGGCAAGGTTTCATGGAACAGGGCCTTTTGAGATCAAGACCGGAGAGGCGAAGGACAAGTCGGATAAAGATACCTATACAGATGTTTTTTCCAAGGTGCTGACAGACATCGGGCGGAAGGATGAGAAAGTCGTGGCGATCACTGCGGCCATGGCAGACGGAACCGGCCTGTCCAGATTTGCAAGAAGATTCCCTCAGAGATTTTTTGATGTGGGGATCGCGGAGGAACATGCAATGACGTTTGCGGCGGGGCTTGCCGCAGGCGGGATGAAGCCGGTGTTCGCGGTGTATTCTTCTTTCCTGCAGAGAGCCTATGACCAGACGATCCATGACGTCTGTCTCCAGAAACTGCCCGTGTTCATCGCCGTGGACAGAGCAGGACTGGTCGGGAGCGACGGGGAGACGCATCAGGGCGTGTTCGACCTGTCCTACCTTAGTTCGATTCCGAATATGACGATCATGTCTCCGAAGAACCGGTGGGAAATGGCGGATATGGTCCGCTTTGCCGTGGATTTTCCGTATCCTGTCGCCCTGAGATATCCGAGAGGCGCTGCTTACGAAGGAATGCGTCAGTTTCGGGCGCCCATTGAGTACGGAAAGAGCGAGCTGCTCTTCCGGGAAAAAGAAATCGCGATCCTGTTTGTGGGACATATGTCGGAACTGGCGGACAGTGTGAGACAGAGACTGAAAGAGAACGGAATGTCCTGCAGTCTTATTAACGCGCGCTTTGTAAAGCCGCTTGATACAGAAATGCTGGATGATCTTCTGAAGGACCACAGTCTGTTCGTCACCATTGAGGAGAATGTTCTGACAGGAGGATATGGGGAACAGGTGCTCAGGTACGTCTCCGGTAAGGAGAAATCTGTCAGAGTCCTGAACTTTGGCATTTCAGACGATTATGTGGAACACGGCAATGTGGAAGTGCTCCGAAAAGAAGTGGGACTGGACTGTGACTCCATATCTGTCCGGGTTGAGAAAGAGTATCATTGGATGATGAGGGAAGAATAGATGAAAGAACGTTTGGATGTAATGCTTGTAAAACGGAATCTTGCTGAATCCAGAGAAAAGGCGAAAGCTGTGATCATGGCGGGAAACGTCTTTGTCAACGGCCAGCGGGAGGACAAGGCGGGGAGTACGTTTCCGCCGGATGCGGCGATTGAAGTGAGAGGGCATAACATGCCCTATGTGAGCCGCGGAGGACTGAAACTCGAGAAAGCGATGGCTAATTTTGATGTCAGTGTAAAGGATAAAGTATGTACGGACGTGGGATCCTCCACAGGCGGTTTTACTGACTGCATGCTCCAGAACGGGGCGAGGAAGGTGTTTGCTATCGATGTGGGGCGGGGACAGCTGGACTGGAAACTCCGACAGGACGAGAGAGTCGTATGCATGGAGAAGACCAATATCCGTTACGTGACTCCGGAAGATATCGGAGAACCTGTCGATTTTTCCTCTATTGACGTCTCCTTTATCTCTCTGACAAAGGTACTGGAACCGATCCGGAACTATCTGAAAGAGGATGGAGAGATCGTGGCTCTGATCAAACCCCAGTTTGAGGCGGGAAGAGAAAAGGTGGGGAAAAAGGGTGTCGTAAGAGAAAAAAGCACCCACCGCGAAGTGATCCATAAGGTGGCGGACTATGCAGTATCCATCGGATTTGAGGTAAGAGCCATCGACTTTTCGCCGATCCGCGGGCCGGAGGGGAATATAGAATACCTTATCCACCTCAGAAAGTGCCCGGAAGAGGAAGCCGGGATGGCTATTCCCGCGGAAGAGCTGGACAACATTGTGGATCAGGCCTTTGAGACGCTGGCGAAACAGCACCACGCATAAGACATCAGAAGAGGTTGGCTATGGACTGTTTTTACATCATCACAAATTTATTAAAAGACAAAGATTTTGCGATCACGAACGAGATCCGCGCCTATATCGAGGACCATGGGAAGAAGTGTATTCTGTCCAGAAAAGATGAAGAGGGGCATATTATTCCAGGAACTGTCCCGGAGGAGGCGGACTGCGCTCTGGTGCTGGGAGGCGACGGAACACTGATCCGGGCCGTGCGTGATATGGGAAGAGCCAGTCTTCCGCTCCTGGGCATCAATCTGGGAACCCTGGGATATCTGGCGGAAGTGGAACTGAAAGATTTCCGTCAGGCGCTGGACCGGCTTTTTGACAGTGTGCCGGACATTGAGGAGCGGATGATGCTGGAAGGCGTGACCGGCGATGGAAAACGGGATCTGGCGGTAAATGACATTGTTCTCGCGAGAGAAGGAAAGATACGGATTGTGCAGTTTAATCTGTATGTCAACGGAACACTGCTGAATACATACCTCGCAGACGGGGTGATCATTTCTACGCCTACAGGAAGTACGGGGTACAATCTCTCGGCAGGGGGTCCCGTGGTGGAACCCACCGCGAGTATGATCGTGATGACGCCGATCTGTTCACATGCACTTAATACCAGCAGTGTTGTGTTCTCGGCAGAGGATACGATCGAGATTGAGGTCTGTGAAGGAAGATACGGCAGACAGGAAAAGGTCTCACTGTGCTTTGACGGCGCAGAACAGAGGACTCTTGTGACCGGAGACAGAGTCTGTATCCGAAGGGCGCCCGAGACTACCCGTCTGGTGAAACTGAGCAGGGAGAGCTTTATGAAAACAATGCGCAAAAAGATGAAAGGAAGCTGAAAAGATGAAAGTCAGTCGTCATGCAAAGATCATTGAACTTATCAGTCAGTATGACATCGAAACTCAGGAGGAGCTGGCCGAGTATCTCAACCGTGCCGGATTTAAAGTGACTCAGGCGACCGTATCCAGAGACATACGGGATCTGAAACTGACCAAGGTATCTGTGAACGGAGGAAAGCAGAAATATATCCTTCACAGACCGGAGGAAGGAATGAGTGAGAAGTATATCCGTGTTCTGAAGGACGGATATGTATCCATGGATATGGCGCAGAATATACTTGTGATCAAAACCGTCTCGGGCATGGCGATGGCGGTTGCGGCGGCGCTTGACGCCATGAAATGGAATGAAGTGGTAGGCTGTATTGCCGGGGATGATACGATCATGTGCGCTATCCGCACCACCGAGGATACAGTGGCAGTGATGGAGAAGATAAGGAAGATCGTCTCAAAAGGGATATAGGTGTCGCTTATGTTGAAAAATCTTTACGTGAAAAATCTCGCTCTGATCGACGAGACAGAAGTAGAGTTTACAGAAGGGCTTAATATACTCACCGGAGAGACCGGTGCCGGCAAATCTCTTCTTCTGGGATCGGTCAACCTTGCATTGGGCGGAAAGTACAGTGCAGATATGCTGAGGAACGGCACCAGGAGCGGACTGGTCGAGATCACATTTACCGTGGACGATGAAAAGACCGTGAAACGCCTGGAAGAGCTGGATATTTACCCGGAGGACGGCTGCATTGTCCTGGGGCGAAAGCTGATGGAAGGCAGGAGCGTAAGCCGTATCAACGGAGAAAAAGTGAATATGACTGTGCTCCGTGCAGTGGCCGGACTGCTGATCGATATCCATGGACAGCACGACAGTCAGAACCTGCTCCAGAAAAAGAACCATCTTTCTCTTCTTGATCTGTACGCAAAGCAGAAGACATCACCTCTGCTTGAAAAAATGCGTTCGGCATTTGAGGAATACCGCAGGCTTTGCCGGAAAAAGGAAGAGTCGGCGGTAGACGAGGAGGGCAGGAGGAAAGAAGCTGCCCTTGCGGAATTTGAGATCAAAGAGATCGAGGAAGCACAGCTTATACCCGGGGAGGATGAAGAACTGGAGGAAGAATACCGCAGGATGACGGAGAGCAGGCGGATCACTTCCGCTGTGGCGGAGGCATACCAGTATACGGCGGAGGATGCAAGAGGAAACGCCAGTGATTTTCTCAGCCGTGCGATCCGGGCGCTTCAGGAGGCGTCGGAGTTTGACGAGGCGGGAGCCCAGCTCTATGCTCAGCTTCTGGAGGCGGACAGTCTTCTCAATGATTTTAACAGAGAACTGTCGGAATACGCGAAAAGTTTTGAGTTCTCTGAAGAGGAGTTTCAGGAGACGGAGAACAGGCTGAATCTGTTAAATCATTTAAAGGCAAAATATGGAAAGACAGTTTCTGATGTGCTGGCATACTGTGACGAAAAAAAGCAGAGACTAAGTGAACTGGAAGATTACGATTCTTTCATGCAGAAACTTGACGGAAAGATACAGAAAGCTCTGGATAAAGTGTCGGATATCTCGGAAAAGCTCCATTCCGTCAGGGAGAGAGCAGCCAGAGAACTGGAAAGAGAGATCGGATCACAGATGAAGGAACTTAATTTTGCGGACGCCCGGTTTGAAATCCGTCTCATCGATACCGGCCGTTACAGTGCTCTGGGAAGAGACGACGCGGAGTTCTATATGTCGGCAAATCCGGGAGAGCCGCTAAAGCCTCTCGGCAGCGTGGCCTCCGGAGGAGAACTGTCCCGTGTCATGCTTGCCATCAAGACCGTACTTGCCGACGAGGAGGATACGCCCACACTGATCTTCGATGAAATCGACACCGGGATTTCCGGGATCACGGCAGGAAAGGTCGGGGAGAAGCTGAAGCTGATCGGAAAGAGCCGGCAGGTCCTTTGCATCACCCATCTTCCGCAGATCGCGGCAGTGGCGGATTCCCATTATCTGATCAAAAAGGAAATTGATGGAAATTCTGTGAGAACTGTGATAGAACTCCTGGACGACGATGCTTCGACGGAGGAACTGGCAAGAATGCTGGGAGGAGCCAATATTACGGGAAATATCCTTGAGAGCGCAAGAGAGATGAAACAACTGGCAAAGAGTGAAATATAATACCAGTGTGAAATGAGTCACACCCACACATACTAAAAGCGGATACAGTTTGTATCCGCTTTTTGCGCGATAAGCCCGGCAAGCGGCTTTGCCGTGAGCTGCCCGGGATATCGCGGCGGACAAGGGAAGATCCTCTTCTCCTGTCCGATTACAGAGAAAGGGTGTGGTTGATATGGAAAGAGGCCGGAGGCAGACAAAAAAATGTCTACTGACGGCGGTTTTCCTGATGTTTGCCGCCTGTGCCGGCTGGGTCTTCGCCGGTGCGCTGGAACAGGAAAACGAGATCAGACAGGCGGAGGCCAGCACGAAGACGGCAAGTGAGACCGTACTTCTGGGCGGCATGCCGGTGGGAATCTATATGGAGACGGACGGCGTCATGGTCCTGAGCACGGAGACTATGACAGGGATTGACGGCAGCGAGCATGAGCCGGCGGCAGGACTGGTACAGTCCGGGGATTATATTACCGCGGTAAACGGTGAGGTGATAAACGGAAAATCGGAACTGCTTGATGTGGTAGATCATCTTGACAGCGAAAACGTAGTACTCACCCTCCAGAGAGGCGATAAGACAATGGATGTGCGGATACGGCCGGTAGAGTGCGGGCCCGGTGAATATAAGCTGGGAATCTGGGTCAGAGACAATGTGCAGGGGCTTGGAACAGTCACATTTGTGACAGGGCAGAGCCGGTTCGGCGCTCTCGGGCATGGGATTCACGATGTGGACACAAATGTCCTTATGTCAGTAGCAGGAGGAACACTGTATAAGACGAGCATTCAGGATATACTGAAAGGTGAGGACGGGAGTCCGGGGACGATGGAAGGAATCATTGTTTATAACAGTTACAATATTCTTGGGAGTATCGACAAGAACACGGAGGCGGGAATCTATGGGACGGTAGACCGGCTGGACCAGCTTTTTGACGAGCAGATTCCTATCGAGACGGCGTCCACGGATGAGATAGAGACAGGAAGCGCCACGATCCGATGCTTTGTCGATAATGAACTGAAAGAGTATGAAATCCAGGTGACAGATATCGACAGGTCAGGCAAAGAAATCAACAAAGGCCTGGTGATCCAGGTCACAGATCCTGAACTTCTTGAAAAAACGGGAGGTATCATACAGGGAATGAGCGGAAGCCCTATCATTCAGAATGGAAAACTGATAGGTGCTGTTACACATGTATTTGTCCAGGATTCGACAAAGGGGTATGGGATATTTATTGAAAATATGCTGGACCAGGTAAAATAATCTGATTTGTCGAATTTTGTGTCGAATTAGTGCTACAAAAACTCCTTGATTCCGCAAATTAAGACCATTATAATAAGCAAGTGGCGTTTTTAAAGATGGTTCTCAAAGTCTGAAGGAGAGAAGAGTATGGAGCATTTGAGTGTGGCCGTCGCTGACGACAACCAGAGAATCCTCGACATGCTTGAAACTGTCATAGGCATGGATAAAGAGCTGGATCTGGTTGGAAAAGCAAAGAACGGTGAAGAGATGTGTCAGATTATCAAAAACAGACATCCGGATGTTGTTCTTCTCGACCTGATTATGCCGAAAATGGACGGATTGACTGTGATGGAGCGCATCAATCAGGACACGAGTTTAGACAAACGTCCGTATTTTATCGTGATCACAGCGGTGGGACAGGAAAAGATCACAGAAGACGCCTTTAACAAGGGCGCGAATTACTATGTCATGAAGCCGTTTAACAACGAAATGTTGCTGAACAGGATAAAATCCGTCAGAAAACTGTCGCGAAACACAGAAAGAAAAAATGACGATGTCATTGCAGAAAATACAACAGGGGGAGAAAATCTGGAAACACGCGTGACAAACATGCTCCATGAGATCGGGATCCCGGCACATATCAAGGGGTATCACTATCTCAGGGACGCGATCATCATGGCGGTGGAAGACATGGATGTGCTCAATGCGATCACGAAGGTCCTGTATCCCACAGTAGCCAAAAAGTATCAGACCACCTCGAGCCGTGTAGAGAGGGCGATCCGGCATGCCATTGAGGTGGCCTGGAGCAGAGGAAAACTTGACACGCTTGACGAGCTGTTCGGCTACACTGTAAGTACAGGGAAGGGAAAGCCTACAAACTCAGAATTTATCGCACTGATCGCCGATACGATCCAGCTGGAGTACAGGCACAGAAACTGATGCAGCCGGGGCGCGCAGTTCAGAGAAGTACAGTAATAAAATCCTTTGCATTATGGGGAAAATGAGGTATAATGGTCAATAGTGAAAGCCGTGTGGCGATTATTGCGAAAAATGGAGGATAGTAGTATGAAAAACATTTTGTTTGCTTCTTCAGAATGTGTACCCTTTATCAAGACAGGCGGTCTTGCAGACGTTGTAGGCTCACTTCCCAAGGAATTTGATAAAGAGAAATATGATGTCCGTGTCGTTCTTCCAAAATATACCTGCATGAAGCAGGAGTGGAAAGACAGGATGGAGTATGTGAGTCATTTCTATATGGACATCGCGGGCCAGAACCAGTATGTCGGGATCATGAAAACGGTCCTGAACGACATTACATTCTATTTTATCGACAACGAACACTATTTCAGCGGTTTTGCGCCGTATGACGGAGATCCGAAGTGGGGGATCGAGAAGTTCGCATTCTTCTCCAAAGCCGTGCTGAGTATCCTGCCGGTGATCGGATTCCGCCCGGATCTGATCCACTGCCATGACTGGCAGACCGGTCTGATCCCTGTATATCTTGATAATTTCCGTTATCTCGGCGAGTACTATCGGGGAATCAAAACGGTGATGACGATACATAACCTGAAATTCCAGGGAGTATGGGACACAAAGACGGTCAGAGGAATCACAGGACTGCCGGAATATTATTTCGTTCCGGACAAGATGGAGGCATACAAGGACGCGAACCTGTTAAAGGGCGGTATCGTCTATGCGGATAAAGTAACTACGGTGAGCCAGAGTTATGCGGAAGAGATCAAAACGCCGTTCTACGGCGAGGGACTGGACGGACTGATGTCCGCGCGTTCCAATGACCTGGTGGGAATCGTGAACGGACTGGATTATGATGACTGGAATCCGGCAACAGACAACCGGATCGCGCAGAACTTTACGATCGAAAACTTCCGCAAGAACAAGGTGATGAACAAGACGGCGCTTCAGGAAGAACTGGGACTGAACAGAGACCCGCATGTCATGCTGATCGGTATGGTTTCCCGTCTGACGGATCAGAAAGGGTTCGATCTGATCGATTACGTGATGGACGAGCTGTGTCAGGATGCGGTACAGATCGTGGTTCTGGGAACCGGCGATGTGAAGTATGAAAACATGTTCCGTCATTTTGCATGGAAATATTCGGGAAGAGTATCCGCCAACATCTACTATTCTGATGAGCTCTCACATAAGATCTATGCGTCCTGTGACTCTTTCCTGATGCCTTCTCTGTTTGAGCCATGCGGACTGAGCCAGCTCATGAGCCTTCGCTACGGAACGCTTCCGATCGTAAGAGAGACCGGAGGACTCAAAGATACAGTGGAGCCGTATAATGAGTACGAGAAGACAGGAACCGGATTCAGCTTCTCAAATTACAATGCTCATGAGATGCTGAACACGATCCGTTATGCGGAGCGGATCTATTATGACAGAAAGAGAGACTGGAACAAGATCGTGGAGAGAGCCATGAGCCAGGATTTCTCATGGAAGACTTCTGCAAGGAAATATGAAGAACTGTACAGGGGCCTTATCGGAGAATAGGAGTAAATACACTGAATGAAGATCATTGACAGACTGAACGAAGACAGAATACACATATCCTTTGAGGTGTTTCCTCCCAAGACGGATGAAGGGATAGAGAAAGTCCTTGCGACGACAGATGAGATCGCAAAACTGGATCCCGCATTTATCAGCGTTACATATGGCGCCGGCGGAGGTACGAGCAAAAATACTGCAAGGATCGCTTCTCACATCAAGAATGATCTCCATGTTCTGAGTCTGGCTCATCTGACCTGCGCTTCTTCCACGAAAGATGAAGTGCGCAGGGTGATCGAGAATCTGAAAAATCTGGGAATCGAGAATATCCTCGCCTTGCGCGGGGATATTCCGGCGAATATGACTTTTCCGGATGCGGACCGGTTCCGTTATGCCTGGGAACTGGTTGAGGAGATCCGGCGTCACGGAGATTTCTGTATCGGAGCGGCCTGCTATCCGGAGGGACATGTGGAGAATGAACATAAAGCGGATGACATCAGATACCTGAAACAGAAGGTGGACTGCGGAGTGGACTTCCTTACCACACAGATGTTTTTTGACAATGACATCCACTATAATTTCCTCTACCGGATCCGGGAGGCCGGGATCACGGTGCCGGTGCTGCCCGGCATCATGCCGATCACAAGCGCGTCGCAGATGAAGCGCAGCCAGGAACTCTCCGGAACTGTGTTCCCGAGAAGGTTCCTCTCGATCCTCGACCGGTTTGGAAGTTCCCCTGAGGCGATGAAGCAGGCGGGAATCGCCTATGCCACGGATCAGATCATCGATCTGCTGGCAAACGGCGTGAAGAATATACACATTTATTCGATGAACAAGCCGGATGTTGCGGCTGCGATTATGGGCAATCTTTCGGAGATCATCAAATGTTAGGAGCGAATATGGAAAGACGGGAAAAAGAAGCCGTCCGTTATCTGGGATTCGGAAAAAATGCGGTGGATGACAGAACTCTGGCGCTGATCCGGGAATCGTTTGAAGACCTGGACCGGGAAGCCGGTAAGAAGTCAGTCCACCGTGTTTTTGATATGGAACAGACGGCGGAAGACAGGATCGTGATCGGTCCGATGGACATCAAAAGCAGAAGTCTGGGAAGAAATCTGAAAGGATGCGAAAAAGTCGTCCTGTTCGGAGCGACTCTGGGAACCGGCGTGGACCGGCTGATCACCAGGACTTCCCTGACCAATATGGCGAAGGCAGCTGTGCTGCAGGCGTGTGCCGCGGCGCTTCTGGAAGAATACTGCGACGACTGTCAGGAGAAGATAGGGGAAGAGATGGGAAAGGAAGGAATGTATCTGCGCCCCCGTTTCAGCCCTGGTTACGGCGATTTCAATATCAGACATCAGGAGACACTCATGCGTATGCTGGACTGCGCGAAGACCATTGGCCTTACCATGACGGACAGTTTCATGATGACGCCTACGAAATCGGTGACCGCACTGATCGGAGCAGGAAAACTCAGGATGAACTGTCCTGTGTCCGGCTGTGAGACATGTGGAAAGAAGGACTGCTCCTTCCGGCGGTAAACACAGAAGATGGCAGGAACACGGCAGAAAAAGAAAGGATACAGATATGATAAAAGACAGACTTGGAAAAGAACTTCTCTTTTTTGACGGAGGCATGGGAACCCTGCTTCAGGAGAGAGGACTGGGTCCCGGAGAACTGCCCGAGACCTGGAACCTCATCCATCCTGATGTGATCCGGGACATACACAGATCCTATATTGAAGCAGGAAGCGATATTGTCCTCACGAATACATTCGGCGCCAACGCTCTGAAATTTCACGATGACGGATGCTCTCTTGAGGAGATCGTGAAGAAAGGCGTGGAGAACGTAAAGAGGGCGGCGGAGGAAGCAAAAGTCGGGCGGACCGTATATACGGCTCTGGATATGGGACCTACGGGAAAACTGTTAAAGCCCATGGGAGACCTGGATTTTGAAACTGCCTATGAGGCGTTTAAGGAAGTTGCAATCTGGGGAGAGGAGGCAGGTGCCGACCTGATCCATATTGAGACCATGAGCGACACTTATGAGCTGAAAGCAGCTGTTCTGGCGGCAAAGGAGAATACGTCTCTTCCCGTTTTCGCCACGGCGATCTTTGACGAGAGGGGAAAGCTCCTGACCGGAGCGGACGTGCCTTCTGTGGTGGCTCTTCTGGAGGGGCTGCGGGCAGACGCCATCGGCATTAACTGCGGCATGGGACCGGAACAGATGCTCCCTGTGCTGGAGC
Source organism: Candidatus Mediterraneibacter excrementigallinarum (assembly GCA_019120075.1). GTDB lineage: Bacteria > Bacillota > Clostridia > Lachnospirales > Lachnospiraceae > Mediterraneibacter > Mediterraneibacter excrementigallinarum. The sequence goes on from DWVT01000062.1 coordinate 45,142, forward strand.
AGTTCCTGAAATATTCCTCTCTTCCTGTGATCGTGAAGCCCAATGCAGGACTCCCGAAGCAGAAGAACGGGCAGACTTACTATGATGTGGATCCGGAACAGTTTGCGGGGCTGATGAAACAGGTTGTTCAGATGGGAGCCGTCGTGGTCGGAGGGTGCTGTGGCACAACGCCGGACCATATCCGGATGATGAGAGAACTCTGCGGGGAAATGCCGGCAGTGCCTGTGACAGAGAAATCATTTACGGTGGTATCATCTTACGGGCAGAGTGTTTTTCTCGGAAGTGGATCCAGGATCATCGGGGAACGGATCAATCCTACCGGTAAGAAGCGGTTCAAGCAGGCGCTTAAGGAACATGACCTGGATTATATCCTGAGAGAAGGGATTACTCAGCAGGACAACGGCGCCCATATCCTGGACGTGAATGTGGGGCTGCCGGATATTGACGAGCCGGCCCTGATGAAGGAAGTAGTGCAGGAGCTTCAGAGCGTGACCAATCTGCCTCTTCAGATCGATACTGTGGACGGCGAAGCCATGGAAGCAGCTCTGCGTATCTATAACGGCAAGGCCATGGTGAACTCCGTGAGCGGAAAGCAGGAGTCCATGGATACCGTTTTCCCGCTGATCAAAAAGTACGGCGGAGTGGTCATCGGCCTGACTCTTGATGAAGGTGGAATCCCCGGCGATGTGGACGGAAGAGTGAGGATCGCGGAAAAGATCATCAGGGAAGCGGAAAAATACGGCATCAGGAAGAAAGATATCGTTATCGACGCGCTTGCCATGACCATCAGTTCTGAGCCCGAGGGGGCAAAGGTGACGCTGGAGACGTTGAGGAGACTGCGGGATGAACTGCATGTCTGTACTGTGCTGGGAGTATCCAACATTTCTTTTGGTCTGCCCTCACGCCCGGTGATCAACTCCTCGTTTTACACGATGGCGATGATGAACGGGCTTTCCGCCGGCATCATCAATCCCGCTTCGGAGGAGATGATGAGAGCCTGGTATGCGTACCATGCACTGATGAACCTGGATCCGAACTGTGAGAACTACATTGGAAAGTATGCCTCTGCGGCTCCGGCTGTGTCCACGGCAGCTCAGACAGGAAAAAGCAGCATGGGACTGCAGGAAGCAATCATCAAAGGCCTGAGAGAAGAGGCACACAGCGTTACTGTGTCCATGGCAGAGGAGAGAGAACCTCTGGAGATCATCAACTCGGAACTGATCCCGGCACTGAACCGGGTGGGAGAAGGATTTGAGAAAGGAACCGTGTTCCTCCCCCAGCTTCTGATGAGTGCGGAGGCGGCCAAGAGTGCGTTTGCCGTTCTTAAAGACCGGATGGATCAGAGTGGCGAGGTGCAGGAGAAGATCGGGACAGTGGTTCTGGCAACGGTAAAGGGAGATATCCATGATATCGGGAAAAATATCGTCAAAGTTCTTCTGGAGAACTACAGTTTTGATGTTATTGATCTGGGGAAGGACGTCCCTCCGGAGCAGATCGTGGAAACAGTCCTTTCGAAAAATGTCCGCCTCGTCGGTTTGAGCGCTCTTATGACCACTACGGTGGTGAGTATGGAAGAGACCATAAAACAGCTTCGGGAAAAAGCGCCCGGATGCCGTGTCATGGTGGGCGGCGCTGTACTGAACCAGGATTACGCGGACATGATCGGCGCAGATTTTTATGGAAAAGACGCCATGCAGTCCGTACACTATGCACAGAAATTATTTGAAGGAGGAAACTGACCTATGATGAGAGGATTACAGACTACCGTAAGGACGATTCGACGCCGTGTCTTTACAGAGGTTGCAAAACTGGGATTTAAGGCGGATGCGTCCACTCTGCTCGATGACATGGAGGCAATCCCCTATGAGATCGTAAACGACGATACACCGAGGTACAGGGAGAGTACTTACCGCTCCCGTGCCATCGTCAGGGAACGGCTCAGGCTTGCCATGGGGCTGTCCCTTCGCCCGGAGAATAAGCCGGTCCATCTGACCGCAGGAGTGGAGGCAAGCAATATCTCGGAGAAATATTATGAGCCGCCGCTGATGCAGGTTATCCCTTCTGCCTGTGACAGCTGTGAGGAAAACAAATATGAAGTGAGCAATATGTGCCGCGGATGTCTGGCGCACCCCTGCCAGGAAGTGTGCCCCAGAGGGGCAATCTCCATGGTGGACGGAAAGTCCGTCATCGACCAGGAAAAATGTATCAAATGCGGAAAATGTAAATCTGTCTGTCCTTATGACGCGATTGCAAAGAAGGAGCGTCCCTGCCAGAAGGCGTGCGGCGTGAACGCGATCACTTCTGACAAATACGGGAGGGCATTCATTGATAATGAGAAATGTGTCTCCTGCGGGATGTGTATGGTGAACTGTCCATTTGGCGCTATCTCTGATAAGTCACAGATTTTCCAGCTGGCAAGAGCCCTGACAGAAGGCGAGGAGATCATTGCGGAGATCGCGCCCGCTTTCGTAGGTCAGTTCGGCCCCAATATCACGCCGAGGAATATCAAGGCGGCGCTGGGAGAACTGGGATTTTCGGAAGTCTATGAAGTGGCTCTGGGCGCGGATATCGGCGCCGTAGCAGAGGCGCACCACTATGTGGAAAAGGTAGTCACGGGAGAACTGCCCTTCCTGCTGACGTCCTGCTGTCCGTCCTGGGCGGTGATGGCAAAGAAATTCTTCCCGGATGTGATCGATGAGATCTCCCAGGAACTGACCCCCATGGTGGCGACGGCGAGGACGATCAAACAGGAGCATCCGAATGCCAAAGTTGTATTTATCGGACCCTGTGCGTCCAAAAAGCTGGAGGCTTCCAGGAGAAGCGTCCGAAGCGACGTGGATTTCGTTATCACATTCGAGGAGCTGCAGGCTATGTTCGACGCGAAGGAGATCGACCTGACGAACTACGAGGCGGAGTCTTCTTTCCATGACGCGACCGGAGCAGGAAGAGGATACGCCTGTGCGGGCGGCGTTGCCCATGCTATTGAAAAATGTATCAACGAATATTATCCTGATGTACAGGTGAATATCGAGCATGCGGAAGGACTGGCGGAGTGCCGGAAGATCCTCACGCTTGCCAAGGCCGGAAAGCTGAATGGCTGCCTGATCGAAGGAATGGGATGCCCGGGCGGATGCATCGCAGGGGCAGGAACAAATATCCCGGTGGCAACAGCGAAAAAGGATCTGGCAAAATACGTGCAGAATTCCAGCCGTGCGATTCCTCCGAAGGAACTGGAAGAGATCGAACTGGACTAGAAAAAAGGAACTGGAAAACAGTTGAAAAAGCGGGCATCCCGGGAGCAGAGACTTTCGGGTCGTCCGCTTTACAAATTTCTGAGCCTGTGATATATTATAGAATGGCTTTTTGGAGCGAAAGAGGAGGATTAGGACAATGCAGCCATACGGAGTAAACCAGTTAAGGAAAATGTTTTTGGAGTTCTTTGAGAGCAAAGGACATCTGGCTCTCAAGAGCTTTTCTTTGGTGCCTCACAATGATAAGAGCCTTCTGCTCATCAACTCAGGGATGGCACCCCTGAAACCATACTTTACAGGGCAGGAGATCCCGCCCAGAAGAAGAGTGACCACCTGTCAGAAATGTATCCGGACAGGAGACATCGAGAATGTAGGAAAGACCGCACGCCACGGTACTTTCTTTGAGATGCTGGGAAACTTCTCCTTCGGCGATTATTTTAAAGAAGAGGCAATCCAGTGGACCTGGGAGTTCCTGACCGATGTGGTCGGACTTGATCCGGACCGTCTTTATCCGTCGGTCTATGTAGACGACGATGAGGCGTTTGAGATCTGGAACAAGAAGATCGGTATCCCGGCGGAGAGGATCTTTAAATTCGGAAAAGAAGATAACTTCTGGGAGCACGGTTCCGGTCCCTGCGGACCCTGTTCAGAGGTATACTATGACAGAGGAGAAAAATACGGATGCGGCAAGCCGGACTGTACAGTAGGCTGCGACTGCGACCGCTATATGGAGATCTGGAACGATGTGTTTACACAGTTCGACAACGACGGAAATGGAAATTACAGCGAACTGGAGCAGAAGAACATTGATACCGGAATGGGACTGGAGCGTCTTGCTTCCGTAGTGCAGGATGTGGACTCTATCTTTGATGTAGATACCATCAAGGCGCTCAGGGATCATGTGTGCCGCCTGGCAGATAAGGAATATGGCAAAGAGTACAAGGATGATGTATCGATCCGTGTCATCACGGACCATATCCGTTCCGTTACATTTATGATCTCTGATGGTATTATGCCATCTAATGAGGGAAGAGGGTATGTCCTTCGCCGTCTCTTAAGAAGGGCATGCCGCCACGGAAGACTTCTCGGCATCCATAAAGGATTCCTGCCGGAGCTGGCTGAGAATGTGATCGAAGGCTCTAAGGACGGATATCCGGAACTGGAGGAGAAGAGAGAGTTCATCCTCAACGTGATCACGAAAGAGGAAGAGCAGTTTAATAAGACCATCGACCAGGGACTGGGAATCCTGTCCGATCTGATCGCCAAGCTGGAGTCTGAGAACAAGACTACACTGGAAGGTGAGGATGCATTCCGTCTTTATGACACGTACGGATTCCCGCTTGATCTGACGAAAGAGATCCTGGAGGAGAAAGGTATCGGCGTGGATGAGGAAGGATTCCAGAAATGCATGGAAGTCCAGAGAAAGAAGGCGCGTGACGCCCGGGAAGTGACAAACTACATGGGAGCTGACGTGACGGTATATGAGTCCATCGATCCGTCTGTGACCAGCACTTTTGTGGGATATGATCACCTGACATATGAGTCTGACGTTACTGTGCTGACCACGGAGACGGAGATCGTTGACGCTCTGTCTGACGGCGAGAAGGGGACAATCTTTGTAAACGAGACTCCGTTTTACGCGACCAGCGGCGGTCAGGAAGCGGATACAGGCTTTATCCGCACTGCGGACGGAGAGTTCAGAGTAGAAGATACAGTGAAACTCCTGGGCGGCAAGATCGGCCACATTGGTGTCATGACCAGAGGCATGATCAAGACAGGAGACAAGGTTTCCCTTGAGGTGGACGCTAAGAAACGTGCTCTTTCTGCGAGAAACCACAGTGCAACACATCTTCTTCAGAAGGCGCTCAGGACTGTTCTCGGTACCCATGTAGAGCAGGCGGGATCCAGTGTGAACGAAGACCGTCTCCGCTTCGACTTTACTCATTTCTCTGCGATGACGCCGGAGGAACTGAAGAAAGTCGAGGATATAGTCAATGAAAAGATCAGGGAAGCACTTCCGGTTGTCGTAAAGAACATGCCTATCGAGGAGGCAAGAAAGACCGGAGCTCAGGCTCTGTTCGGAGAAAAATACGGAGATATCGTCCGCGTTGTCAATATGGGAGATTTCTCGATCGAGTTCTGTGGAGGTACTCATGTGAGCAATACTTCAGAGATCATGGCGTTCAAGATCCTCTCTGAGACCGGAGTCGCTGCGGGTGTGCGCAGGATCGAGGCGCTTACATCAGAAGGACTCTTGAACTATTACAATGATCTGGAAGAGAAGCTGAAGAATGCGGCGCATCTTCTGAAGACGACGCCTGACAGCCTTGCAGACAAGATCACACATATGATGAGCGAAAACAAGTCTCTCCACAGTGAGGTTGAGAGCCTGAAGAGCAAGATGGCGCAGGATGCAGTGGGCGACGTCATGGACCAGGTGAAAGAAGTGAAAGGCGTGAAGCTTCTTGCTGCAGAGGTGGATGGCGTGGACATGAACGGCCTTAGAGATCTGGGCGATCAGCTCAAAGAGAAACTGGGCGAAGGCGTTGTTGTCCTTGCATCTGCAAATGACGGAAAGGTAAGCCTGATGGCGACAGCCACGGACGGTGCAATGAAGGCAGGGGCCCACGCAGGCAATCTTGTCAAGGGAATCGCCGGATGCGTCGGCGGTGGCGGCGGCGGACGCCCGAATATGGCTCAGGCAGGCGGAAAGAATCCTGCAGGCATCAAGGACGCTCTTGAGAAAGCAGCGGAGGTGCTGGAGGGACAGATCAAATAAGACCTTTCAGAAGCTCTGAAGAAAAAACAGGAGATTTACAGAAAAAACTGTTGACGGAAGAGAAAAATATGCTATAATCTTTTGTAGTGCAATAAATATACCCGAACAGTCGTATGATGCACAATACCAGGCTGGAGGGGAGGTTAGGTGTGAGACTATGTCAAATGTAATCGTTAAAGAAAACGAAACGTTAGACAGCGCTTTACGCAGATTCAAAAGAAACTGTGCAAAAGCTGGCATTCAGCAGGAAATCCGTAAAAGGGAACACTACGAGAAGCCAAGCGTAAGACGTAAGAAAAAATCTGAAGCTGCTAGAAAACGTAAATATAATTAATGTGCACTTAAAAGGAGCATCGGAAACGGCATTTTGCCGTGGAGATGCTCCTTTTTTCATATGGGTCGGATAGACCCAGTTGAGTACGTTGAAGTTTCTCAACAGAGAAACGGAAACGTGCGAAATATAATCCACCCGCTATGCGGGTGCGCGACGCCCATACTCTCCAGAGAGTAGCAGTGATACCGTAACCGGCGGTCAGACAAACGGGAGGGAGAACGGCAACCGATAGAAACGCATAGTAGGCAATAAAAAGCGTCTGGCTGTTCTTCAGGCAGCCAGACGCCATCGAATGTATTTTGGTGTTTTCTTTCAAATAGTGCTTTACACTTGTTTCCCTGTCCGCGGAAAATACTTTTTTTGACGGGTCAATTCCCACCGAATTATACCGAATCCGTTTTTGTTTCACGGCGACTTTCTCCTAAAGCCGCCGTAATCTTTAGCGTATGGTCGTCATTTCTTCGAAGGGTACAAAAGAGCGGCGGTCCTGAATTTCTTCAAAGCTGTCGGTACATGATAAAGGCATGGTAATTGACTGCTGAACGACGGCTTTTTTCTTTTGCCGTCGCCCGGCAGATGTTGATAAGAAATTTTCTAAAGCAGATTGCAATTATAATTCGTTGATTGTTTCAGTAATTGCCA